>CAIYNF010000040.1 GCA_903927505.1 uncultured Bacteroidota bacterium | reverse complement strand
TAACAGAACTGAAATGTTGAACCAAGCTGCTGTGCTTTCTATTTATAGCATGGATGGTAAAATGGTTTATAGCCAATTAATGGATGCAGAAAATATAAGCGTAGATGCGGCTGCATGGCCTGCTGGCGTTTATGTTGCAAACATTGCTACCCAAACGGGTAATGTGCAATTGAAATTGGTGAAAGAATAATTTCACACACAAATGCGAAAACAAAAAAGGGGGCCTTGGCCCCCTTTTTTGTTTTATAAACTTAAATTTTCCATGCAGGCAAAATGGCCTTTCGGACATTTATTAAACCCAATCTTACTGCAGGGCCTGCAGGATAAGTTGTTATTTTCTATAATTTGATAGGGGATGGGTGCATTGCCATAATAGGGGCCCATGCCAAAGGCCGGAATGGTATTGCCCCAGAATGAAACAATAGGCTTCTTTAAGGCCGCACCAATATGCAATAAACCGGTATCATTGGTGTACAATTGTTGGGCATTTTGAACCACAAAGGCAGATTCATTCAAATTAAGTTGCCCTACCAAATTGATACATTTTGCGCCCAGGGTATTGGCTATTTTTTGTGCAGCCTCTTGGTCTTCTATGCCTCCCAATAATACAATTTTATCTTGCACCTTTGCGGCCATTTCAATTACTTTATTGGCTGGCAATCGCTTGGTAAAATGTTGACCGCCTATTGCCCAAGCTACATATTTTTCTTGCGCTAAGTTTTGATGTGCATCAGGAAAATGGGCATCCTTTTCTGGGATAAAATAATCTAAACCCAAGCCATCATTGGTAATTGGTAATGGGTTCAATGTTGCCAAGTAACGCTCAACAATATGAAGGTTTGGAAGTTGTTTTATTTTAAAAAATACGGCCAAAAATTTCTGCCAATTGAGCTTGTTAAAGGAATAAGCCTTAACGCCCAACACGGCTTTAAATAAAGTAGTTCGGAGGTTATGGTGCAGGTCTATTACCAGGTCGTAATTTTCGTTTTTAAGTGCCGCAGCTTTAAAAATTGGGTGTTGGTTTAGGTAATGGATTTTATCTATGTAAGGATTGTTTTCTAAAACAACTTGGTAATTGCTTTTGCTGAGGTAATGAATTTCAATACCGGGCATTTGTTTTTTTAAACAGCGCAACACAGGCGTAGTTAAAACAATGTCGCCAATAGAACTAAAACGAATTACCAATACCTTTTTAATCACCCTTTATTATTTAGGGCAAATATAGCTTTTTGCTACAGATAAATTTGAGGCTACCTTGCGCCTTAATTTTTATGTAATACCAAAATAGGCATTCCTGGGTCGAGCAACATTTTTTGTGCGTTGCTGCCAAGCAATAAGTTTTCCATCCAAGTATGTGCGGCCCTATAAAGCACCAACATTTGGGTATTGCTGGGGTTGAGCTGACGTTTGAGGTTTTCTGGTAAGCTCAAATGTATGCTGCCTTTCTTTATGCTGAGCTTAATATTTGGATACACTTGTTGGTGAATAAACTTTTGTGCTTCCAGAATAAGGTGCTCACTGTTTGGGCTGGCATAATCAAAATAAACCAATTCTAAGGCTGCATGAAATACTTCCGCAAAAGGAATTAATATGCCTAATTCTTCTTTTAAATTTTCTAGGTCGGAGGCGTAAATCAAATGGTAAATTGGTTCGAACCGATACGTTTTGGGAATGGCAATAACGGGCACCATTGTTTCTGCAATGAGTTGCGTGGTATTGCTCCCTAAAAATATTTTGCTAAAGCCGCTAGCCCCATGTGTACCCATAATTACAAGGTCGCACTTGTTTTCGTCAAAGGCATTTTTTATACCATTGCTGATGCTATTTTCTACGCTAACAGCTCCCTTGTATTTTACCTTTTTTGGATCGAGTTGATGTAGAACTAAAAGATGGTGAAAGGCTTCTTCTAATAATAAAATTTCTTCCTTATCACTCAGGTAATAATTCTCAATGGGAATAGGAAATTCTGCACTGGGAGGAATTACCGGAATGGCGTGGTAAAGAACAATGCTGCTGTTGGTGTATGCTGCAAAATGATAGGCATACAAACATGCATTTTTTGCTTCTGGCGAATAGTCAGTAGGAACCAGTATTTTCAACATGGTTGGGTGGGGATTAATCCTACTCGAAGGTAGATGATTGCTTGGAGCTTGTCAAGTAAAGCCTTGCTTATATTTAGATTAGCAAATTATTACTTACTTGTTCCCGCTCGTAAAACTCGTCCACGGCAAGCTCATTTCCATCGGCAGCAGCAGTTGCTAATTGGTCGCAACGCTCGTTCATGGCATGTCCGGCATGCCCTTTGATCCACTTAAATTCTATTTGGTGCAGGGGGTAGAGTGCCAGGAACCTGCGCCATAAATCGGGATTTTTTTTGTCTTTGAAGCCTTTTTTAGCCCAGCCAAACACCCATTTTTTCTCTACAGATTCGCATACATACTTGCTATCGGTGTAAATGGTGATGTGTAAATTGGGCATTTTCATAGATTCAATGGCAACAATTACAGCCAAGAGTTCCATGCGGTTATTGGTGGTAAGGCGGTAGCCAGCACTCATTTCTTTTCGGTGCGAACCGCTTGCCATTACTATGCCGTAGCCTCCGCGGCCAGGATTTCCGCGGGCCGAACCATCTGTATAAACTGTAACCTTCACACAACAAAAGAAGGTAAAAGAAACTAGGAATGAAAATGCCATTTTTATTTAATCTGACACTTGGATTGGAATTAATAATTTCTTTGCTTGGATAATTGCTAAGATAGGCCTTGCTTTGCATTTCAATTTTAAAGCCTTTCTCGTATGATCCAGTATTTTAAAAGCGGCTACAATAAATTGCTCGAATTAGAGGGCATAGAGAAAGACTGTTGGATCAATGTGGTGAGCCCTACCACCAATGAGATTGACATGCTTTCTAATAAATTGCTGGTGCCACCTGAGGTGCTCAGTGATCCATTGGATCCGGATGAAAATGCCCGTGTAGAAGCACATAAAAATTCTCTCTTAATAGTTTGTCGTGTTCCCTGCCTCAATGAAGCAGACTCTGATTTGCCTTATTCAACAGTGGCTTTGGGTATTTTGCTTAAGCGCGATTTAATAGTTACCATTTGCAGTAAGCCCGTAGATGTTTTAGAAATGTTTAATGAAGGAAAGGTAAAAGGTTTCTTAACTTTCTTGCGTGAGCGTTTTGTGATGCAAATATTTTACCGCACTTCTTTGTTGTATTTAAAATACCTAAAAGACATTAACAACAGGGCGGGAGATATTGAGCAAATGTTGCACCGCAGTACTAGAAACAGAGAGTTAATTGATTTGTTGCGTTTAGAAAAAAGTTTGGTGTTTTTTAGCACTTCACTAAAGGCAAATGAATTAATGATGCAACGTTTGCAACGCAACAATCTTTCTGAAGATATTAAAGAAAGTGAACACGAATTAATTGAGGATGTAAATATTGAAATTCGTCAAGCTATTGAAATGGCAAAGATCTACAGTAATATCCTTGGAAATATGATGGGCGCGCATTCAAGTATTATTTCAAATAATTTGAATATCACCATTCGTTATTTAACTACGGTTACAATTATTTTATCGCTTCCAATTTTGGTGGCAAGTATATACGGAATGAACGTGCCATTGCCATTTCAAAACGATGCGCATGCCTTTTGGATAGTAACTTTAATTGCAGTTGTGCTTTCCGTTTTAGGCGTGTTCTTCTTTAGAAAGAAGAACCTGTTTTAATCAATCAATTTTTATTTCTCCAAGCTCCAATGCTTTGTCAAGCTCCACCCAAATAAGGGTAAGTGGGTAGGCGGTATATAAAAGTATTACCCTTTTATTTTGTCCGCCTTCATTGAATTGATGCAAGGCTGCTATCCTGTATTTATGGCCGCCCATGCTACATGGGAGGCGCTTGGCATCTATGCTTTTGTCCTTAAAAAATTCGTCTAATAAGCCATCACCTGTGGTGGTATCAATTAGTTTTTTATTATAAGGTTTGGTTCGGGCATACACATCCATTGAAACAAATTCTTTTTGGTTTTTATTGCAGGGATTGATATACAAAAATTGCCCAACCTCAATAGATTTTTCTGTAAGGTTTTGTGCATTTCCTGCAAAGAAAATGTCCATCAAAAGAAATAAGAATATAACTCTCATATAGGTAAAAACGGAAGCTACTAAGTGTTTATTATTCGAAGGCGCTTTTGCCCCATTCGGCAATTTCTGCATCGCTCCATAATTGTGGGAAGAAAACCCTTACCTGGAAACGCGGAGGCAAGTATTTCTGCCAATTTGTGCCGCCTGTGGCAGCCACATCGGCATTTGGTTTTTGTAAGTATTTTACGGCAGATTTATAATGAACCAAAGGCCAATTTACGTTCACATTTTGATCCAATTTTCTCATTTGTGCAAGCAATTCCGGATCTGCTTGGTCTTCCTTAGAAAGGGAATTGTACAAAGCAGATAAATTGGTGCCTTTACTAGCATTTGCCAAACGAATTAAATCTTCTGCATATTTGTTTTCAAATTGGGTAAGGGTAAGGGTTTTTTTGCCTGTTCCTACCTCAGTTGCACCATGTTTCCAATAGATAAATTCAAACATTTGGGCAATGTCACTCGATGCATCAAAATTTGAACGATGGTCCTTGTCTACCAAACGAATAAATTCGGCTGAGCAAATTTCTATCATCCTGTATTGGGCAGATTGAAAGCCGCTCGCAGGCAAAAGGCTCATTCTAAATTTTAAGAATTGCTCTTTTTCCATGCCTTCCACCATAATATCAAATGAATGGGTTAGGTTGGTAAAATAAGCATTGATTCTTTTTAATCGTTGGGCAAAGAATTTTGCATCTAGGCTGTTTTTACGCTCCGCCAATTGTTTGTATTCATGCAAAGAAAGTTTGAAATACAATTCTGTAATTTGGTGGTACATAATAAAAATTTCCTCATCAGGAATATTGGTCTTAGGCTTCTGTAAACTCAAAAGCGTATCCACCATAATATAATCCCAATAGCTGGTATATTCTTGGTATACCAATCCTTCAAGGTAGGCCTTAAAATCTTGGCTGTTTACTTCGTATTTTTCTTTTAATTGGTTGATGAGTGCTACAACACTTTCATCTATGGGTGTTTGTTCCGACATTTTTATTAAAAAGGGCTAGTGAAATTTTGAAGGGAAGGTAGTAAAATATCTTTATCAGAAACAAGTGGGGTTTCTGTTTGCCATTGAATGCCAAGGCGAGGGTCGTTCCATAACAAACCTCCTTCTGCCTCCTTGTTATACACATTGGTGCATTTGTATAAAAATAAGGTTTGATCCAATAAGGTTTCAAAACCATGTGCAAAGCCGGGTGGAATCCAAAACATCAATTGATTTTGGGCAGAAAGTTCAACGGCAAAATGCTGTCCGTAGGTAGGGGAGTTCTTACGTATATCAACAACTACGTCGTTTACCGCGCCTTGCACAACCCGTACCAATTTACCTTGCTCAAAGGGTGGTGCCTGAAAATGCATTCCACGCAAAGCACCTTTTTGTGATAAGGACTGATTGTCTTGCACAAATTTTGCGCTGATGCCAGCGGCATGGAATTTATCTTCGTTATAACTCTCAAAAAAATAGCCTCTTGAGTCCTTAAATATTTGAGGTTCAATTATTAATAAGCCTTCTAATGGTGTGGTTGTAATTTTCAAAATGCCTTAAATTTCCCACAATATTAATAATTCGGGCGAAAAAATAGTCCTTTATCTCACATTGGTGGAAAAAGGGGGCTTTGGTAAATAGATTCTATATGTATTTTTGCCCCATGCAAAATGACCAACAAAAGCTCAAACGCTATCGTTTAATTATCATATTTCAATCGGTATTAAATATTTTACTCATCTTGTTATTGAGTTTCTTTACCTATACTTATTTTAAAACCGATAAGAAATTGGCAGTAAAGGAAGTTGAATTGTTTCAAACAGATTCTACCAAAGTGGCCCTCGAAAATATTTTAAAAGAAACTGATTTAGAGCTTACCGAATACAAAGGTAAAAATACGCAGTTGGATCAATTCTTAAGAGATAAAAATGATTCCCTTCAGCAATTTGCAGAGCGCATTGAAACCCTATTGCGCAAAGGAAAATTAACCCGCGAAGAATTAGCCAAAGCCAACGATGAGTTAGATTTATTGCGTTACTACAAGCGCAAGTATATTGGTCAGATTGATTCTTTAAATACGGTAATTGTTTCTTTAAATACTGAAAACAAAACGCTTAAAACAGATATCACCAAGCAAAAGCGCAAAAATGAAGACCTAAATATGGACATTTCGCGTTTGAGCAATAAGGTGGCCATTGGCGCCAAATTAACTACCCAAAATGTTTTTGTTACCGGGGTTAAATTAAGAACCAACGGAAAAGAAAAAGAAACCATTCGCGTGAGCCAGATGAACCAGTTGAAAATTTCTTTTGCAATCAATGAGAATTTCGTAACCGAAAAAGGAGCTAAAGATATTTACCTCAAAGTAATTGGTCCTGATGGCGCCACTGTTTACAACCAAATTGCAGGCTCGGGTACTTTTAAATACCAAAATGAAGAATCATTATACAGTGCCAAAAAGGTGATAGATTATTCTCAAGAAGCGCAACAAATAAGCATTTATTGGGATAAAGGCAGTGAGTTTATTAAGGGAAATTACAAAGCCGAACTTTATTGTGAAGGTTTTAAAATTGGCGCTTCTGAGTTCGAATTAAAATAATTCGGACAAAATTTTATATTCGCATCACCGAAAAGAATAGTTATACATTCAAAAAACAAAATAAAATGAAAAAGATCTTAATTGCTTTTGCTTTCCTTGCCTCATTAAGTGCCTGTCATTATGGAACTGAAGAAGCGCAAAAAACCTTAGAAACCAACGAACAATATAAATCAGACAAAGCTGATTATTCAGTGAACAGAGCCAATGTAAAAGCTGAAGTTGCGCCAGAAGCAGCTCCTGTTGCAGATACTGCTGTAGCTGTTCCGGCTGCTGCGCCTGTAAAATAAGAAGTTTTGGAGCTTCTAGATTTAGATAAATCTCTTAGCAAATAAGAATTGTACCTCCAAGTGCAGCCACAACTGCATGCTCTTTTAATAGGAGAGGAGGATAAAATAGCCAACCTTGCCAACTTTTGTGCGGTCTTAAAAGAGGCCTTTCAATGGTGGTGGGTTGGCTTTTATTTTGTAAAGGGTAATGAGCTGGTCTTAGGTCCTTTTCAAGGTCCTGTTGCCTGTACACGTATTTCTTTTGGTAAAGGTGTTTGTGGCAAAGCTTGGGAAAGTAAATCTGCTATTATAGTTCCTGATGTGCATCAATTCCCTGGACATATAGCCTGTAGCAGTGCATCCAATTCGGAAATTGTATTGCCCGTATTTTCGGCACAAAATGAGTTGCTAGCCGTGCTAGATGTAGACAGCCAATTTTTTAATCATTTTGATGAGGTAGATGAAAAATATTTGGCCGCCTTTTTAACTTATTTGGCATTGTAATTTTTTGCTTCAAAATTAATTCTGTTTTCATTTCCAACTGCTTTTCTTATTTTGCTATTGTTTAATAGCTCATATGAATCAAAATAAGAATGTAAATCTTCTCATTGTTGTAGCCGCTCTAGGTTATTTTGTAGATATATACGACCTCATAGTATTTAATGTGGTGAAAAACCAAAGTCTCCAAGCCCTCGGATTTGTTGGTGAGGCACTCAAAACAAATGAAATATTTTTGTTCAATGTGCAAATGACGGGTATGCTCCTTGGAGGATTACTTTGGGGAATTATGGGCGATAAAAAAGGACGTGTTTCCGTTTTGTTTGGTTCTATTTTTATGTATTCCTTAGCCAATATTGGAAATGCCTTTGTAACAGATATCAACCAATATGCCATCATGCGTTTTATTGCAGGAATAGGTTTGGCTGGTGAGTTGGGTGCAGGTATTACTTTGGTGGCAGAAAATATGTCGAAAGAAAACCGCGGCTATGGTACCATGATAATTGTGGCCTTTGGCGCTTTGGGTGCTGTATTTGCGGGTATGATTGGAAAGCACTTTGCCTGGCATACAACCTATTTGGTAGGTGGTGGTTTGGGATTGTTATTGTTGCTTACCCGTGCCGGCGCTTATGAAAGTGGCATGTTTAAAAGCTTAACCCAAAACAAAGAAATAAAAAGAGGTAATTTTTTCTCACTTTTCCAACGCTCAGATTTATTTATAAAATATTTAGCCTGCATTTTAATTGGCTTGCCAATATGGTTTGCCGTTGGAGTATTGGTAAACCTCTCCAATAGGTTTGCAGAAGCACATGGCTTGTTAGAAAAATTAAATATTGCAGACAGTGTAATGTTTGCCTACCTGGGTTTATCTGCTGGAGATATTGGCAGTGGTTTGTTGAGTCAGCTTTTGAAAAGCAGAAAGAAAGTGGTTTATATTTACCTTGCCCTTTCTGTGGTGGTAACCTTGGTGTATTTGTTTAATACCAATGTGAGTGTCAACTATTTTAAATTCATGTGTTTTGCCATTGGCTTTGCAACGGGTTACTGGGCCTTATTTGTAACCATTGCCTCCGAACAATTTGGTACCAATATTCGTTCAACGGTTACCAATACAGTTCCTAATTTTGTGCGCGGTGCAGTAGTTCCAATCACTTTAAGTTTTGCAAGTCTTTCAATTAATTTCGGGGTAATCCAAGCCGCGTTTTGGGTAGGATTGGTATGTATTTCCTTAGCCTTCATTGCCACCTTTTTTATCAAAGAATCCTTTTCTAAGGATCTTAATTATTTTGAGATAGATTAAGTTGGCAGCTAGCTGCTTGCCTCTGGCTTCTATGTTAAAGCCTAAAATACGTTGACCGTTTAAAAACCAATAGTTTCTGTGTTATTGCTAAAATACATCAGGAGCTTTTGGTTTTGTTTGCTCAGTCAATAAGGGGCTCGATGCCCCATTTGACTGAATTTTGCCGTAAATGACTCAGTC
>CAIYNF010000039.1 GCA_903927505.1 uncultured Bacteroidota bacterium | reverse complement strand
GCGAGTTTTTGCAATTCTTTTGTAATGGAAATTTTTCTGATGATGAGCTTTTTAGAAGCGAGAGACGAGAATCGAGAACCGAGAGAAGCATTATAATGACGGTCAAGACCGTCAGTAAATTAAAGGTGAGCTTGTCGAACTAAACGAATTGAAGCAAAACAAGCGAAGCTTGCAAAAAAAACTCGCGTCTCGCTTCTCGTTTCTCGCTTCTCGTTTCTAAATTTTCTTATTCAGGCTATTAATCAGTCCTCGGATCATTGAATTAATTTGTTTTAATTCTTCAATCAAAAATGGAAGGTCTAATTGAATTTCCTTTTCGGCTTTACTTATTATTGTTAGTTGGGTAATTAACTCCGAAGCCGACCCGCTTGAATATTCTAGAAAACGAATAAAATCCTTATTTGACCCACGCTCAGAACCTTCTGCTATATTGCTAGGTATTGATATGGATGAGGAGATAATTTGTTCAGCTAATCTGAAAGGTCTAACATCATCAATAACCTTCATAATCTGAACACTTACCTCAATACTTCTGGTATAAATTGCCAAATTCTCATAATTATTTCTCATAAAAATAAATCTACAGAAAAATTAATATTTGGAGTTAAGAAAGTTCTTTTAAAAAAATCTTAGTGGGAAAACCCAAAATTTATTTTCCCAACTCGCTTCTCGCCTCTCGGTTCTAAAATTCGCAGAGGGATGGTCGCGACCATCCCCTACAATCTCGCTTCTATAAAAAGCTTCGCTTGGTGAGTCACAGTTTTGCGACAAAGTGGGGTGGATACGAAGAGGAGGAAAAGATAAAAAAACAACAATGAGTAGTTTTTTTATTCAATTATAGGGGATTAAAAATTAATAAACAAGTTAATTTATTAAGAATTTGTCAGTGGCAATTGGCTTCTAGCTTCTGGCTTATGGCTTCTGGCTTCTGGCCGTTTTAAAAAAAAGGGATGGTCTCGACCATCCCCTACAATCTCGTATCCCCATTCAAAAAGGGATGGTCGCGACCATCCCCTACAATCTCGTATCCCCATTCAAAAAGGGATGGTCGCGACCATCCCCTACAATCTCGCTTCTCGTTTCTCGCTTCTCGCTTCTCGCTTCTATCTCCCCAGAAGGCGTTTTAGGAATGGTTTTTTGTCTACTTCGGTGTCGCCGTAGCCGTATTGTTGGCCGTATCCGTATCCGTAGCCTGCGCCATATCCGTAGCCGTAGCCACTTCCGTAGCTAGATCCGTAGCCATAGCCGTAACCATAACCGTAGGCACCGTAACCGTAGCCATATACGGCAGCAAAGTTTACGTCGTTGAATACGAGTCCGATGTTTTTGCCTTTTTCGTTGGCGTAAATTTCGTTGATGAGGCTTAAGTAGTTCTTTTTAGAAACGGCCTGGCGAGCAACATACAATACAATATCAGCATGTTTCATGATATCCAAACCATCGGCAACGAGGCCAATTGGCGGGGTATCTAAGATGATATAGTCATACGTATTGCGGTACTCTTCAATTAAGTTGTAAAAGGCCGCCGACATAATCAATTCGGATGGATTGGGAGGCGTTGGTCCGGCCGTAATTACATGAAGATTTTCTACATCAGTTTTTTGAATGATATTACTGCTGTTGGCACGACCAATTAAATAATTAGTAAGACCAAAGGAATTGTCCATTTTAAAATCTTGGAAGATTTTTGGCTTACGTAAATCCACCCCAATAAGGAGTGTTTTGTACCCCCCAATGGCCAGTACAGATGCCAAGTTCATAGAGATAAACGTTTTACCCTCGCCCGAAACGGTAGAGGTAACCATGATTACTTTTTTGTTTGCTTGTCCGCCCGAAAGGTAAGAGATATTGGATCGTAAATTACGGAAGGCCTCTGATACCTGCGACTTAGGGTGATTGGCAATAACCAATGCGCTTTGCTTGGTATTGTGTACAATATTTCCCACCAATGGAATTTGGGTAATTTTTTGCAATTGGCTGTGGTTTTCAATGGAATTGTTAAAGAACTCCATTCCCAAAATTAAAGCAAGCGGTAGAATCAAACCAATGGCCAAAGCAATGCTGTAATTGTTGCTTGTTTTGGGATAGGTTTTGCCAGCTACAACTGCTGCATCTACAATTTTACTATCGGGCGTAATACCTGCGCCAGCAATTCCTGCCTCTGCACGTTTCTCTAAAAGGTAGGTATAAAGCTTATCACTCAATTGGTATTTGCGCGTCATGTTGAGGAGCTTTTGCTCCTTTTGCGGCAGGCTACCAATTTGTGTTTCAAACACATCTATGCGTTCGTTTAAATCTTTTAATACCAAGTTAGATGCCGCCTGAATATTTTTTAAATTTTCTTGGAGGGTTTGCTTCAATACTTTGAGGGTATTATTTGCTTCCTGGATCATTGGATTGCTTTCTTTGAGCGAGATTTCCAATGTTTTCTTTTTGGCATAGGTTTCCACCATTTTGGCCAATAAACCATTGAGAATTGGATCGGGAATACCCATGGCTGCAGGCGCTACCACTTCATCGTAGCCTTTATTGGCGGCTACATAATTACTAAGGTACTTGTAATATTTTTCTTTAAGTTCTTCTTGGGCTTTGTTGTTTTCCAAACTGGCAATTTGGCTCACAATATTTTCGCCGGTAGCACTTAAATCTACAATTTTATTGACGCTGCGGTAAAGTTGCAATTGGTCTTCTACCGAGTTTAACGAATCTGAAATATTGCTCAATTGGGCATCAATAAATGCAATGGTATTTTGGGTAGTTTTGTTCTTATCTGACAAGCCACGGTTGGTATAGGTTCGGCACAACATATTGATAAATGCAATGTCTTTTGCCGGCCATTCGCCTTCTTTGGTAATTTCTACAATAGAAGATTGCTTGTTGATGGGTTTTATTTGAAATTGCCCATTGTAGGTTCCTACCAAGTCTTCAAAGCTATTGATTTTTACGGCAAACAACTGGTCTTTGGCGCGAACCAATGAACCATCATTGAATTGCAATTTGAATTTGTAGTTCTCGGAAACAATTTCATCACCTACTTTAAAGGTTTGTTTGGGCAGGTCTATTCTGTTTTGAACCACTTCGCCCGTTGCTGGCACAAATACATTGATAGGGTCTTCGGTATACACTTCCATTTGGCCATTGCCAATGAATTTTAGCATAAGTTCGCCACTTACCACTTGCAGGTGGCTGCTATCTAGCAAAAGGGCAAAAGGTGCGTTGCCATATAAATCGTTTTTCTTTATACTACCTAGGGAGTATATAGAAACGCCAAAATCGAGGTTATTAATGGTTTCTTCCACCATTGCTCTGGAGCGGATGATACCTAATTCGTTCTCAATATTTTTGGAGGTACTGAGCAATTGCATGCCTTGTATAAAACCTTCTGCCCCATCCATACCCGAGCGGCTATTTTTCTCTTTAATGAGCATGGTAGCCTTTACCATGTAACGTGGATTGGAGTAGCGGTTTACCAAAAAGGCAATGCTCAAACACAAAACAGTTGATAAAACAAAATAAGGTAGAAAGGCTAAAAATTTACCTATGATGATTTTTATATTTAGTCCGCTGTCTGCAGGGGGGGCCGCAGAGAAATTCTTATCGGCAGGCGAATTTTGCGCTTGGTCGTTCATAGATGTTATTTAAGATTTTTGATGAGGAGGTAGGTATTGAATACCGCTAAGAAAGTACTGAGAATTGGGGCCACGGTGCCCAAAGAGCTCTGCACGGTTGAGAAATCGCCCATTACACGTGCTTTGATGGGTTGCACATACAACATATCATTGGGTTGAATATACCACAATGATGAATTGATTAATGACCTATCGGTTATATCAATAATATGCATGCGCACGCCTTCGGGGTATTGGCGGAACAATTGAATTTCGTTGCGTTTGGCCATATTTTGCACCTCACCGGCCTGCGCCAAGGCTTCCATAATATTTACTTTATTCTGCTGGAAGAAAAACTGCCCTGGATGTCCAACAGAACCCATAACGGTATATTTAAACTCTGCCACTTTTATTTGCAAGAAGAACACCTTGAAATATTTCTTGAGACTTTCTTCAATGCTCAGCTTGGCTTGTTCAATGGTTTGTCCGGCCAAAACTACTTTGCCTATGTATGGCAATTCCAGTTCGCCTGCGCTGTTTAAGGTAAAACCGGTGAAGTAAAATTGGGTTCCAGCCATTCCTACACCCATTTGCATGCTAGTAGCTCCCGCGGCAGGCACAAACATTTTGTTGAGCCTTTCATCGTCGGTAGACAAGGATACATATAAGATATCGCCATTTTGCAATTTGTAGGCATAGGCTTGCACAGGCATGGTACCGGTGGTATCTGTTTTTACATTGCCTTTGTCTTGCAGGTAAATAAATTTCTTATTAGACACGCAGCTTGTGAGTAGGAAGCTGATGAGGCTTAAGAGGAGTATTTTGTTTTTCATTATTTTTGGCTTCTGGCTGCTGGCTTCTGGCTTCTGGCATTTTGTTGCTGGTTGCTGGTTTTCTGGCGGCTGGTTTTTATCTTCTGGTTTTTGGCTTCTGGCTTTTTTTTGCTTCTGGCCTCTGGCAGCTGGCTTTTTTTTGCTTCTGGCTTCTAGCAGCTGGCTTCTGGCATTTTGTTGCTGGTTGCTGCTTTTCTGGCGGCTGGCTTTTTTTGGCTTTTTGCTTTTGGCTTTTTTTTGTTTCTTTTCTTCAAATTTTGATTGGCAAAGCCAAGCTGTTCGCTGCTGTCTAGTGTCTAGATTCTAGGCTCTAGACTCTAGACTCTTTCACTTATGCTTCGGCAGACAAGCCTGGATTCTGGGCTTTGGATTCTCTTCCCGCACCTACTTGTAATTATTGTCCTACGAGTTTGTTTTTATTTTCAGAAAGTTTTTGTTTGATATAGGCTTTCAGTTCTTCGAAATTCATATTTTGCGTTTCAGAACTAATTTTATCTCTGATATCTCGCATCATTTTTACCGCATCAAATTGTTTTTCTTTTTTAGTCGTTTCCATAATTTACCAAATCTTTAGGGCTTCTTATTTCTATCATTGAATAACCAAGTCGCAAATTTACAGAATTATAGCCCTTAATTCTATCTAGATTTACAATATGTTTAAAATTCCAACTTGCGAGCACATCTACTTTATTTATTGTTATGTTGCTTCTGGCTTCTGGCAGCTGGCTTCTGGCTTTTTTTTGCTTCTAGCTGGTTGCTGCTTTTTCCCTTTGGCTTTTTGCTTTTGGCTTTTTTTTTGTTTCTTTTCTTCAAATATTGATTGGCAAAGCCAAGCTGTTCGCTGCTGTCTAGACTCTAGATTCTAGGCTCTAGACTCTTTCACTTCGGCGGACAAGCCTCTCGCTTCTCGTCTCTCGCTTCTCGTTTCTAAGAATAAACCCGCCTGACGTTTGCCATTGGAACGTGCAGCAGGATTTTTTGGTGCATGCTGGTCAATTCCACGAGCAGTTGGGTTTTTCCTTTTCGGTTGAGAATAATCCCGCGTGTTCCAATGAGGGGGCCGGCTATTATTTCCACTTCCACATTGGTTTCTTCAGAATTGTCCTCCAATAAATTGGTGGCCACTTCCATATCACTGGTATTGCCGAGCATGCGTTTTACGAGGTCAATTTCGCGCGCATCTACAATAGCAGGACTTTTCTCAAAGTTTACAAATTTAACAATTCCCGGAACATTTAGGATATCGTAATAATTGCGTTCGAGGTTGGTATAAATAAAAAGGTAAGATTTAAACAGGGGTTCTTCTACCCACTTCTTCCTATCGCTCCATTGGCGCAGGGTTCTTTGCAGGGGTAAATATATTTGGTGGCCTCTGATTTCTAGTTCGTGTGCAGCTTTTTTTTCGCTGCGGGGTTTGGAATAGAGCAGGTACCACTTAGGGTCGATGTTGTTTGGGGATATCATTTTCCTAGGTGTGGCAAAATTAGGGGAATTGGTGGTGAAATGCAAATGCTGTAGGGACAGGTCGCGACCTGTCCGTACCGGCGTGGCGTTTCGAGGGCGGCGTCGTAGGGACAGGTCGCTGTACGGACAGGTCGCGACCTGTCCCTACGACGCGACCTGTCCTTACAGAATTTTTTTTTATGTTATATTTATATACATTCGTATACAGTTGTGAGGTGTGCGAAAGCCGCTTCGAAATGACAAGCCTATGAAATTTTTACAATTACTGTTCGCAAAATCGAGTCAGGTACCCCGCTGGTTCATTTTACTTTTTGATTTGGGGCTTTGTGCATTGGCCTATATTTTGGCCATTGTAACGCGTTTAAGTTTTGGCACAGGATCAGATTTTTTATTTGAGTCTTTGTCGGCCATTCCCATTATTTTATTGGTGAAGGGCATTAGCATTTCCTATTTTAGATTGCATAATTTTGTATTGAGACATACCAGCGTTCAGGATGCTTTTAGGATATTTTATGCCATGTCTATTTCATTGGCATTGTTGTTTTTGGTAGATGCTATTCACAATTATTTTCCTGAAAGCAATCACTTATTTCCAGTTTCGGTATTGTTATTAGATTTTGTATTCTCCGTGTTTTTCTTGGCTGGGTTTAGGGTATTTATTAAACTGGTATATATAAGAATTAACAGCTACTCTGATTACAAAAGAGAGCATTTTGCCATTTTGGGTGCGGGTACCTCTGGCCTTACAACCAAGCGCAAGTTGGAGCAAGAAGGAACCGAAGGAATTAAGGTGGTAGCTTTTTTTGATGAGAATGAAGGCAACCAGCAAAAAATATTAGAAGGTGTTAGTATTTACCATTCGCATTTAGATTTAGAAAGCGTATTGCAGCGCTTAAAAGTAAAGCAATTGGTTATTGCCGATCCAACTATTTCTATTGCCAAAAAGCAAGATATTATTGAACGTTGTTTGAACTTAAACGTAACTGTGAGAACCGTTCCTCCTGTTGAAAAATGGATCAATGGTGAATTGAGTTTTAAACAAATGAAACACGTAAAAATTGAGGATTTGATTGAGCGTGACATCATACAATTAAACAAAAACAATATCTCGGATCAGGTAAACAATAAAGTGGTTTTAGTTACGGGAGCAGGCGGTTCTATTGGGTCGGAGATGGTGAGGCAGCTTTTGAAATTTAGACCTAAAAAATTGCTTTGTTTAGATTGTTCTGAAATTAAATTATACGAACTGGATGCAGAAATTAGAGAATTGCATCCCAGTGCCATGAATACATTCTGCGAAATAATTATTGCAGACATAACCAGTAGTCCCAGAATGGCCAGGGTATTTGAACATTTTCATCCAGATATTATTTACCATGCCGCGGCCTATAAACATGTTCCTTTAATGGAAGACAATCCTGGAGAAGCCATTAGGGTGAATGTAAGTGGCACCAAGATTTTGGCAGAAATGGCCGTGAATTATGGCGCAGAGCGCTTTGTAATGATAAGCACAGACAAGGCTGTAAACCCTACCAATGTTATGGGTGCCAGCAAGCGCATTGCAGAAATTTATGTGCAGTCGATGTACGAACACAATAGCAAAACAGGAGCAGGAAAAACCAAGTTTATTACTACCCGTTTTGGCAATGTTTTGGGTTCGAGCGGATCTGTGATTCCGAAGTTTAGAAAACAAATTGAGGAAGGCGGACCAATTACCGTAACCCACCCAGATATTACCCGTTATTTTATGACCATCCCAGAAGCTTGTCAGCTTGTTTTGGAGGCAGGAAATATGGGAAATGGTGGTGAAATTTATGTGTTTGACATGGGTAAATCTACCAAAATTGTTGACTTAGCTAAAAAGATGGTGAAGCTAAGTGGCATGAGCTTGGGCAAGGATATTCAAATTGTATATACTGGCTTAAGACCAGGTGAAAAAATATTTGAAGAGTTATTGAACGATGGGGAAAATACCTTGCCAACACACCATAGTAAAATTATGATTGGCAAGGTGCGCACTTACGATTTTAAAGAAGTAAGACAAGCCATTATTGAATTGATAGAATTATACAATACGCAAGACAATATGCTAATTGTTGCTAAGATGAAAAATTTGGTACCAGAATTTGTGAGCAAGAACTCTATTTTTGAAAGCTTAGACAATGATGTAACGCTCCCAAATACCAAGGATATAGAGCGTATGTTGTTTCAATAAGTGTCGGTTCGAACCGAAAACATTTTACTGTTATTTTTAATTGTCTGCTAGGTGTGCTTCATAAATAAGAAGCGCTTCCTTTTCTTTACCGGGCATAAGGGTGAGTTCATCTGAGGTGCTTGGCACCACCACATGATAAGTTTGATTTGTATCTAATGCTTTGGGTAAAATAAAATTGATATACTTACCAGAAACCTGCGTTTGGGTGAGGAGCTGGTAATTTTCATCGTAGAGGGAAATACACAATCCTGCGGCATTAAAATTTTTGTTGTTGGAAATTGTTTTTACAGGCAATTTAAAAGAAACATATTTTTTAGGTTCGAACCCAGAGAAAATAGTGTTGCCAAAATTTGCAAAACTTTTATCTAATTCATTTACCTCCACAAAAGTGTGAAACGACATTTCGCCTTTTAAGAAAAGAAAAAAGGGAACAAGCGTAAAAGTAAAAATAAATTTAAAAAGCAATTTCATCAATGGCAACAATAAGCATAGTTGGTGCCAAGCTGCAAATTGCTAGAGCGGCAATGGATTTAGGCCTTGCCTCGAAAATAAATTGGTTCAGAACGGGAAAAACATTCCTAATTGCAGAAAAATTTTAAGCGGAAAAAATTAATCTACCAGCAGCATTAATCCCTTAAGGTACTCCCCTTCTGGATGAAAAATATTGATGGGATGGTCTTCTGGTTGGGATAATTGTTTGAGCACACGCACATTTCTTCTGGCCTCTGCTGCAGCGGAAAAAACTACTTTTCTAAACAAGTCTTTGTCTATATGTTGACTACAAGAGTAGGTGAAAAGGATGCCTCCTTTTTTTATTTTTCTAAAGCCTAAAGCATTGAGGTTTTGGTAGCCACGGGCCGCATTGGGAACCGAGCGCGCATTTTTTGCAAAAGCAGGTGGATCCAAAACCACCACATCATAAAAATCATCGTCGATACGCTTGAGAAAATCGAAACAATCTTCTGTGAAAGATTGATGTTTGTCTTGCATACTTTCTAAAGCAATATTGGCCTCGCAAAGTGCAATGGCATCGCGCGAACTATCAACGCTATGTACCAAGCTGGCACCCGCCTTGAGGGCATAAATACTAAAGCCCCCAGAATACGAAAAAGTATTGAGTACTTTTTTCCCATTGGACCATTCAGCCAATAATTTTCTATTCTCCCTTTGGTCGATAAAGAAACCAGTTTTTTGTCCTGTTTCTACATTTACCTGAAAAGAAATGCCATGTTCTAAAACAGTAATAGGCATAGGATGCGCCGCGCCAACCCACCTACTCCCCTGCTCAACTTGCTCGAGCAATTGTGTATTTTGTTTTGTTTTGAGGTATATAAAACTGAAGCCCAATTGGTTTAAACCTTGGTAAACTATTTCTGCAATTTGTTCTACGCCACGCACCAAAACTTGCACCACTGCAACGGCACCATACACATCTATAATAATGCCAGGGAAGAAATCGCCTTCGGCATGCAACAGCCTGTAGCAATTGGTTTCGGCGGCATTAAACAAACGCATACGAAGATTAAATGCATTCTGTAATTTACCAATCCAAAAGGCCGCATCAATGGTAATTTCTTCTTGGGTGAATTCGAAAACACGACAAGTAATTTGGCTGTTGGGAGAAAAGAAACCGTAGCCCAATAATTCTTTGTGGTTGGAATGTACTTCAATAATTTCGCCATTTTCTGCTTGCGGTAAATCCTTTACTGCGCCGCTAAAAACCCAAGGATGTCGGTTAATTAAAGAGCGTTCTCTTCCACTTTTTAGAATTAATTTTTTGTATGCCATTGTTGCAAAGATAGGTAAATTTTGTTTCTGGCAGAATTTGGCTGCTAGCCTCTGGCCTCTGGCTGCTAGCTTTTTTTTTTGCTTTCGCTAAAGCTAAATCTTGGGAGGCTCATTTTTTAGAGGCGAGAGACGAGTCCACCTAAGCTGAAGCTTCGGCGGATAAGATTTTCTAGCGCTGCTTAACTAAGTTCGTCATGCTGAGCTTGCCGAAGCGTTTATTCTATTCAGGTAAATTTTCTAAAAGTGTTAGAAGCGAGAGACGAGAAGCGAGAGACGAGTTTTTTTCTTTCCTTCGCTAAATCTGCGGCGGGCAAGTATCATTCCAAGAAAAGCTGAATTTATTAAATAAGAAAAGCTAAAATAAATATCCCATCACCAATTAAACGATACACTTCATTTTTGGGTTCGGGAAAAAGAAAAGGGAGCAGGAAATTAAGGGCAGAAATACTGAATAGCATAGTGCAGGCCTTTTGGGAAATTGGGTTGGGAAAAATAACATAAATAAGCAATGAAAGAAACACTTGCAACAAAAGCATGGCTGCTTGTAAACGCTGCAAGCGCGAGGCTCCGAAGGAATGGGTAATGTTTTTAATTTGTGCATTTTCATCGGCATTGGATTCGATGATGGCAATGGAAAAAAGATTTTGTAGGCAGGTGAAAAACAAAATACTTGCCAGTAAAAAAAATGCAAAAAAAGTATAGCTATTATACGTTAAAATTAGTTGCATGTACACGGCAAATAATACAGCTGCCACATATAAAATGGCGATAAGAATTTCTTTTTCTAAAATGAAAATGCGTTTCATTTTTTTATGCAAGAAGAGGTAGCCAAATAAGGCTAAGAGAAGTATGCTGCCATAGAGCAATTCATGTAGGTTTAAGCATTGTATGCTTAGGTAGGCTTCTGCAATAAAAAGGATTGTCCAACACGCTTTTATAGCCTGTTGTTTTGTTTTAAACCAAGCATGCCTTTGTCCTGGCTGAACCAATAAAGGATTTTGG
>CAIYNF010000038.1 GCA_903927505.1 uncultured Bacteroidota bacterium | reverse complement strand
TAACCACATGAAGCGCAAAAATTGGCATTTGCCGAAATAATAGCGCCACTAACATCTGAAATAGAAACGAGGGCTGCCATATCAATAGCAGATTTAAAATTATGCAGTTCTTTGTAAGATTCGCTTTCGCTGCGCTTAGTTGATCGTTCTAAGTTTTCATATTCATTCTGAAAACCGTTATAGCTTTGATCTACTAAATTCAAAAGCGCGTCTATGTGCGTTACGTTTGGAAGCGCTTCGCCGTATAGCGTCGTGAGTTGTTGTTTTAGTAGTTTATGCATGAATTAAATCTTTACAAATTTATATTATAAATAATTTGAAATACATTATTCATTATACAATTTCACTAAAACTTGTTATGGTCATTGTTTGGTTATGCAATTCACATTTAGCTTCAGGTGAAAAAGGAGAAACTTCACCGTAGGAATAAAATCCACATAGTTTGGTTTCTTTTCCTAATATTTCTTCTACTGCCTCAACTTCCTCTTCTACTATTTGTTTTAAAACTAGTTTTCTCCCAACACAACTTATTAAAATTGCGATACTTGGTGTTTGTCCTGGAAAATTAAATAATGAGTTTTTAGCAGCACCAGAGGCCCCTTCAATTAAACGATCAAAATTAGCTTTCATTAAACGAACATGTGATCCTTCTGGAATATCTCCTGCAAAGGTTAGAGATTGTGTAGCTTCATCTACTGCAAGAATTGTTCTTACAACGGGTTCGCTGTCTTTGTCAATTCTTAAACTAAGGGGAAATAATAATCCAGACGATGGAAGGTCACTTGCAAGTTGTTCTCCCAAAAAGGTTTTATATAATGCCAATGCGGGTTTTCCATCTAATTCATACAATACATTGTTTTTTGATTTGGTAACCAAGCGCGCAACGCCAAAACTATCCCAGCCGCCCATGCTGCCATAGGAAATACGCAAACTTTTCCCGTAAAACCCAATGGCCGTTATGTGGTTTTTTTGTGCTTCACCATTTTCAGACAGGGTGAAAGTTTCAGAAAAATTTGGGCCATCTGCCGCCAATCCACCTGTTATTCTTACCCTATTTGGGGTTTTAGAGCGCATCCCATTTACCAGTTCTGAGCCGTTTATATTTAACCCTTCGCTTATTACAAAGACGTGTTTTAACTCGTCTTTTGGTAATTTTTCAAGCAATTTCTGACCTGTAATAAAACTGTCTTCGGGCTTACTTATTGGTTCGCTAACGTAGGCGATAGTTGACTTTTCAAATTCAATTAAGGTGGCAATAATAGTATCATCATATACCTTAGTTCCGCAAATTTCTCCAGCTGTAGATCCTCCAATGAATATGGTTTCAGGGAATCTTTCTTTAAGAATAGCAATGCCCTTATTTTCTTTTATAAGTTGGGTCGAACCAAAAATAAGTGCTAAAGTTGGTTTGGTAATTTCTGGAGCATTAGATAGGGTTTCCCATCCAAATTCTTCCGTATATTTAAGTTGGCTGATTAACATATGCTAAAATTCTTTCAAGCAATATAATGGCTACTTGTTAGAAATGTCAATTATATTCTACTTAAATTGCATCCTTCATGGGAAAAAGTTTGTTTTATATTATTCGCCACGGCGAAACCGAATATAATAAATTGGGTATTGTTCAGGGAAGTGGCGTAGATATGCCTTTAAATGAACTCGGCCGTATGCAGGCGCAAAGTTTTTATAATTTTTATAAAGATGTTCCATTTGATAAAATTTATACTTCTGCTTTGGTTCGAACGCAACAAAGCGTAATGCCATTTATTGCAGCTGGTCATTCATTTCAGGCAGATGCGGCGCTCAATGAAATATCTTGGGGAGTTTTTGAAGGAAAGCCTCAAAGTGTATCTGAACGCGAGAAATATTGGCGTGTTGTTAATGCATGGAATGAGGGGGATTATACAGCAAAAATTGAAAATGGAGAAAGTGCAAATGAATTACAAGCACGACAAATTCCATTTATTGAAAAGTTGAAAAATGAATCACATGCTTGTGTATTAATTGCCATGCATGGAAGAGCATTAAAAAGTTTTTTATGCACGCTTTTAAATGAGCCGCTTTTAAATATGGAAAAATATGGCCATAGCAATCTTTGCCTTTACCAATTGAGTTTTGATGGCAAGCTATTTGAGCTTTTGAAGCAAAAAGATATTGTACATTTAGAGGCATAAAAAAAGCTTCCATTGGAAGCTTTTTTTATGATAATATAAGTAGAATTTATCTTAAAATTTCTCTTGAAATTACAATGCGATTTACTTCACTTGTTCCTTCATAAATTTGAGTGATTTTTGCATCACGCATAAGTCTTTCTACATGGTATTCTTTTACATAGCCATAACCACCATGTACTTGAACGGCTTCAGTGGTAACCCACATGGCGGTTTCTGATGCAAATACTTTGGCCATAGAACTAGCCAAAGCATAATCTTGATGTGTATCTTTTAAATAGGCAGCTTTTAGAATCATTAACCTTGCAGCTTCAATTTGTGTTGCCATATCTGCCAACTTAAATTGGATAGCTTGGTGGTGCATAATTTCTTTTCCAAATGCTTTGCGTTCTTTTGAATATTTTAAGGCCAATTCATAAGCGCCACTAGCAATACCTAACGCTTGAGCTGCAATTCCAATACGACCACCCGCTAAAACTTTCATGGCAAATTTGAAACCAAATCCGTCTTCGCCAATTCTGTTTTCTTTTGGAACTTTTACATCTTGGAACATAATAGAATGTGTATCACTTCCGCGAATACCCATTTTATCTTCTTTCTTTCCTACCGTAACACCGGGTGAATTTTTTTCTACAATAAAGGCATTAATTCCTTTATGACCTTTTTCTACGTGAGTTTGTGCAATAACTAAATAATAGGTTGCAGTATTTCCATTGGTGATCCAGTTTTTTGTTCCGTTTAACAAATAATAATCGCCTTTGTCTTCTGCAGTAGTTCTTTGCGAAGTAGCATCACTTCCCGCTTCTGGCTCAGAAAGCAGGAAAGCGCCATGCACCTGGCCGCTCGCCATAGGGACTAAGTATTTTTGTTTTTGTTCTTCCGAACCATACGTTTCAAGTCCCCAACAAACCAAGGAATTATTAACGGATACAACTACGGAAGCAGAGGCATCAATTTTAGATAATTCTTCCATTGCCAAAACGTAAGAAATGGTATCCATTCCAGATCCGCCATATTTAGGATCTACCATAATTCCTAAAAACCCTAATTCACCTAATTTTTTAATTTGTTCGTAAGGGAATTTCTGTTCGTTATCACGTTCAATTACACCTGGTAATAATTCTGTTTGTGCAAAATCACGTGCTGCTTGTTGCACATTCAAATGCTCTTCTGTAAAGTCAAAGTTCATATACTTTCTTTTTGTTGTGGCGAATATAGAATTTGCTTAAACATAATCAAATGATTGACATCTGATTTTACTTAAGCCGATTTAATTTTTTTCTCTATGGCGCTAGTTGAATAACCATTAATAAAGTCGATAGTTTTCACCGATCCTCCTTTAGCAGTAACAATATCGTATCCAACAATGTTTTCAGGCTGGTAATCACTGCCTTTTACCAATACATCAGGTTGAACCAATTTGATTAGTTCATAAGGTGTTTGTTGGTCGAATAATACCACTGCATCCACAAAGCCTAATGATGCGAGGATTTGCAACCTGGCTCCTTCGTCTTGAATTGGCCTGTGCGGTCCTTTTAGCTTGCTTACAGATGCATCTGTATTTAAGCCTAGAACCAAAATATCTCCTAAATCTGCTGCCTTTGCTAAATAATCTACATGGCCTTTATGTAAAATATCAAAACAGCCATTGGTAAAAACAATCTTCTTTTCTGCAGCTTCCCACAGTTTAACCTGTTCTTGAAGGCTTTCCCAAGTATAAATTTTATGAAGAACTGTATTAAGCTTGTTCAATTTCTTTTTTCTTTTGTTTGGCCAAAACTATTAACGAAGCAATTGCCCCAAGTGCAATTAATACAATCATTTGAATACCGTGTACCATGGTGGCATATGCAATACCATCTTCTTTGGCAACACCAAATAATAAGAGAGATTGCATTACAAAAAAGTGATAAGTTCCAGCACCTGCGCCAGGCGCCGGTAATACAACTCCAATGGTTCCAATTGCAAATACAGTTAAGCAATCTACAAAGCTTAAATGTGATGTGGCATCCATTGAAAATAAGCATACATACATCATTAATATATAGCCTATCCAAATTAACAATGACAGTATTACAAATAGGTATGGATTCTTTACGTGTCTTATGCTTAATAAGCCATCTCCAAACCCTTGAATCATCTCAAAAATTCGTATAAATAAACTGCTTTTTACAAGTTTTTTTCTCAAAATAAAAAGCAAAATAGATAGCAGCGCAACGAATCCAACAACTATCCATTTTAAAGGCATTTCACTCTTTGTTTCTATTGCATTTTGGCTGTTAAGCGCATTGGAAATAAAATTGCTAATCAGGTCAAATTGCATTAAAAAAATGAGACCTAATACCATTATTAAAATCACCATGTCTACAATTCTCTCTGTTACAACCGAACCCAATGATTTTTCAAGGGGAACATCGTCTGTTTTGCTAATAGCAGCACATCTAGAAACCTCGCCTGCACGAGGAATGATATAATTCATCATGTAGCCTATGAGCACGGCATAAAAACTATTGGTGGTACTCACCTTAAAATGCATGGCATCATACAATTGGGTTGCCCTATAGGCTCGCAGCCAATGACTTAATAAGGAGATGAGTACGCCAAGTGACAGCCAATATAAATTGGCATTGGCCATTTTTTGAAACAACTCTACCCAATTTGTGTCTTTAAATACAAAAAAGAGGAAGCCTCCCCCAATTAGCAGTATTATTCCGTATTGGATGAGTTTTTTCAATGTTTTTTAGTGAGTTAGTTTGTTATTGTGGTCTGGATAAATGGCAATTGGCGTATATTTTTTTGCCTCTTCAAAATCCATGATGCAATAAGAAATGACAATAATATGGTCGCCAGTGGCAGCTTTTCTGGCGGCTGGTCCGTTTAAGCAAATCATGCCAGTTCCTCTTTCGCCTTTTATAACGTAGGTTTCAAGGCGTTCGCCATTATTGATGTTCACCACGTGAACTTTTTCGTTTTCAATCATGTTTGCCGCATCCATTAAATCTTCATCAATGGTAATGCTGCCAACGTAGTGCAATTCCGTTTGAGTAACCTTTGCACGGTGAATTTTCGACTTTAACAGTTGTATCTGCATAGTAATTTTAGCGGTTCAAAGTTAGGTAAAAAGCTTAATCCCACAAATTAATTGGCTGCTTATGACAGAAACTTTTCCTCTGGCCTTATTTTGAGGGCTGTCAAAAAATAGTCATAATCTGAAAAGGTGATAATTGTCAGGGGTACTTGGTTTTAAATTGAACGTTCTTTGTTCCTCATTTACACACCTAATATGAAAAAACTTTCACTTATTATCTTAGCATTGATATTGAGAATCAGTGCGTTCTCTCAGACTGCGGATAGCGTTAGTATGCTGCCAGGAACAGTAATGGATGTTTATTACAATCTAACAACAGGTCATATTGATACTGCTCGTAACAATAATTGGCATATTGCTTTTGCCGTTCGCAAGGCGCAACCACCTTTGAAAACGATGCAGGCTGCAAGCATTTTGGTTAATGACGGAAGAAGTGTTGAATTGTATAAATCAAATTCGCTTATCTCAGATTGGAATACTTTTGATACCGCAGGTTGGAATGGATGGTCGCATACTTATAACAGTGACAGCAGTTGGGATATTGGCGCTTTCAATCAGGAGCGTAGTTTAAGCAATCCATTTGATTATGGTTGGGGTCAATATAATATGGCAACAAAAGATGTTACAGGTTCAAATATTTGGTTATTGGCCATTTCCACTTCACCAAATCCAAATGCGCCTAAAACTTTGAAGAAATTAGCTATTCATAAAATTGCCTATGATACCATGTGGGTATTTACGCTTTCTAACATAGATGGTTCAGATAGCACCACCATGACTATTAGGAAATCTGAATATTCCAACAAATTGTTTGCTTATGTTAATGTGTTAAACAAAACAGTTATTGACCGTGAGCCTCCTTTAAATACTTGGGATTTGGTTTTCACTCGTTACAAATCTTTGGTTACCTTGTTTGGTCAAACAATTATGTATCCTGTTATGGGTGTTTTGCAAAACCCAACTGCCATTGTAGCAAAATATGAAAAACCAGATGCGCGCACTTTTACACCAGATACCAATTTGGTTTTTAAATCAAAAATTGCACAAATGGGTTGGGATTGGAAAGTAATTACAGTTACTCCAGGTGCTTGGCCAGTAAGAGATTCATTGTCGTATATTATTAAAAAAGGCAACAACCAATATTATAAAATATACTTTACAGAGTATTATGCCGATCAAACCAAGCAATACATCAAATTCAATAAAACCTTTTATAGTATTTTAACTGCTGCAAATGAATTGGTTAAATTGGAGCAAAATGTAAATGTATTCCCTAACCCTGCAACAGATAAAGTTACCCTTCAGACAACTTTTACCAATACAGTTTCTAAAGTTACTGTCCAATTAATGGATATGACAGGAAGAAGCATTGAAAGCAAAATTTTTGATCAGGTGAACGGGTTGTTCTCTGCAGAGTTTGATACCAAGCAATTACAATCTGGTATTTATTTCTTGCGCATTGAAGCAGATGGCAAAAGCGCTGCAAGTAAATTGGTAATTAACTAAACTTTTTATTTTGAATTTAAATCAAGCATCTTATTTTTTATTACTGCGCACTACTGCCTTATGGGCGGTGTTTGCGTTGGTAATGAATGCTGCATGGGCACAGCCAACAGGCAAAGTGCTTGATTTAGATGAATTGGTTGTAACAGGACAATACGAAGCCAATAGCTTACATAAGTCTGTTCACAAAGTAAAAGTAATTGATGCAAAAAGAATTCAGGCACAGGGTGCTTTTAATTTGCAACAGGTATTATCCAATGAATTGAATATTCGCATTCTGCAGGATCCTATTTTAGGAAGCAGTATGCAATTGCAAGGTGTTGGTGGAAATAATATAAAAGTATTAATTGATGGGGTGCCTGTGGTTGGGAGAGAAAATGGGAGCATAGATCTTTCTCAAATTAATTTACAAAATGTAGAACGCATAGAATTTGTGGAAGGCCCAATGAGCGTAAACTTTGGTACAGATGCATTGGGTGGTGTAATTAATATCATTACCAAAAAGCAAAAGCAAAGTACCCATACCATAAAGGCAGGAACCTATTTAGAAAGTATTGGTCAGTATAATGCAGATGCATCCATTGGCACTGCAAATCAGAAGTACAGCATTTTGGCAAATTTTGGGCGTAATTTTTTTCAAGGTTATAGCCAAGACCCTGAAAGCAGAGCGAAGTTGTGGAAACCTAGGACACAATATATGGCAGATTTAAATTTGTCGAAATTTGTGGAAGGTGGCAGTATACGTTGGACTAACCAAGTATTTTCAGAAAAGGTTACAGATTTAGGCACACCAGTTATTGATTGGACACAAGCAGTTGCAGCAGATAAATATTATCATACAACCAGGTTAACGTCCTCATACTTTTATGAGAAAAAGTTTGATGGCAAACGCAATATCAATTTCTTAGCATCTTATAATTTCTATCAAAGAAAATTCAATACCTATCAAAGAGATTTGGTTACCCGCACACAAGAATTGGTGCCATCTGCCTACGAACAAGATACCAGTTGGTTTCATCAAATAATGAGTAGGGGCACCTATGCCAATGTTGCCTTTTCTAAGAAAATGAGTTACCAAATGGGTTATGAATTTAACCACGAGTTTGCCATTGGTTCTAGAATAGAAGGTAAAACGCAAAATATGGGCGATTACGATTTATTTGCAAGTGCAGAAATGCGTCCATTTAAACGTTTGCTTATTCGTCCCGCTTTTCGTATAATTTACCATACAAAATACAATGCACCCTTTGTGCCGTCTTTTAATTTTAAATACGATTTATCTGAGGCCATTTTAATAAGAGGTTCTTATGCCAGAGGTTTCAGAGCCCCTTCGCTTAAAGAGCTTTATTTACAGTTTGTAGATGCCAGTCATAATTTAAAAGGCAATCCAAATTTAGTTGCCGAAACTTCAGACAATATTCAAATTGGCGCCACTTATACTTATAAAATTGAAAGCCGCGTTTTTCGGTTCGAACCGACTTTGTTTTTTAATCATATTTACAATATGATTGATTTGGCAAGATTTGGTACTGGAACGAGCGCTGCATTTCAATATGTAAACATTAATACTTTTACAAGTACAGGAGCGTCTTTAACGGCAGAGTATAGAACAATTCCATATCAACTTTCATTGGGCTATTCCTATACAGGTAGGAAAAACCAATTGGATGGTTATGCGCAAACAGGTGATTATTATTTTAGTGATGAATGGCGCTTAAACGCGGGGTATAATTTTCAAAAAATTGGAGTTACCATTAATCTATTTTGTAAATTAAATGGCAAGCTTCAGATGTATCAATATGATTATTTGAAAAATGTTGTTGATTTGAATTTTATTGACCCTTATGCCTTAGTTGATGTAAGCGCAGGTAAAAGTTTTTTGAAGAAAAAAGCGAACCTAACAGTGGGCATAAAAAACCTGCTAAATGTTATTAATGTAAATGCAAATTTTAGCAGTGGTCCGCACTCCACTGCTAGCAGCGCTGCCACAACAGCAATGGGACGTACAGTGTTTTTAGGGTTAAGATATAGTTTTTATTAAGATGAAACTGAAATTAGAAAAATATTGCTTTATAGGTTTCATCGTTTCGATGTTTATGCTTGTTGCTTGTGAAAAGGCAGAAAAACCAATTCTATTGCCAACTAAGCCAAATGATTTAATTTCATTGGTTCAAGTGAATTTAGGCGAGCATTCAGACGATCAAGTTTATATTAATTTTTTAGATAGCAATTACATTAAAGCAAGTGTAAAAAATAGCTGTTGGGATCTTGCTATTGATTGTGCGCCAGATGCAGATAGAATTTTAATTAATGGAGGAAAAGGCATTTTTATTGGCGTTTTAGGCTATGAAAAATTTGCAAACAATGTAGTATTAAATAAAGTAAATTGGCGCTGGGACGAGTCTTCCGGTGGAGATTCAATTGTATTGAAAAATTGGTGTAATCCACAAAATAGGCATAGCCACGATTCTGTATATATTATTGATAGAGGTCCGGATGTGGATGCAGCAAAACGTTATTTTCAATTTAAATTATCTAATGCAGGGTTTGGCAGTATCCATTTGGAGGCCGCAGACCTAAAAGGAAATCCTATTATTTCAGAATATATTAACAAAGATCCTCGTAAAAATTATGTGTTTTTTGATTTTGGTTCGGCCCAAACCTTGAATTTTGAACCCCTTCTTGCCGATTGGCAATTATGTTTTTTAAAATGTCGCTGGGTATATTATGAATTTAATCCT
>CAIYNF010000037.1 GCA_903927505.1 uncultured Bacteroidota bacterium | reverse complement strand
CGAGTACTGGCGATATGTTGGTAGACGATCCAAAGGCATTGGAAAGTATTTTCAGTGAAGTAAAAACTTTGATAGCTACCCATTGCGAAACCGACCCATTGATTAAAAGAAACCAAGCTGCCATTGTGGAGGAATTTGGAGAAGACATAGATGCTACCTTTCATGCCCGCATAAGAAGTGAAGAGTCCTGTTATTTATCTTCTTCCTTTGCTGTAAACTTGGCTAAAAAACACCAAACACGTTTACATATTTTACATATCAGTACTGCCAAAGAGTTGGCGCTGTTCGACCCAACGCTGCCTTTGGTTCAGAAAAAAATTACCGCTGAAGCCTGCGTGCACCATATGTGGTTTTCACAAGAAGATTATGCCACCAAGGGCAATTTCATTAAATGGAACCCGGCGGTTAAAAATGCCAGCGACAGAGATGCCATTTTGAAAGCAATTAATGAAAATAGAATTGACGTAATTGCTACAGACCATGCGCCGCATACTTTAGAAGAAAAAAGCCAATCTTATTTAAAGGCGCCTTCGGGCGGACCATTGGTTCAGCATAGCCTAAATGCCTTGCTGCAATTATACAAGCAAGGCAAATTGAGTTTAGAAAAAATAGTAGAAAAAGCTTGTCATAATGTGGCTATTTTATTTGAAATAGACCGCAGGGGCTTTATCAGAGAAGGTTATTATGCCGATTTGGTTTTGGTAGATTTGAACCAACACTATACGGTAAGCAAAAATAATATATTGTATAAATGTGGCTGGAGCCCATTTGAGGGAACCCAATTTGATTCGGTGGTAACACATACCCTTGTGAATGGCAAATTGGTGTATGAAAATGGCAAATTTGACGAAAGTGAAATGGGCATGCGTTTGAAATTCAACCGCTAATTTAGTATATCGGAACTTCCATTAATAGCAATTCAACCTGGTTGCTGAGGGCTTCAATGGGAAAATCATTGATTTCCCAAAGCCCAAGTCCATCGCGTTGGTTGAGGCTTTGCTTATTTATAAGAACATCGCCAGCAAGCACAAAAACATAGACTCCATTTGCAGGATTTTTAAGCGTGTAATTTAATTTCACACCTGCATCTAAATCTGCCAAATGAAACCAGGCGTCTTGGTGAATCCAAACGCCTTCATCGGCAACATTTGGAGAAAGTATTTGTTGCAAACAATTTTTACGATCGGCTTTATGAAGGGTAATTTGATCGTAGCGCGGCGTTACATTTTGTTGATTAGGGAAAACCCAAATTTGCAAAAATTTAGTCAGCCTGTCTTTGTTCTTATTGTATTCGCTATGGAAAATTCCAGTACCCGCACTCATCACTTGTATATCGCCATTTTTTATTACGGTGGTATTTCCCATGGAGTCTTGGTGTTCCAAATCGCCTTCTAAAGGAATGGAGATAATTTCCATATTTTCATGCGGGTGCTTGCCAAAGCCCATTCCAGCAGCTACTTCATCATCGTTGAGCACACGCAAGGCACCAAAATGCACCCGTTCTGGGTTATAATAATTGGCAAAACTAAAGGTATGAAAAGATTTGAGCCATTGGTGGTTGGCGTAACCGCGGGTATTTGCTTTGTGTAAGATCTGCATATTGAGGATGAGGATGAGGTTTAGGTTTCGTATTTTTAATTAATACATAAAACTTTTTTTGGAGGCATTGATCCATCCAGCTTGGTTTTCGTATTGCACAAAGAATATTTTAATATCCGCTTGGTTGGCGTAATCTACAAAGAAAATTTTCTTTTGGGCCTGGTTGCTGTAATCGGTGAAGAACCAATGGCCATCGTTGTTTCCCGCTTGGTTGCTGTATTTTACTTTGTATACTTTTAAATCGGCTTGGTTTTGGTACTGCACCACAAACACTTTTACATCTGCTTGGTTGGCATAGTTTACACCAAATACTTTTTGCGCTTTTGCCGAACCAATTGCTGCAACAAGAAAAAGGAAGAAGAGAACGTTTTTCATGGTAAAATAATTTGTTTTAACAAATATACAGAATGCTTTTTATCCTGTTTCTAAAAACGAGCAATTTGAACAGATTTTTATGATATGTTCAGTTTTTTAGTGAAAAATGAACAGATGAATTATGAATGATGAATTAAGAAATGTTTAATTAAGAAATTTTTCAAGGATAGGGAATTTGAGAATTTTACTTTTAAATTGCATCAAACAAAACCTATGAAAAAATTTCTATTATGGGCAAGTATTGCCCTGCCCCTATTCTTATGTTTTTACCACCACTATTAACGGTAATATTTCCATTATTGGAGTAGTGCTAAACTTTGTGGCTTGGAATCAAATAAGCAAGGCTGGTTTGTTAATGAAACAAAAATAATTGCGGCCTTATTTCGGTTCGAACCAAAATTAAATCCTAAAATCTATTGAAAATTTGTGCTCCCAAATTAAAAACCGATATCCAATGTTTTATGGATTGTAATTAAAGTTGTATATTTATTTTTAGATTTAAATAAGGAAACAAAACTGCCCCAATACAAGCAAGCTTGGGTATATAGGAGAAGGTTTGTTGCTTGTATAAACTAGTTATGCCCAATATTAAGACAAATTGTCATAAATTATATTCGGCAAAGTATTTTTAATTTTAGTGGCAAAAAGAAAAAATGAAAAACAAAACAATAACAGCAATTTCAGCTGGGACGTCTTATTCAATGTTAAAGTTAACTGAATCAAACGTGGACCCTTACACTCGCTCTGCTATAGGGTCAATTTTAGGGTTCACCTTAGCACTGAGCCCCAATAATAACTACCGATTTATTGGTATTGGGACAATGATAGCTGGAGCATTACAATTAATTGATGTTGCAAAAGGAGGTCGGTTAATTAAAAACCAATGCAATCTACAAGTTTATATAATCGGCGAAAACAGCGGTTTATCTGTTCTTGAATATGGTCAAGTTCCATCAGGTAACATAGATGGCTTCTCATTCAAGGGATTAAATGGTGTCTTTAAACTGTCTGATGGTGTATATGCAAATATAAACACAAATAATTCTATTCAATATACTCCTGGACTTGGTCGATTTATTAATCAAAATGTAAGGAATGGAGGATATAAAACAAAACATTGGGTTGATCAACAGACTGACCTTCGATGGAAGGAACTTTATGATAGATCAATTTAAATACTGGGCATAACAGCACATTGGCAATAGGCGGGGTTTCGGCTCCGCTTGACAGTTTTGTAGTAGCAGAAAGTTCAGTTCTCCGAACTAATCCCGATAGCTATCGGGATGCAGAAAAGCCCGCCCATCGCCAATCTGCAAACCGTTATATGCAACCACAAAATAAAACTTGACAAGTTGAAAATTAAAATCTATATTTAATTATGCCTAAAATTGCTATTTATAAATTTCTGACTTTTTTTATTTTCGCCTACGATGCGCTTAATGAGCCACCGCATTTGCATATTGTTAAAGAAAAAGGAAATCGACAACGTTCTGCAAAAATTTGGTTGGAGACT
>CAIYNF010000036.1 GCA_903927505.1 uncultured Bacteroidota bacterium | reverse complement strand
TTATTGACTGAGCAAACAAAACCAAAAGCTCCTGATGTATTTTAGCAATAACACAGAAACTATTGGTTTTTAAACGGTCAACGTATTTTAGGCTTTAACAAAAAGGCTAGCGGCCAGAGGCTAGCAGCTAGAGGCAAAAAGCCATTCCTCCTATCGTGATACCATCTCAAAGGCTTCATCTGGGATGCCTTTAACTTCAACTATTAGGAAGCCGTCTAATGAATCGTTGAAAAGGGGATCTACGTTAAAGGATACAATTTTTCCATTTAACTTAAGGTATTTCTTAACCAAAATTGGCACCTTTAATTTTTGGTTTCCTTCAATTTCACCAATAAAATTATCAAGTAACTTGATATCTTCAGAATGTTTTTGAAGTAGTAAATATTTGCCTTCCGTTTTTGATTTGTAATGAAAACGTTTTTTAGGTTCGATCCATTTGGCAATTTGATTATCCCAATGGTTATGGCGAATATAAGATACCAATAAATCCTTTGATAAATTTGAAAAACTATTGCTAATACTAACTGGCCCAACCATGTATAAAAAACGCTCTTGATTGGCTTTTAAATACATATGAATACCCTTCCAAAGCAACATTAAACTAGCTGGCTTTCTTTGGTATTCTAATGCAACAAATGAACGGCCTAATTCCAAAGATTGGAAAAGCATTGGATGCATTTCCTTGCGCATTTTAAATAATTGACTTAGGTAAAAACCCTTCACACCAAACTTTTTGAACAGTTTGTCTCCTTCTCCTAAACGGTAAGAACCAGCAATTTTTTGTGCTTCTTTATCCCAAATAAAAAGGTGCTTATAGTAAACATCAAATTCATCTGTATCGGAGCTGTGGTTGGTTCCCTCCCCCACACTTCTAAATACAATTTCCCTCAAACGTGAAATTTCACGCATTACCAAGGGAATATCCTCGTAATTTGAAATGTAAACTTCCAAATTTTCATAGTTGAACAAATGATCTTCTGGCTTCAAACCATTGATTTCACTATTCAAATGGGCCGGATTTACAGCTTCTATTATTTCTTCTGGCTTACTTAATTTTCTAAGATTAAGTTTGAATTTTATTTTTTTATTATTTTCCTCAGATGCACCTAAAGCGTATGTCTTTGCCCGAAGAAAATTTAACAATTTATCACTGTCGGTATTAGCCAATTCCTTAAAAGGAATGGGTTTTCCTATTCGCAGTTTAATGTTCGATTTGGTTTTATTAAACATTTCTGAAGGCAGTTTAATGGTGCGCAAATTAGGATGCAACAATCCCATTAAATTAAATGCCAAACTATTATGTCCTGAAAAATAAACTGGAATTACTTTAACGCCTGCCTTTGCTATAATTTTACCTACACCTGGTTCCCATTTTTTATCTGCAATTTTCAAGTTATTTAAGCGCATGGCAGAAACTTCACCTGCTGGAAAAATACCCAAAGGCGATGTTTTTAGGTGCTCCAATATCTGTTTAACACCTTTTATATTCGTTCCCTTTTCACCTATATTTTCGAAAGGGTTTACAACTATAAATCGATCGGCCAATGCAGGTATTTGTTTGAGCAAATAATTAGCCACCATTTTATAATCTGGCCGTATTTTAGAAATAATAGACATTAAAATAATGCCATCAATTCCACCATAAGGATGATTTGAAATTAAAATAAAAGGCTCTGTTTTGGGGATATTAGCCAAATCGGATTCACTTAATTCATAGCTAATGCCAAATTCTTCGAGCATGTGATCAGCAAAATCTACTCCAGATTTCTCCTTTGCGCTCGAATAAGCATCATTTATACCATCAAGCTTCAAAAGCTTCATAATGGCTGGTGCAAGGACCTTAAGCTTTACTTTTTCTAATTTTAATGCTTTGCTTACGTCTTCTTTACTTATTAGATCTGTCATATTAAAATTTCAAAGGTTAGGTAAAGATAGGTAATGGCATACTACAAGCAATGGCTTAACAAAAAATTCATATCTAGTCCTTGTTGTCTAATTCTTCAATTTTCTTGTCCAACATTTCTTCAATGGCCTTTTTCTCTTTATCACTCAGGGTGTTTTTTTCTTTGGCCAATTGTTTTAGTTGCTTGTACATTTCTCTTTTGCGGAGTTCCATTGCTACCCAAACTTGGTAGGTTTTATCAGTTTTCTGAAAAGTTTTTTCGTTTATCAGGTTTGATCCAATGAGGGTTGTTGCCATTACCTCGCGGGTTAATTGCTGGAATCTTTCACCAAAATCGCCCAAATTGCCATCTGCGTTTCTTTCGTTTTGGTAATTTTCTGTTACATTTTTTATTTCGGTTTGAACCGACGATGCCATGCGTTGATTTGCAGTTAACATGGCCTTGCTTTTTGCAGTTTCTAAATTGATACTCTCTCCACTGGCAACTGCTCTAAAAAACCTTCTGTTACTTTCGTAAGAAGAACCTTTAAAAGGCGTTTTTACTTCGGTTAATCCGTTTTTAGAACTATTACAAGCTTGGCCAACAAGCATCAAAATACTTAGGCTTAAAATTAATTTTTTCATGCTATTCAATTTTATTATTTTGATTGTAGAAATTTTCGTGCCACAATTTTATCTATTGGAAATGTTAATTGGTGCAAATCAAAATTAGCTAAAGGCGACCAATAAAACCTTAATGTTTCAATTTTACCGCTGATATCTATTTGTTTCTCTTCCAAACTTAAATTTTCTAGGGGATCAATTGCTTCAACTCTGTAATAAATTGCGAGCAGTTGATCGCCTGAGCGGAAGCTGCTTGCTTGAAAATAGTCGGTAGTATAAAGGTGTTCTTTTACCTCCACCTTTAAACCTGTTTCCTCCATAAACTCTCTCACCAAACAATCACGTGTCCCCTCCCCCAGTTCTAATCCACCACCAGGAAATTTGGTAAAATGAAGGTGAGGCATTTTTTCATGAACCAATAGAACTTCATTTTGCTTGTTAAAAAGCAGCCCATAAACCCTAATGGTAAATTGTTTGAGCTCCATTATTCGAAATTAGAAAGCAATACACCCACATTTATTCCTGCAAAAATTGGATAGGCCGCATTACTTGTTTTACTTACCGATAAAGGGTAAAAACCCACCATTGGTTGAAAGAAATAGATTTTATTTTTAGCAGCACGGTATTCAAAATTAAATCCTGCATGTATGCTTAGCGATAAAATTCTCCCATCAAATCCTGAAGAATCAAGTTTAAATTGACTCTTTCCTTCAATTGAAAATCCAGGATTGCAAATGGCTACCAATTGGTGTTTCATTAAAATTTGAGGCGTAATGCCAACAGAAAAATGTGAAATCCATTTAAAATTACCTGATCGGCCAATATTGGTATTAAGGATTAAAGGAAATTGCAGGTAAGAGAAACGGTAATTGTAGGTAATTTCTTTTACGGTATTTGAAAGGTCTTCAATTCTACCAGTTCCAATACCTGGGTAGGTATAATTTTTAAAAGTCAATCCGGTTTGGGTTCGGGCAAAACCTATTTGTTGAAAGCCTAAACCCATTTGCAAATCGGTTTTTTTAGATAGCAAAACATCAAACCAAATATTTACACCTTTATTCAAATGCATCCCATTAGAACATTTCATAGTATCGGTATATTGCTTGTAGGCTTCTGAGGTTAAAATAGCGCCACCTGTTCCAAGCGAGACACTGGCACCAAATTCAAATTTATCTTTGCTTTGCGCAAATAAAGCGTTCGCAGATACGATAGCAAATACAATGAGCAAGCAAATAATCCTAATTTGCTTCAAACTCCAATTCATCGTTGTTGTCATTTTTCTTTTCAATTTTCTTAAGAGTAGAATCTTTTTTTATTCCAAACTCTTGTTTTAATATTTCTTTTATGGCTTCCTTTTCCTGCTTGGCGTCCTCCTTCAATTGCGCCTTAGCACCTTTGCGATCGAACTGAAACTTTAAATCATTGATTGGCCCTTTTATACTCAAAAACAAATTAATGCCTCTGGTTTTCAAATCCTCTTCACCAAATTCATTGTTTTGCGATTTGCGTTTTTTGCTTAATAATTCAGAAAGAGATAGTTTAATTTTATAATCTAAAACATTATCAAAGGTATGTGTTCCTGAAAGATTAAGGTTTAATGCATTATTATGAATGTCCATACTAGGAACATATAGCACCTTATTCTTGATGGTGAGTGTGTTTTTAAGCTCAGAAAATTTTAAGTTTTTAAGGTCGTTTACATCCACAAATTTAGAAAGGGAATTGAGTGGCTCGTAATTCAACAATTCTCCATTTTTAATGGTCATATCAGTAAGCACTAGCATTTTTTCAGGAATCAAATTGAATTTATCGTCCCAAACAAGCAATAAATCAGTATTGGCGCTTAACATTCCAAATAGGTTTTTGGCAGTAAATTCTGTTTGACCAAAATTATTGAATTGCGTAAAAAGTGTGTTAATGTTAATCCCCTTGGCAGTATTGGCGCTTTTTAGCAGGTAATTTTTATTTTGGTATACCCATTCGGCATTTCCGCTAAAACTACCACCACAGCTTAGAAAATTTAAATTATTGAACCCTATATAATCATTCTTAAGCTGCATTTCTGTAAAAAAATTGGTAGCGGTAAAAGCATCATAATTAAACTTTTCGGCTCGAACCGATAAACCCAATTGGTAAATCAAAGGTTTCTCATTGGTTTCCCTTGGATCTGAAGAATCATAAATTAGAAGATCATTCACATCTAAATTGAGAGATTTATTTTGAATTTCGCCGCTTAACTGGGCATTTTTTTGAAATAGAAAATCCATAAAGCCAGGCAATTTCCCTTGAAGGTGAAAATCGGATTTACCAATCGTGAAATCTGCCTGCGCCAATTGCAATTGATTGTTATTTAGTTCAGCTTTGATTTTAGCATTTTCTATAACTTTACTTAAATAATTGATTTTTATTTTATTTAAGTTTAGTTCAAAAATCCCTTTATTCATGGGGCTCTCCCAATTCCAATTGGCACCATGTTTTTCTCCTTTTAAATTAAGCGTAAAGAGAATATTCCCGTCAATTTCGCTGATATCAGAAAATTTGAAAAAGGTATGTAAGGTTTTTAAATCGACATCCCCATTTAATTCTAATGTGAGTAAAGGACTCTCCAAATTTTGAACTAACAAATTGGCTTTTAATTGAGAGCCTGCCAATTGTGCTTGCATATTGGAGATACTAATTTGCGCATCTTTTAAAGCTCCATGAATTCCATTATCAAAACTTCCTTGCAATTGAATTTGCTCTAATTTCATTTTAGAATCCGGTTCAATTAAAGCACCTTGTTCTATTCCAAATTGCAGTTTCAATTGTGGCATGGTTTGGGCAGTCTGCTTGCCATTGAAGGACCCCTCAAAATAAACTTTACCGCTACTCTGATAAGCATTGATGGCCGCAGGAAATTGAAAAGGCAAGGTTGAAAGTAAATCTTGAATACTTATTTTATTTCCTTTGAAACTTAATTGGTAATTGGTTTCATTTTTATTGTTTTCAATAAAACCATTAATAGCCAAAACAAGTTGATTGATTCCCACTTCCGCATTTTGCAATTGAAATTTATTTTTCTCTTGGTCGACCGCAATACTAGATTTAATGGCAATATTTTTATCTTTAAAGAAACGCATTTCACCAGATTGCACTTCTTTTGAGTTCCCTTTTAGGGCTAAGTCCATTATAAATTTCTTTTCATTAAAACTGCCCGAAAGCATTGATTCTTCAATGTATGTATCAATTTTAAAATCAGAACTTTCATCAATCCATTGCACTTTCATGCGGTTTAGTTCTAATTTATTGAGCTTAAAAGAAAAGGCCTTTTTCTTTTTGGGATTAGGCTCATTGTCTTTTAGTACATCAAAATTTGTATTCCCTTTTTTATCGGTAAAAAGAAAAATTTCGCCACTGTCTAAATCGAGCAATTGAATAGTATACCTGCTATTGATGACGTCGTACAAATCAAAACCCAAAAACAAATGTTGGGCTTGAAGCACGTATTTCCCTTTGTGCATGGGGTCTTCCAAACGCACCTCATTGAGGGCTAAACTCACTTTTGGAAAGGTATTGATAAAAGTTACATCAATACTTTGGGCAGTTAACGCTGCTTTTAGTATTTGGTTTACTTCTTGCAACGCATATTTTTTCAATGCATCAATATTTTGGTAGGCATATATAAAAATGCTACCCAATAATGTGAAGATGATCAACAATGTGATCAAAAATATTTTTAATCCCTTTGGCATAATGTATGAACGTATACAAATATCCAAGTATTTTAATAATGGAAATATTTTTAAAATAAACACCTTAGGTGGATTAGCCCAAAACACCAAGGAAAGTGTATAGAAATGAGTACCGAAATGCTATTTAACTTTACTTAATCGCTTAATTTGAGCTTTTAATACTATTTTACTTTTCCTATTTGAACTTTTTAAATCTTCCAATAATTTCTTATTGCGTGTAGCTTTATTCATAAAAAGTTCTTGTCTAATTTCCCTTCGAACCTCCTCAAAAATCAATTCTTTTTCCAACAATTTTGCATGTTTCCTTGTAAGTTGAATCATTGGCAATGCCCAATTTATTTCATTACCTAAATAGTTTTGAATGTGCGTATGACTTTCGGCAAGGAGGTCGAAATAATGAAGAAGATAAATTAATTCCGCTTGGTATACGCTCTGGTTACTGATGCCAATACCTGCATTTTCATCCACCAGTTGTTTCAATGCTTGAAAAAACTGCTTCATCAAGCCAATTAATTCGCGGTTATTTGACTCAAGCCTATACAATTCACGCATATTTAAATTCCGCTCATTCATAGCAGAACGCAATGAATCATTGGTAAGAATGCGAAGATATTGAGCAGCATCTAAACCAACATCAAAATTATCTTGGTGATTTATTCTTTGAACATTAGAAAACTGGGTAAGCGCAATTAGTATTTTTTCATATAAAATTACATCCAAAATTCTCTTATTTAATGAAGGTAGCAAGGTGTCATGCATTAAAATTAAGTTTTGATCTATTTGCCTTCCGAAAATCAATAATGAATCTGCAAGTATTTTTATTTGTTGTTTATTGTAAATAGACTTATTTAAAAACCATTCTTCCAAACTATCCTCCTCCACTTTCAAAAGCGCAACAGAGCGGCTTTGTAATTGTTGTTTTTGAATGCTTAAGTTTTCTTTTAGTTTGGAATAATTACTTATTTTCCGCTTGTTGCGAATAGGAATTTTCTTAGAAAAAGCCAATGTCTTTTTATTTAAATTTAGCACTGGCTTTATCGTTTGCATGGCCAGCTTGTTTCTATATTGGTTTTTATATTTTCGCTTTTGCAATTCTTCGTGCACCAGGGCACGAGCCAATACAATGCTTTCATTGCTTTGGAAATACAATTGATCTGCCTTTTGTAGTTCTGTCAAATTACTTGGAAATACTTTCTTTTTAGGATCGTAACCAGCATCTAATAAAGTTTGAAAAGCCGCATTGCTCAAATCAAAGGCACGCGCCATTTGATTTTTAAAATTAAAACTAACAGTTGAATCTGCATGCCAAAAAAGCTTTTCATTTACGGTTGCGCCGAACCAATTTTCAGCAGCACCATTAAAGCCTGTAATTGGAAATACCTTCTCCATTTTTTTTGAAGAATCTGTCTGAAAACGGTATATGTCTATCGGTGTTTCAATATTTTGAAATGCGGCAATATTGGGCAAATGACTGGTAATAAAACCACTTGGATCGGCTTTAAAAAAACTAGTATCTCTTTTAAATACAAATTGCAAACGAGAGCGGGTTCTTGGTTGAAAGAATAATGGATTAAAGTATTCTTTGAATTTGGGCACCCAAACCAAATAACCTGCACTTAGGGTAAGGTCTACCAAATGCCATTGTTCATCTATTTTAACCATATTCCATGCATGGTTAGCTGTATATAATGAATCATCGGGTTCGTAATCGTAACCTTTTAAGTAACCATCTACAGTAAAACATTTAATGGATTCGGCCAAGCACATGGCTTCAAACAAATTGGCATATTCGTCACACAGTGCTTTGCTTCTAAACAAGGTCTTTTTGTTTCCAAAGCGATTGTTGTCTGATTTACTAAAACGTTTGGTATCGTATTTAATATGGTATGTTATCCAATTATAAATGGCACGCACCTTTTCATCCTCGCCTGTTTTATTGGCACAAATCTTATGCGTTAAAACGGGTAAATTATAAAAACTAAAAACTGCTAAGTTCCCTTTCCCTGATTCTTTTTGAGCAAAAACCAATTGCCCAAAAATTAATTGGTGGCAACAAAAAACAAAAAGGACTAATCTTAATTTATTTTTTTGCATGAAGGTTTTAGCAAGTTAAGCAACAATTGCCTTAAATAAAACTACTGCTTTAAACTTTTAATAACCACAATTATCTCTGCTAAATTTATTTCAATATGGGAAGCAGTATGCACACATTTACCTTGGTGAATTAATAGCGTTTGCGGCGATTGGTGTTCTATTTGATAATGCACGGCAATTTCGTTTGAAATTGGTCTGTAGTTTAATAAATCCAAATAATAAACAGGCAATTCTTCTTTGTTTTGGTTGGCGTATGCCCTTTCAAACCTATTAAGTGCAGTAGAACTAATGCTGCAGCGGGTGCTGTGTTTAAAAATGATTACAGGCTTTTGGTTCGACAAAGCATCAATTGCTGCAAGTTGAGAAAGATCATTTAAGGGCAACATGTTATAATTATAAATAGGTTTTAAAATTGGAAAAGGGGCCGAAGCCCCTTTATCTTTAGCAAAACTATAAGCCGGGTTCTGTATTGCAAAATGCTTTTGGCAAATTACAACGACTATCATTTATCTGCTCCATTTATTGCTAAATGGATGTAGCAGCCTACCCGCAGGAAAAACAACCTAAGGCTGTTGGTGCTAAGCGAACACCCTTTTATTTCCTGCCTATTTGGCCTTGCAACGCATCAGGTTTACCATGCAATGTTTATCACTAAACACCCGGTGGGCTCTTACCCCGCCTTTTCACCTTTTCCCTAACCGAGGTTAAGGTAGTTTGTTCTCTGTGGCACTATCTGTATTTCTGTTATTACAACAGAAACCCTTCCCGTTAGGAAGCATGCTGCTTAAGTTGCCCGGACTTTCCTCTCTGCCCTAAGGCACAGCGATAGTCTGTTTTGCTGGGCAAAGATAGGCAAGCAAGGGATATAAAAAAACGCTACTTTTTAAAAAAGTTTGGGTTGTTCTGGATCTTGCTTAGGTCCTTTCGGCTTTTTTACCTCATCTGTTTCAGGCTCATCTTCCAATAACTTTTTAATTTTGTCTTGTTCGGCCGTAAACAAATCTTCGTTCACAAGGGTTTCTTCCTCTTCTTGAATTTGTTCTTCCATTTCATCTTGCGGATCTGGAGGAAGTAATTCCAATTTACTTAAATCTGCGCCTGCAAACTTATTTCCAATGGCTTTCCAACCTTTCACATCTATATATTCGGCCAGATTAATTTGACTTTCGGCTAAAGTTTTACCCTTGCCTGAAGTTAAAATAACAGTTGGATTTTTATAATCAGTTGCTAATAAAATATAGTTTCCTTTTTCTTCTGGTATGCAACTAAACTTCTTACCAATTGTTAAGGTTTCAATGACAAAACGTTTGATATTGTATTGTTTCGATTTGGCATCAAAATATACAATGGTGATTGGACGCTCAGGTTTTAATTTGCAGATATGTAAAAGTTGCTCATATTCGTAATGGTTGCTCACATCAAAATTGGTGAGTTCATAATTTCCATCTTTAAAGAGCGATAGGATTAAATCATTGCCCAAGAAATTTCCAAGGAAACTACCATGTTCATTGGTATTGATGCGACCAATGGCATCGTCGTACCAAAGGTTTAAGCCACCTAAAGTGGAAACACCTTTTGATTTTAACTTGATTCCTTTCACCAAATATTTGCTCAATATATTTCCTTGAACACCTCTTCCTTTGATTGCCAATTCTGTAAAATCAAAATCGAAACTTAATTTACGTGCATGGCTAAGTGGACTTAAGGTGATACTTACCACTTCTGCTTCACCAGAGGGGTTTGCCGTAAAGTAAAGAATACGAGAACCTGCTGTTCCTTGCGTTAAATCATATTCTTTGTCACGCGTTATACCGGTAACTGGAAAACGTTTGGCATAACTAATTTTTGTTTTACCATCTAAATAAATGAGGTTATATATTTTGCGTTCATCATTTTTGCGGAACACATCTATATGGATAATATCCTTGCCCACAAAGGCTTTTTCTTGCACTTTGCAAACCGTCATTTTACCATCTTTACGGAACACTATGATATCATCCATATCACTGCAATCGCACACGTATTCATCTTTCTTAAGACCAGTTCCAACAAAGCCTTCCGCTTTATTTACATATAATTTCTGGTTTGCAATGGCTACGGTTTTAGAATCAATATTATCAAAGGTGCGAATTTCTGTTTTTCGTTCCCTGCCTTTACTATATTTTTTTAACAGTGTTTCAAAATATTTAATGGCATAGGCTTTCAAGTTTTCAATATCAAAATTTACTTGCTCCAACAAGGCCTCAATGCCTTTCATGATATCATCGGCCTTAAAGGAATCGTATTTAGAGATGCGCTTAATTTTAATTTCTGTTAAGCGCAAGATATCGTTCTCTGTAAGTTCTCTGCGGAATTGCTTCTTGTATTTGTTCATGCCTTTCCAGATGGTATCAATTACATCTTCAAAGCTTTCGCATTCTTCAATATCGCGGTATATTCTTTTCTCAATAAAAATTTTCTCTAAACTACTGTAATGCCATTGTTCTTCTAATTCGCCTTTTTTTATTTCTAATTCTTGGCGCAATAAGTCTTTTGTGTTTTCTGTTGAAATTTTTAAAAGCTCCTCAACACCTATAAATACTGGCTTATCTTGAACAATTACACAGGCGTTAGGCGAAATACTTACCTCACAATCTGTAAATGCGTATAGTGCATCAATGGTTTTATCTGGTGAAACACCTGGTGCCAATTGAATTTCAATTTCTACATCCTTGGCGGTATTATCAATTACCTTTTTAATTTTAATTTTTCCAGAATCATTGGCTTTGATTATTGAATCTATCAATTGAATAGTTGTAACGCCATAAGGAACATCCTTAACAAATAATGTTTTCTTATCAAACTCCTCAATTCTTGCCCTAACTCTAATTTTACCGCCTTTTTTTCCTTGGTTATAATTGGCAACATCTACCAATCCGCCATTTGGAAAATCAGGAAAAAGTTCAAAACGCCTTCCTTTTAAATGGTCAATACTCGCTAAAATTAGTTCACAAAAATTATGTGGCATTACCTTGGTAGCCAAACCTACTGCAATACCTTCCACCCCTTGTGCAAGGAGCAAAGGGAATTTCATTGGCAAGGCAATTGGCTCCTTTTTTCTGCCATCATAAGAATTTTGCCATTGGGTTGTTTGCTTGTTAAAGGCCACTTCCAATGCAAATTTCGACAAACGCGCTTCAATATAACGAGGGGCTGCGGCAGAGTCGCCAGTTCTTATATCTCCCCAGTTTCCTTGGGTTTCTATCAATAAATCTTTCTGACCTAAATTAACCATGGCATCGCCAATGGCGGCATCTCCATGGGGATGGTATTGCATGGTTTGACCAATTACATTGGCCACTTTATTAAACCTGCCATCATCCATTTCCTTCATAGAATGGAGGATTCTTCTTTGCACCGGTTTCAAACCATCTTCAATGGCTGGCACCGCCCTTTCTAAAATAACATAGGAGGCGTAGTCCAAAAACCAATTTTCGTACAAGCCATTTACGGCCGTAACGTGGTATTCTTGCGGGGCTACCGGTTCCTGATTTTCAGGGATATTATCATTTGTATTCTCTTCCATGCTTTCCTAAACACTAGCAAGCAAAACTATTGAAAATTGCAGAAAGGCTATCCACAAAAAAATTGTTTTTTGAGGATAAATTGTCGGATTTAGACTACTTATTGCCTACAAAAGACTTAAAATAGGCTGCAGCATGAACTAATCTGCTGCCATACCAGCTAAACATTTCTCCATCTACCAGGCTAATTTGTGCCTTTGGACAAAGTACTTGTAATTCTTGTATATGGCTGTCTTTAAATGGATAAGGTTCAGAAGACAGGAAAATATGGCTGGGATTTTGGGCCATCATCTCAGCATCAGTCATTATGGGATACCTTCCTTTCACACTATTTTCAAACCCAATTTGCTGTAAAATATTTCCAATAAATGTTTCAGAACCAGCGGCCATATATGGTTTACGCCAAATTAAATACAAGCATTTTTCAGCGGTTTCGGTTCGAACCAAAGCCGAAAAGGTCCTTTTAATATTTGTGCTAATTTGACTGGCCTGCTCCGATTTGCCAACTAATTTACCAATTTGTTCCATCATTTGAAGGGCATCTTCTAATGTGGAAATATCACTTATATAAACAGGAAAATCGCACATCAACTCCTCTATTTGACCTTGTGTATTTTCTTCCTTATTGGCAATGATTAAATCTGGTTTGAGCGCCCTAATTTTATCTAATTGCAAAGTTTTAGTTCCTCCTATTCGTGGCTTAATGGCATGCATATTGGCAGGATGAACACAAAATAGTGTTTGCCCCACCACCTCCTCTGTTAGGCCTAAATCATAAAGGAATTCTGTTTGGGATGGCACCAAAGAAATGATACGTTTGGGGTAAGAAGGCAAGCTTATTTGCCTACCCATTTGGTCTGTTATATTTATTCCGCTTGCCTCGCTCATGTGCTGCAATTTCGAGAAAGAAATGAAAAATCACAGCATTTCGCACTTTTTACTTAGCCAAAGGAAGCTATATTTGCATTTATTCAACAATAGACAGAAACACTTATGGGTAGGGTATTTGAAAAACGCAAACACAAAATGTTTGCTCGTTATGCCAAGATGAGTCAGGCATTTACTAAGATAGGTAAAGAAATAGCCATTGCTATTAAAGCGGGTGGCGGAAGTGGTGATCCAGATAGCAATTCGAGGTTGCGCGTAATAATTGCCAATGCAAAATCTGTGAACATGCCTAAGGCAAACATTGATGCTGCTATTGCGCGCGCAACAAGTAAAATGGATAAGGATTTTGAAGAAATTGCCTACGAAGGAAAAGGACCACATGGCGTGGCTGTAGTAATTGAAACGGCTACGGATAATCCAACCCGTACCATAGCAAACTTAAGAACCCACATGAACAAAACTGGTGGTACCATGTTAACTTCAGGTAGTTTAGATTTTATGTTCGACCGCAAAGGAATTTTCAGTATAAATATTGCGGGTATTAACCTAGAAGATTTTGAACTCGAAATGATTGATTTTGGAATGGAAGAAATGGAAGATGATGGCGAAGGTCATTTAATTATTACCGTTCCTTTCACAGAATTTGGTTCGATGCAAAAAGCTTTGGAAGACAGAAAATTTGAAATTGTTAACGCACAATTACAACGTGTACCAACCAGTGGCGTAGAACTTACAGAAGAAGAACAAGAAGATTTTGGAAAACTCCTAGACAGGTTAGACGAAGACGATGACGTTGTGAACGTGTGGCATAATTTGAAGTAGTTGGCTGATTTCTGGTTGTTGGTTTCTTTATGCTGGTTAAAATAATTATTATGGATTTAATTAAATATTTTTATCGCAACCCTAACTTTCTAAAATTGAATATTTTCCAAATTTCAAAATATTGCACTTTGACAGAAGCCAGATGCCAGAGGCTAGAAGCTGAATGCTAATTCAAACAAAATGAAAACCAAACCAAGTAAAAAACCAAAATTGATAGAACGCACTGCGGAGCGTTCTGATATTGATGAGATCATGGATTTGTCGAGGATTTGTTTTCCTAAAAATGATCCATGGACGGTTGAAATGCTGGAGAGTCAATACCGCATTTTCCCTGAGGGAATGCAGGTTATTGAGTACGAAGGAAAGATAGTTGGTTCGGCCAGTAGTTTAATTGTAAGCTGGGATGAATACGATGACGACCATAGCTGGAAAGAAATTTGCGATAATGGTCTTATTACCAACCACGATGAAGAAGGCGATACGCTTTATGGCATTGAGGTAATGGTGCATCCAGATTACCAAGGTTTAAAAATTGGCAGGCGTTTGTATGAAATGCGCAAAACCTTGTGCGTAGAAAAAAACCTCAAACGTATTTTTATTGGTGGTCGTGTTCCCAATTACCATAAGTGTTCTGATGATTTTGGTATCAGGGCATATATTAAAAGGGTAGTTGATAAAAAGATAAAGGACCCTGTAGTTACTTTTCAATTATCGCAAGGATTTACCATTCAAAGAATAATAAAAGATTATTTACCCGAGGACTTAGAAAGTGAAGGATATGCTTTGCTATTGGAATGGATTAATTTGGATTATGTTCCAGAAATTCGTGAGCGCAGTGTATTGATGAAAAAGGTTCGTATTTGTTGCATACAATATGAACTCAGGAAAATTAGAGGCTTTAAAGAATTTGCACAACAATGCGAATATTTTACAGATGTGGCATCTAACTACAAATCGGATTTTGTGCTTTTCCCAGAATTATTTACTACGCAATTACTCTCCCTTCACGAATACAAAAGTATGAGTCCGGAGGACAGTATTAGAAAACTAGACGAGTATACAGAAGACTATATAGAGCTATTCTCTAGGCTTTCGATGGAATACAATATCAATATTATTGCAGGAACCCATTTGCAAGTAGAAGGTGAAAATCTCTATAATATTTCCTATATCTTTAAGCGTGATGGAACGTTTGAAAAGCAATACAAAATTCATATCACCAGCAACGAAGGTAAATGGTGGGGTGTAAAACCGGGTAATGAAATTAAAGTATTCAATACAGATTGTGGCAAGGTAGCCATCAATGTGTGTTACGATGTGGAGTTCCCTGAAATGGCCCGTATTGCTTGTCAGAAAGGCGCTAAAATATTGTTTGTACCCTTTAGTACAGATGAGAAACACGGACATTTACGCGTAAAAATTTGTGCGCAAGCACGTGCTGTTGAAAACCAAATATTTGTGGCAACAGCTGGAACTATTGGTAATATTCCTTCGGTAGACAATATGGATATTAACTACGCACAATCTGGTATTTATACACCCAGTGATTTTGCCTTTCCTCCAGATGCCATTGCAGGTGAGTGCAGCACCAATATTGAAACGGTGGTAATTGCAGATTTGGACTTAGCAGCCTTAGAACGTGCAAGAAATACAGGCACCGTGCTCAACTGGAAAGACCGCAGAAATGATATGTACGAGGTTTTAGAAAAGTAAAAAACTAGTTGGTGGCAAACTTCATACGAAGTTTAATTTTAGTTAACCTACGCTTGGTGTCTAATGAAAAATCATTGTCCATCATCCATTGGTAATAGCCTGGTTCTTGTTTAAAAATTTGTTCTACTAATTTACCACGGTGCTTGCCAAAATTGAAGATTTCTTTTCCTTCTGGATTATAAATCATGCGGCCCGCAAGGTCTACCAGATTATGCTGACCAGATATTTTACCCAATTCTTCGATGGTGTTTTTTAGCTGCGGGTAGCGGGTAATTTGCGCTTGAATAATTTCCCAAGTTGCTTGGGTATCTGCAACTGCGCTGTGCGCATTTTCTAAATTTTGGTCGCAATAAAAACGGTAAGCGGCGCTCAAATTGCGCGGTTCCATCATGTGGTAAATTCTTTGCGCATCAATAAATCTTCTGTTTTCAACATCAAAATCTACGCCTGCTCTTAAGAATTCTTCCACCAATAATGGGAAATCAAATTTATTTGAATTGAAGCCAGCAAAATCGCATCCTTGCATAAAATTAGCTAATTCATGTGCCAATTCTGCAAAGCTGGGTTTATCGGCAACGTCTGCATCAGAAATTCCATGGATGGCTGTAACTTCTGCTGGAATAGGCATTCCAGGATTGATACGTTCTGTACGTGTTTCCTCTCTGCCATCAGGAAATACTTTTATACAGGCAATTTCTACGATACGGTCATTAGAAATGCTGATACCCGTTGTTTCCAAATCGAAAACAATAAGGGGTTTATTTAGTTGTAAGTTGAGCATTGTATTTAATCTTCTGCGCCAAATTCATTGGCAGCAGCCTCTTCACCGTCTTCGCCTGCATCAAACAAGCCAAAACCATCACCATCATCATCAGATATATCGCCTGGAATTTCATCAGAATGATTCAAATAATTCTTAGTTATTTCATCAAACTCATTGTCGTCTACCATGCCAAATTTCTGCACTTTATCATATTGCTTTGGTGCCATACCCACGCTTTTAATGCAAACGGGATATTTCACTTTTGGATCTTCTTCTTTTAGGATGCTGGTTAATTCAATGCTCATGGCCCAACATTCAATAAAATCATACACGTAAAGGATTTTCTGATGAGGATCAACCACAAACTGACTTAACTTGCTTTTGGACATGATTGGAATTGGGTTTTCTGGATTTTCCGTCATGTCTTCCAAAGTAATTTCTTGCCCTTTTTCCCAGCTATCATTGCTCATGTAAAAAGAGGCCAATTGCTTGTCATCAAATTTGATGCTATCTAAAATAGCCTTATGAAACTCTAAAAAAGTTTGTGTGGGTTTAATTTCAATAACACGGTAAGTGTCTTCAAAATCTTCAAATGATACTTTAAATTTAAATACTGGCATATTCCTATTACTTACTGCGAATATTGAAAAAAATTAACGGATAATCAAACTTTTAAAACGAAATTTCAACAATAATTATTGACTCGAAATTACTTTTTGGCATTTGCCAAAATACGCTCCCCTATTTCAAGCATTTTTGAAAAAGCGGCATTGTACTCATTTGCAACCAAACCATCTAATATAGCTTCACGCAATTCTTCTTTAATGAGCCCCACTTCCCTGCAAGGTTTGAGTTGAAAATGGCTCATGATATCTTCACCAGTAACTGGAGGCTGCCAATTTCTAAGCGCATCACGCTCTTCCACTTCCTTTACCAATTCCTGCACCTTGTTTAAATTACTCCTAAACAAGCGAATTTTCTCTTGGTGTTTGCTTGTCATATCTGCCCTGCAAAGTGTAAAAAGATCTTCTAAATCATCTCCTGCATCTACAATAATTCTGCGAATGGCAGCATCTGTTACGCCTTCTTCCGCTAATACTTTTGGCCTATGGTGGAGAGAAACTAATTTCTCTACGTATTTCATTTTTTCGTTCAGGGGTAATTTCAAACGCCTAAATATTTTTGAAACCATTTTACCTCCCCTATCCTCATGCCCATGAAATGTCCATGCCAATTCGGCCTCCACAAAACGTTTGGTAACAGGTTTGCCAATATCATGCAATAAGGCAGCCCAGCGTAACCAGAGGTTATCTGTTTCCAAACATACATTATCTAATACTTGAAGGGTATGGTAAAAATTATCTTTATGGGCTTTCCCTTTTTTTACTTCTACCCCATACATGGCTTGCAATTCTGGAAATATAATAGCCAACAAACCACTTTCAAACAAAGCGTTCAAGCCAATGCTTGGCTTTGCACTCATCATTATTTTATTAAGTTCTTCACTGATGCGTTCCATTGAAACAATTTCAATGCGTTGCGCATGTTTTTTGATGGCTTCAAAAGTATTGTAGTGAATATCAAATTTCAATTGACTAGAAAACCTAATGGCACGCATCATACGCAAAGGATCGTCGTCAAAGGTAATTTCTGGTTCAAGTGGCGTACGCAATAATTTTCTTTCAATATCTGCCACCCCTTCAAAGGGATCTACCAATTCAAATAAATTGGATTCATTTAAACTAATGGCCAATGCGTTGATGGTAAAATCTCTGCGCAATTGATCATCTCGGATGGTTCCTGGAACTACAGCAGGCTTGCGACTTTCACGACTGTAGCTTTCTTTTCTTGCGCCAACAAATTCTATTTCCCAATCTTTGGTTCGAACCATAGCCGTACCAAAATTTTTAAACACGGCAAAATCAGATTTCTCTGGTACAAGTTCTGCGAAAGCTTGGGCAAACTCAATTCCATCGCCTACTACTACAATATCTATATCTTTAGAATTCCGCTTTAAAAACAGGTCTCGTACAAATCCCCCAATCACATAAGCTTCCATATTCATGCGCTTTGCAAGTGAATGCAATTGCAAAAATACTGGATCTTTTAATTCAATTATTTGTCTTCCCATATTTCTAAAACAAATTAATGGGCAGACAATAAAACATGGTAATAATCCATCAGCTTTTCACTCAATATACTTGCATCAAATTGCTTCAAATGTGCTATTGAATTTTCTTTGAAGGCAGCTGCCACGTGTGGACGTATTAATAAATCTTGCAAGCAATTTGCAATTAAATTAATATCCGTAGGGTCCACCAAAAGTGCGGCATTTCCGGCAACTTCTGGAATAGAGGAGGCATTAGAAGCCAATACAGGCGTGCCCGAACGCAAAGCTTCTAATACTGGAATTCCAAACCCTTCGTAGGTGCTTAAATAGGCAAAAACTGCTGCCAATTGATACATTCCAGGCAAGTCTTTGAAGGGCAAATTGAAAATAAATTTCACCCTGCTTTCTAAATTATTTGCTTTGATATACGCCTGCAATTCGGGATAAGCAGCTGCTTTTTTACCAACAATTACCAAATCGTTTTGAGGAAAAAATCCAGCATGAAACGCTTTCAATAAACTGATATGATTTTTTCTCTTTTCAATGGTACCTACACTCAAAATAAAATTAGGACGCAAGTTGTATTTATTGCGCAATTCATCCTTTTGCTCATTGGATATGGGTTCGGCAAACAATGGATCACAATCTTGATACAAAACTTTTACCTTAGCTGGATCACAATCAAAGTTGTGAATTATATCGTTTTGAGTATGCTCACTGGCTGCTATAATTAAGTCGGCACGCATAATTGCAGATTCAACTTTTCTATAATACAATTGCCTATCAACCCAAGGATATTGTTCTGGAAAATGCATGAAAATTAAATCGTGTATAGTTACCACACTTTTTATAGAAGTATTTTCAATACCTCGCGGGAGCTCATTGCTTAAGCCATGGTATAGTTCAATTTCTGCTTTTAGCAAATCTTTTACAAGCCAATTGCTACGCCAAATAGCAGGTAGTTTCTGCGATAAAAACCCAATTGGTTTATGCCTAATTACCTGCTCATTTACTTCTAAAAAATCGGAAAACTGATGCGTACCTGGCGTAAATAAATGGTAGTTGTGCTGCGGGTAATATTGTACCAAGCCCTTTAACAGGCTGCGAGAGTAATTCCCCAATCCTGTGCGGTTATAAAAAATACGTTTGGCATCAAACCCTATGTTCATGGCCGAAAGATAAGGTAATTTAGGAAAAAATTGAAATGGACGGGTAAATGAGTAAGGCGTTTTTATAAATAAATTAACTGACAATAATCACGTATTCAATTGACTAGTCGCACTTTATTTCACAGGATAAATACAGATATTTGGTTTACTAAAATTATAATATATGTATATCCAACAACTCTATACCAATTGCCTTGCAGAAGCCGCTTATTATATTGAAAGTAATGGCGAAGCTGCCATTATTGATCCATTGAGAGAAACCGAACCTTATATTCAATTAGCGAAGGAAAGAGGTGCCAAAATAAAGTATGTTTTTGAAACACATTTTCATGCAGATTTTGTAAGCGGACATATAGACCTTGCTAGAAAAACGGGTGCAAGAATTGTATATGGGCCAACAGCTGAAGCCAATTACGACATATATGTAGCAGCCGATGAAGAGGTTTTTAAACTAGGAAATATTTCGCTCAAATTATTACATACACCCGGTCATACTTTGGAATCTATGTGTTTGTTATTGATAGATGAAAATGGAAATAATTATGCTGTATTTACTGGAGATACTGTTTTTGTGGGAGATGTAGGCCGACCAGATTTAGCCGTGAAATCTAATTTAAGCAAGGAGGATTTAGCCAGTTTGTTATTTGATTCGATACAACAGAAAATAATGCCATTGGCAGATGAGGTAATCATATATCCTGGCCATGGCGCTGGTTCGGCCTGTGGTAAAAATATTGGCAAGGAATTGCAAACAACTGTTGGTATACAAAAGAAAATTAACTATGCCTTGTGCTGTGCCACAAGAGAAGAATTTGTAATAAAAGTTACTGCTGGATTGGAAGAACCACCAAAGTATTTCTTCATGGATGCAGGCATTAATAAAAATGGATATGAAAGCATTGATGAAGTGATGGAGCGCAATGCCATTGGGCTTGAACCGAAAGCGGTTGCTGAAGAAATTACAAAAGGCGTTATTATTTTAGATGCACGCGAAGCAAATATTTTTGAAAAAGGATTTATTCCTGGCAGTATAAATATTGGCTTAAACGGACAATATGCCGTGTGGGTAGGCTCGCTTATTGAAAGCAGCAAACCTATTATTGTTGTGGCAGATGAAGGCAAAGAAATTGAATCTATTTTACGTTTGGCGCGCGTAGGTTATGAGCATGTTTTTGGCTACCTCAAAGGAGGATTTGAGGCTTGGCTTTTGCAGGGCATGGCTATAGAAACAGTTGATTCTATTGATGCAAGTGAAATGAATGAAATATCTGCGCATACCATTGTTGATGTAAGAAACCCAAGCGAATGGCAAACTGGTATAATAGAAGGAGCAGAATTAATTCCTTTGAGTAAATTAGAAAACCAAATTAGTCATTTAGACAAAAATCAAAAATACCTCATTCATTGTGCGGGTGGCTATAGAAGCATGATGGCTGCATCTCTTATGAAAAAACACGGATTTAAACACATTAAAAATGTGCGTGGTGGCATTTCAAAAATTAAAGAAAGTGGATTTTTATTGGTAATTCCTGCAGAATAATTTAACATTACACTCATGAAAAGATACACAAAAATAGCCATAGGCGCGGCATTAGGAACCATTGGCGGCTATGCGTATTACTATTTTGTTGGCTGTGCCAGTGGCACTTGCGCCATTACTTCTAGTCCGGTAAACAGCAGTTTATACGGCTTATTTATGGGCGGACTATTAGGCGATTTATTTCACAAAGAAAAGAAAGTAGAGAAGCAAGAAAACGAAGGAAACAATTAAGTTTATAAAGTTTTTACAAACCTTAATTGCTGAACAATTTCACCTTGATTGTTGCGCATTTGTAAGTTATAAATCCCTGCTGCTATATCAGAAATATTCAATGTAGTTTGTTTCAGCAGCATTGGTTCGACCCGATATATTTTACCCAAAAGATCTATCCATTCTATGCTAATTTCTGCATAGGAAGAAGTATTATTTATAGTTAATTCACTGCTTGCCGGATTGGGATAAATTTCAATTGAATTGCTTAGGGAAGCATTTTCTATTACCCCAATTGCCTTGCTAACCGTGAAAGAATCTGCCATTTCTAAGGTTTGATCTGTATTATTAAAAACCCTTACCGTATAAACACCTTCGGGTGCCAAAGCATCTACTTTTAAATTGAAAGTAAAGCTCACATCACTTGAACAATTAATGGTGCTTACGGCCAATTTACTTTCAGAAGAACCTTGGTAAAAGAACAAAACTTGCATAGATGATTTGTCTTGTTTAAAATGCGTACCGTTTCCTGTAATGGTAACAACCGCAATTGAATTGCGCGATACAAATTTAGGATTGATGCTTTGTAAACTTGGTGGCAGATTAAGTGTAAACGCGCCAGGAAGGCTTAAAATACCACTAATTGGATCGTTCACAACAATATCATAGGCACCCAAAACGCTATTGGGTTGAATCATAATATTGACCATTAAAACAGTATCACTTTGCGCCACAAAACCGTTCACAAAAAACTTATTGGCACCTTGTTTAATGTTTACTGAAAGACTAGCACCTTGTTTAAAATGCGTATTAGCACCCTTAATATAAATATCTATGGTTTGACTGGTTCTAATGGCACTGTTTGGTGTGATACTTTTTAAGGATGGAATATCTATTTTTTTAACACGGTACATGATGTTTTGCAGTTTTGTACCGGTGGTATCTAGCAATGCACGCATCATATAACCTTTTGCATTTTTGGCAAACCATTGGTATTCTATTACTCTTTGGTGTGGAATAATGCCTGCCAACGAATTAATATTTACCCAGCCTGTAAATTGGGCATGGGCATACAAATTGGTATAGCTATTGGTTACAACTTTTACTTTTAATACATTGAGACTGGTATCTGGCAATTGCAAAACGCCCCAGCCTTCGCAAATACTGGTATCATAGGCAGAAATCTCTGCGCGCACAGAATCATATCCAATGGTAGAAAGTAAGGGTGAATTAAAATCTGTAGGCGTTCCCATTTTGTAGTAAACCATAGAATCGGTAAAGCTAGCAGTATAGGTTAAGGGAAACTTAAATACGCGCAGGGTTAAATTATTGATGTTTTTGGCGGGTCGATCCAACACCATTTTTACAGCAAGGGAATCTACAAACTCATAGTGACTTGAATTGGTTCCCATTGCGGCAAGATTTGCGGCAATGGGTTCGCCGGAAATAGGTGCGCGGTAATTAATTGAGTCGAAGAGATCTGGCAATAAGCCACTGCTAAAATTCCATGTTCTATTGATACCGCTGAGTTGAACCATTGGTAGCACGCTTGCATTCACAGGTGTATCTATGGCTATTAAAACCTTATCTCCTATTGCAGCATAATCTGTTTGATTCACTATAATTTGAGAAAAAGAAGAGAAACTGAGGAAGGTAAAAAGAAGTAAAAAAAGTTTTTTCATTGGTGCATGCTGCGTTTCAAAAATACCTAGAAAAGCTAAAACGCGTTTAGTTCTCTATAAAATCACCCATTTGCGAGAACTTTTCAATTCTAGTTTTCACCAATAGATCAGCAGGCGTTCCAATTAAACCATTCAACTCTATTAACAAACGTTCTTTAAAAGTAGCATAAACCTCCGCAGGATTGGCATGTGCGCCACCTAATGGCTCAGGAATAATACCATCAATTAATTTATTTTGGAGCATATCAGTTGCGGTTAATTTGAGCGCTTCTGCTGCTTTTTCTTTGTGTTCCCAGCTTCTCCAAAGGATAGAGGAGCAAGATTCTGGAGAAATAACTGAGTACCAAGTATTTTCTAGCATCAACACTTTATCGCCTACTCCTATTCCTAAGGCACCACCAGAGGCACCTTCACCAATAATGATACAAACAATAGGCACTTTAAAAACGCTCATTTCATAAAGGTTGCGCGCAATGGCTTCACCTTGTCCGCGTTCTTCGGCTTCCAAACCAGGAGAAGCCCCAGGCGTATCAATTAAACAAACAATAGGAATATTAAAACGCTCGGCCATTTTCATGAGACGCAAAGCTTTTCTGTAGCCTTCAGGGTTAGGCATTCCAAAATTACGGAACTGACGTTGTTTGGTATTTCTACCTTTTTGCTGCCCAATAACCATAATACTCTGCCCGTTAATACTTGCAAAGCCACCAATCATGGCTTTATCGTCTTTTACGGTTCTATCGCCGTGCAATTCAATAAAGTTCTCAAAACAGTTCTCTATATAGTCTAAAGTATAGGGTCTTTCGGGGTGTCGGCTTATTTGCACACGCTGCCAACCGCTTAATTTTCCATAGACTTCATGCTTAGCTTCTAAAATTTTTGCTTGGAGTTCTTCCATCTTAGCATGCATATCCACTTTGCCTTTTTCATGAACCCCCATTACTTCTTCCAACTGATCTTCAAGTTCCTGAATTGGTTTTTCAAAATCAAAATGTGCCATATTTTATTAATTATGCGGTGATTGAACCGCGCTGCAATTTTAGGTAATTAGAACTATTTTCAAAAATTTATAAAAGCACTTGACAGATTAATTTTAATTTCTATATTTGCACTCCCCAAACGGAAGATTGGTAGCGCAAGTTACCAAGTTCCACGGACAACCGGAGTGGTAGTTCAGCTGGTTAGAATACGTGCCTGTCACGCACGGGGTCGCGGGTTCGAGTCCCGTCCGCTCCGCAAATTTCCTTCCAGGAAGTTTCAAAAACCTTCAAGCGAAAGCTTGGAGGTTTTTTTTTGTGCAAGATTTTTTGGCACATTCAAACAATAAATAGTGCGCTTTACTGCACTATTTATTGTTATTTAAATAAATTCATTTAATTTTGTATTAAAAAGAGCCATATAATGCACTTAGAAGCGTTAATAAAAACAATAAAGAACCGCAGGGAAACCATGCACGTTACACAGGAAACGCTGGCAAAGCTTTCTGGTGTAGGATTAAGAACCTTGAAAAATTTTGAGAGTGGAAAAGGGAATCCAACCTTGAAAAATTTGCAAAAGCTTGCAGATATTTTAGGTTTGGAAATATGCATACAAGTAAAAACCATTAGCAGTAACAAATGAGACAGGCTAAAATTTTATTTAAAGAGCAAGAGGCTGGCCTATTATCCCAAAACGATGACGGCACCTATACCTTCAAATACCATGCAGTTTGGTTAACAGATAACAAGATGCAAAGCATCAGTCTTACCTTACCAAAAACAAGACAAGAATATCATTCAAAAAAGCTTTTTCCATTGTTTTACAATATGCTACCAGAAGGTTCAAACAAACAGCTTGTTTGTAAACACCATAGAATTGACAAGGATGATTATTTTGGATTATTAATGACCACAGCAAAGCACGACTGCATAGGGGCTATTCGCGTAATAAAAATTGAAAATACATGAGTTTTCCCCAAATAAAATATTGTCCTGGAACTTTGGCAGAAGGTTTTGAAACCTATAGCAGAACCTGTTTAAAAAGAGTCTTTAATAGTAAAAAAGTGAATCATATTTTACCGTATGATTCTCCTTTTTCGAATCCTGAAACAGATAAATTGTTTGATGAAAACAGACAAGGAATATCGATTTCGGGTGTACAAGAAAAGTTTTCTGTATTGCTAGAAAAAAACAAGTTAAGGTTAGCTCAAGAAGGGGAAGGTGGCATGTACATTTTGAAACCTATTCCAACTGCGATAAACAAGGCCAATCAAATGCCCGCTAACGAGCACCTCACCATGCAAATTGCGCGACAAGTGTATGGCATAGAAACAGCTGAAAATGCGCTGATATTTTTTAAAAATGGAGCTCCTGCTTATATTACCAAAAGATTTGATTTAGCAGAAAATGGCTCCAAATTGGCACAAGAAGATTTTGCATCCTTGGCAGGAAGAACTCCACAAACGCATGGCGAACACTATAAATACCTTGGTAATTATGCTGAAGTTTTTCAACTCATGAAATCTTATTTACCAGCATACAAATTGGAAGCAACAAAACTTTTCAAAACCCTTGTTTTTAATTATCTGTATTCAAATGGCGATGCCCATTTAAAGAACTTTTCCATCATTGAAACGCCTATGGGCGATTACCGTTTGAGTCCTGCTTATGATTTGTTAAATAGTCGTATTCATATAAACGACAAGGATTTTGCCCTAGAGGAAGGCCTTTTAGCTAAGAATTTAAACCTAGGAAGTATCTACCAACAATTTTTAACGCTTGGAAATCAAGCAGACATTCCTGAACCTATTTCAAAAGACATTTTAAGTCTGATGTTATCAAAGGTAGAAATGGTTGAGCAAATGATTCAAGCATCCTTTCTAAACGAAAACACAAAAAGAAATTATTTACAATCCTACCAAGGACGATTTAAACAATTGAAGAAAAAAAGCAACAAATAAATGGGGAGTTATTTACCCCAAACACCATTCAACAAAAAAACCTCGACAGTTAAATGCCGAGGTTTTTTTGTTTTATTTTGAATTTTAAGAAAAATGTCAAAAATTGTGGCAGTCAAAACATAAGCCAATGATGCATTCACCATTTAGATTTTTATTCATATTTTTTATTGTAAGCATAGCGGCTTTTGTAAGTTGTACAAAAACCGTCAAATGCGATGGTTTTCCGGAGGGTTTAAAAAATTATTTTCCAAATACATCGCTATTAAAATTCACAAATACCAAGAAGGATACCCTTAAAATTGCCATTGTAAGTAATTATACTACTGGTTCAAGATCAGAATCAAACAATCCTTTAGGTACTGGAGGAATAGGTAATGGCGACCCTATTTGTATAGAGGAACTGCGCTATGGAAGTACTATGTATACTACTTTTACAAAGGAGCTGGAATTTTATTTCGAAATTACATTTAACAATTCAAGCAAGGAAACTAAATTACAAATGGAAATTAGGGAACCATTTGTTTCAACTAGCGGTTTTGTTATAGATACCATCAATACAAACACCTCCCCGGGCAATGTTTTTGGCGATACCATAAATTTGTATACCACCAACGGACGATTCAGTCATACACAACTGATATATGGCAAAGGCATCACTAAAATTTATGATGTTAACAATAAATGTGAATGGAGGAGGGTGTATTAACTTATGTTATAGAAGGACTTTATTCAATCTACTTTTGCAGTCCATTTTTGATGGAATGTTTTCCAAAAAAGTTTCACTCCCTCAAAAACAAAAAACCCTTGAAAGTCTTAACTATCAAGGGTTTGCGTTTTTGTTTTGTGATCCCGCTGGGAACACTTTATTAGCACTAATTTTCACTGAATTTCACTTAAATAACTCATAATCTATTATTTGCATAAATTTAAAATGCAAATAAAGGCAAATTAATACATCCAAATAAAGGAAATGTTTACCCCAATGTTTACCCCATTATTAATATCTTAATTCTTTTGCTTTTATTTGCATTCAAATAAACAATTATCTACAATGGCCACAGTAGCAACAGTTTTCAGGAAGGAAAAAATTAACGCGAAAGGTCTATGCCCTATTCATTTCAGAATAATTAAACATAGAAAAGTCAACTATGTTTCTACTGGAATTTTAATTAAAGAAGAATTTTGGGACTTTAAAAACAATAAATTAAAATCCAAATATCCAAATAGCGCAAGGATTAACAACCAAATTGCACAACGTTTTGCTGAGCTAAATAATTCTGTTTTAACTATAGAAACGAATCTAAAAAGCATAACTGGAAAACAACTTAAGGAGAAAATTTACGGAGGAAAGCCAACTGAATTTTTTACCTATGCAGAGGCAATTGTAGAACAATACCAGCAAGAAGGTAAAATTGGAACATACGATAGGTGTAAAACCGTAATTAAAAAATTTAAAGAGTATAAAGGTATGGGGGAGCTTTTATTTCAAGATATTACCCCAGACGAACTAAGGAAATATGAAAATTACCTCAGAAAAGTGCATAACAATGCTCCCAATACCATTCATAGCAATTTAAAATTTATCAGAAGAATTATTAATGAAGCAGTAAATAACGACATTATTGAACCAAACCAGAATCCATTCCTAAAGCATAAAATTAAAACCGTAAAGACATCAAGGGAATATTTAAATGAAGAGGAATTAGATAGGCTTTGCCATTTAGACTTGGAAAATGGCACAAGACTTAGATTACACCGTGATATGTTTGTGTTTTGTTGCAATGTAGGTGGAATTAGAATCTCTGACCTACTTCAATTACAATGGAAAAATTTTGATGGGAAGCATATTACATTTATAATTAAAAAGACTGGTACGCAGCAAAACATCAAGGTACCAGATAAAGGAATTGAAATAATAAGTCAATATGCCCCTAAAAAGCCTAAGGCAAAAGACTTCCTATTCCCGGCTATGGATCCAGACATAAATTTGGACGATTCTAAAGCATTAGATAACGCTATTAGTGGACGTACTGCATATATCAACAAGAACCTAAAGATATTGGCTGATTTAGCAAGTATTGATAAGAACCTTAGCTTTCATGTAAGCAGACATACTTGGGCTACGAGAGCGCTCACCAAAGGAATGGAAATACACAACGTATCAAAACTAATGGGGCATTCCCAAATCCGCGAAACCCAAATTTACGCTAAAATTATAAACAAGTCACTTGATGACGCAATGGACCTTTTTAATTAATTATGGAAATACAAGGAATCAAATACCCACATTTAGAGGCATATATTAAATCTCTTTCAAAAGCGCTACCAATTAATAAATCAGTAATCCAGTCGAAAATGGATATTGACCAAAGCATAGCTAAAATTAATGATGAAATAATTCAAACTCAAAGCACCCTTAGCCTTGAGAACAAGAGAGAACAGCTTGAATTTCTGAATATTAATATTAATGAACTATTATCCCAATACGCCCCAATAGATAAATCATTTGAGTTAATACAAAAGCAATTCGAATTTAGTATCGAGGAAATAAAACCAAAATATTATTCGATAAGTAAAAAGCATAAAGACTTTTTATCAATTTTAAACGATATACCCGAGGCCTCGAGCAGTAAAAAAAATGTGAATATGATTCCAGGGTTCGATAAGCCAACAATCCAAAATGTACTATTTAGACACTTCCAACATAAATCGTTTTCGGATTTAATTAATACATTAAGCTATTTAATAAATCAGATAGGTGAACCTTCAAGAATATTAAATACCATAAAAAAACCTTTAAAAACTGTCGTTGAAACTGCTAATAATAATATATATACCAAGGAAGACATTAAAATAATTATTGCATTATTAGATGAACTTAAAATAACCGATAAAGGAATATATAGATTAGATGAAAAAAAGAAATCATCAATAAGGGCGGTTCTTGATGCACTTATGTTATCAAATAAAATAACGAAGGTAAAGCAGGAAAATGGACATAAACAAATTATGACTTTAGTTAGCCTGGAATTCGTAAAGCGACTGAGTAAAGGCAGTAAAATCTATGAGGATCACTTTGAAATGGCAAAAAAACTAATAAAATAAATAGCTGTTAATCTGATAGTTAAAAATACTTCATGACATAATAAGGCATAAATTGGCATGCCCGATTATGCCCGATTTTTCGTATGACCTTTGATAAAAAGTACGAGAAATGGATGAATTAATTAACACAATTTTATTTAAGTTAGAGCTGATTGAAAGTCAATTAAGCCAACAAAAAGAAGTAGCTAATGCCTTAGCAATTTCAAACGAAGATTTTATTAAAAAATTAGGCGTCTCAAGGCGCACCGCACAAACATGGCGAGATGAAGGAAAAATAATCTTCACCCAGGTTGGTAAGAAAATTTACTACCAACAAACAGACATCCAAAAGTTTTTGGAATCCCATAAGATTCAAAATTCAATTAAAGCGTAGGGAATGGAAAAGTTAATACCACTTCCGCTAACTTTTAAGAAAGGGGGTTACCTATACAAACAACTGTATAGAAAGACAAAAGCGGCGATTTACGTTGGCATAGACTGTAAAACTGGTAACATTGAAAAATACGTAGTATTTAAGGTTTACATCATAAAAAGCAAGGATAACCTGTTATCTGCAATTGCATTTTTTAGGCATGAAAGGATTTATGAAAAATATCCCTCTGGAGAGGATTTTGGAAAGTTTGCTAAATGCTACAACCAGAATCAATTCTCACATGCACTTGAGTATTACGAAAAATTAGTACTCTATTTCAATAATCAATAATTATAAATCACTTATTATCAACATTTTAACAAGTAAAAAAGACAATACTTGTATGACCCAACTATGTAGTGAAGGTGCAGCGAAGCAAGCACCGAAGCGGAATACTTGGGTCCAAAATGAAAGTCCGCAGGTGATAAAGAAGTTTACCCAAAACCCAAAAGAAAAAAAATGAAAACAAATAGAGCAAAAAAAATACAAAACCTTAAAGCACAAGCTGAAAAAGCCTATGGTAAGATGTTAAACGAACGCCCATGGGATTACTATTTAACCTTAACCACACGCTATGAGCTAACTCAAAAGTCGGCTCGCAGAGCGGCAGAGAGATTCTTTGCCAAAATTGATAAAGAATACGGTGGATCAGTATTCTTCTGGGCATCTGAGCCATTTGATGTAAAAGAAGGGTTTCACATACATGGATTAATCTACCTAAAAAATAGAGAATTAGCTAAAACAAAGACTGGCTTTGATTTACTTAGAAAGTTATGGAGAAGAGTAAGTAAGGGTAATAATGGTTTTGAGAATACATTTACTAAGATAGAAGAGTTTAAACCATCAGGTGGTGCGAGCGATTATGTAAGTAAATACATCAGCTTTGACATGTCTGATTATGATATACTAATATAAATTCACATTAGGCCACCACGGGTGCGCAATTTCAAATACACAAATAAATTACATGCCCTCCTAATCTTCAATTAACTGATGCTTGCGCCTAAGTTTAGCTTTTATTTTAACTGCCGTGTATCTGAAAGTATCAGTATTATATGGCGTTACAGCCCATAATCGGATTCTAATCCGAGCATTACGGATAGCCATCCGAAGTACTATTAAGACAACACATATTTAATATACTTTCATAGATTTCTTCAATCAAAATTTAGAATTAGTAGATACTTATATATATTTGAATTGATATTTAATGAATTGCGTTAGTTAATTCTGTTTTGTTGAAAGCCGCGAACTTCCAATGAGCCAAACAGTGAATGACTATTGCGCACGTTACGGCGTGGGCTATGGTTGATTGTTTGGCAGGTACTTCGCGGCACCTCAACAGCGTTGACTATGGTTCCACGCTTTTTTTATTTTTTAGGTTTGGTACTTAAAAATTAAAGAGTTCGAAAAGCAAACAATATCCAAAAAACGAAAACTTTAAAATCATGAAACAACAATTCCTAATCTACTTCTACCTATTTTTAGCCACTTTATTTGCCCCAATTTACGTTAAATCACAAACTCAATTCCTTAGGAAGGACATTGAATATGTTAGAAGCAATATGAATGCAGATTGGGCATTTAAAGGTAAAAACTTCTCGGATAATGGAGACTCATATTATTCCTTTAAACATAAAGGAGGTTGTGAAGTGTCTTTTTATTTCAACAACTGTACAAATTGTATCCCAAAAGTTAACCATATATTAATTATGGACCAATACAACTCTATAAGCTACTACAAAGACATATTTGACAAAAGTTACACTTCCATTGGGTTTTTAAAATGGGGAAGCAAAGATGAAAATATCTATGTTGAAATGAATTTAGACATGAAGTATATGGACTTATTAGTTATTAATATCAAACCATTGTATTAACCAACTATATTTCATTATTCTAAAGAAAACAAAAAAAACCACTAAATTTTATAATTGAATAACTAATTAAGACATTCAAATTTTTATGAAAACACCCAGAATACTATTGCTTTTTATTGTGTTGTTTGTTTTAATTAACAAGGCAAATTCAATAGTTTATGACCTTCCACGTTTTCTTGATGAAATATCTCAGTTATATGCCCAAGAAAGGATGGATGTAATTAAGGCTAAAATGTTAAATAGTGGATTTAAATTAACAGCCTCAGAGCCTGATTATGAATTAAATGGACGAGGTCATAAATTAAAATATGAATATTTTATTAATGATGAAGAATATAGAGGTAAAATTTACTTTGAAGCCACAGTAGATGATAAAATTATTAATTATGAAGTAATGGTTAGTTTCACCACAGAATACGCAAAAGGAGAAATTGAAGGATTTAAGGCCCATTTTTCAAGTAAACCCAATCATATTGTTTCTAAAAACAATCCAAACAATTGGATAGATGACCAAAAACGAAATATGGGATATTTTGGTGATGCAATTTGGGGTGTTCCTGCTGGTTCTTATGGTTATGGTTTAGTTGAGGATAATAAGTTATGGTTCAAATTGATATTAAGGAGGCCTGAATTCCCTGCTATTACTTCAAATAATAGTACAGAAACCCAGCTAAGGAAGGACTCTCAAATTGAAAATGTTCAAATGAAAAAAATTAATGGGCATTATTATGTTAGGACGATTATGGGGGGTAAGGGATTTGATTTTTTATTTGACACTGGCGCCTCCGACTTCCTAATAAACGCCAGAATTGAACAATATTTAATTGAGGCGGGTATTATTCGGGAAAGCGACTATTTGCCTTCTCAAGATTATGAGACCGCAAATGGAGTTGTTACATTAAGAAGGGTTAGAATTGCTAAATTGAGGTTTGGAAATATTACGCTTACTAATATTGAAGCGGGTATTTCCCCTGGCAATGCCACCCCATTATTTGGAGTTTCTGCTTTAAATAAGTTCCAGACATGGAAAGTTAATTCTAAAACCAATGTACTTACAATAAAAAAATTCTAATTCCTCATTTACTATGAAAAAGCTTATTCTACTCTTTGCAATTCTATTGATTTATTTCAAATCAAATAGTCAAACCTTGATTTTGCTTGATAATACTGCTGGGGAAATCATTTATAAACTAAAAACCTTATAATAAATTCCAAATTCTTTAATTTTCACTATTATGAACAAATTAAAAGACAATTCCGTCGAATACTCAAAAAAATCAATCAAAAAGGGTCTTTGGTCCTCATTTGCATTTCTTCTTTTTAGTAGTATTTATTTAGTCTCACCCAAGTTTGCAGCAGGTGCCTTTATACCGTTAATTGTTTGTGTAATTTTATCGCAAATTATAGCACAATATATTATTGCTATTAAAGGGCAATTCAACAGTCCTTACTTTTATGGATTGGGAATAAATACAACAGTATCTATTGTAGTTCTGACCCTTATTAATATACTTTTACCAGGCTTCATTCAACTTTAAGTCAATAATTAAAATCTGGCGCATTTTTTCAAAATGGGTGAAAATATATAAAGGTAGAGACCATCAAATAATGGCAAAAAACATTAAATACTTTTTTTTCTAATCGCTTTTATAAGCATTGGCTTTTGGGGAAATGGGCAAACAGCAGGCAATTTTAAAACCGAAAAGAATGTAAGGGTTTCTCGAGCCTATGGCTACCTTTTATCTCAACAATACAGCCTCAATAGAATCAAAGAAATCTTCCCTGCCTTGAAGCAGCAGGTAATTATTTCAAGCTCAAATTTTAACGTAGCATTCGGAAATGCGAGAGTTAATATGGAGGAATACCTTAAGGGTTACTTGGGAGAAAGTGAATTTCAAAAATTTATCATGGATGGGAAAGATGCAATTCGAAAAATGGAGGACGAAAACCCAATTGGACTTGAGGATGCAAATGCCTACCTATTAGAAATAGACAAACGCGCAAAGGGTGAAATACCAAATCCTATTTTAGAAACGCTCCTTCATTTTCAATATCTAAACACCCCATCAACTGAGTTCTCAAATGGATATACGAAAGTCTATAGCACCAAAAATCATCTCAAGGCCAAAGGATTAGACATGCAATTTAAGGTGCCACTGAGCTGGAGGAGTATGGAAGGTGACAGACCCAATGTGGTTCAAAAATTTGTTACAGATTATGGTGATGGTTTAGAAACAGTTGTATTAGTAGTTAAAGATTTAGGCCAAGACTTTACTCAGGATGAATTTGTTAAAATATTTCTGGAAGATGGTGGTAAGTCATTTTTACCAGTTGGGTCAAATTTAATTAGTACTGATAGAACAAAATTCGACCAAAATGAGGGCTTTGTAATTGTTTTCAATCAGACCAGAGAAACCTTGGGAATAAAGGTGCAAATGCGAGTTATGATGTTTTATATTGTATACAAGAATAAATTAATCAATTTTTCATGCGGTATCGGCTCTCCAGGTTCTGATATAGAGTTACAAAAAAGGTACAGCCAATTGGCTCCATTATTTCTTTCTGTAGGAAGGTCAATTGTTTTCAATAGTCAATACAAATAGGACAACTCTCCTACTATTTTAAAAGGTACAAGCGTATCTAAATCCAAACTGCTAATTTATTAATAATTGAACCCTGTTTCTGAGGCGTAGATTTGATGCTAACTGATTAGCATTGTGTACTTGCCACTATATCTCATCCTTATTCGGTTTGAGGGCACAAAAAGTAAGAGAAAAGTAAACCCATTTCAACACTCCTAAAAATTGTTTTTTCTTGAAGAAAATCTGTAGCAATTTCCCTAAGTTTGATAAATCTTAATGCCACCTTAATTTGTGTTCTTTAGAATACGTTCTTGTTTTTATAAGCTCGTATTTCAAAAGCCGCTATTTGTGGCATAAGTATTGGTAATAATTGTATAGTAAAAACAAAAGATAATATGTTCGAACAAACCTTCAAAAACATTGACGATATCCTCCATAAAGACGCTGGCTGTGGCAGTGAATTAGACTATGTAGAACAAACCTCATGGATATTGTTTTTAAAGTACTTGGACGACTTAGAAAAGGACAAAGCAACTGCTGCCGAATTAACTGGCAAAACTTACAATTCCTTACTTGAACCCAAATACCAATGGAACGTTTGGGCTGCACCTAAATTGCCTGATGGTAAGTTAGACCACCACAATGCATTAACAGGCGACGATCTTGCAGACTTTGTAAACATTAATTTATTCCCTTACCTTAAAAAGTTTAAGGCTGCTGCTGTGAGTGCAGATACCATTCAATATAAAATTGGTGAAATCTTCAGTGAACTTAAAAACCGCGTACAAAGTGGTTATAACTTACGTGAGGTAATAAACCTTATTGATAGCCTTCGTTTCCGAACCCATGCAGAAAAGCATGAAATGAGCCATTTATATGAGTCTAAGATTCAAAACATGGGCAATGCTGGTCGCAATGGTGGCGAGTACTATACACCGCGTCCACTTATTACAACCATTGTTAAAGTGGTGGCGCCAAAAATTGGAGATAAGATTTATGATGGTGCTGTGGGCAGCGCAGGCTTTTTATGTGAGGCCTTTAGCTTTCTACAAAATAGCAAGAAGCTTACAACTTCAGATATAAGCACACTCCAGAAAAACACCTTTTACGGCAAAGAAAAAAAATCATTGGCGTATATTATTGGCACTATGAACATGATTTTTCATGGCATTGAAGCACCAAACATTATACACACCAATACACTTGCCGAGAACATAGCCGATATTCAAGAGAAGGACCGTTACGATATTGTATTGGCAAATCCTCCTTTTGGTGGCAAGGAACGCGCCGAAGTGCAACAGAACTTTCCTATAAAAACAGGAGAAACTGCTTCCTTATTTCTGCAACACTTTATTAAAATTCTAAAGGCGGGCGGTAAAGCTGGTGTAGTTATTAAAAATACCTTTTTAAGCAATGGTGGCGCAGGTAGTGCTGATGCCAAACTAAGGCAACAACTCTTGGAAAACTGCAACCTTCATACGGTATTGGATTTACCTGGTGGTACCTTTACAGGTGCGGGAGTAAAAACAGTGGTATTGTTTTTTGAAAAAGGAAGTGCTACCAAAAAAGTATGGTTTTACCAATTGAACTTAGATAGGAACTTAGGTAAGACCAATGCACTTAATGAGAAAGATTTGGCAGAATTTATTGAGCTGCAGAAAACAAAAGCCGATAGCGAAAACTCCTGGAGCATAAACATAAAAGATATTGACCAAAACACCTTTGACCTAAGTGCTAAAAATCCTAATAAAAAAGAAGAAGCTGCATTGCGCCAGCCGCAGCAGATTTTAGAGGAAATGAAAGACTTGGACGAAGAAAGTGCCGCTATTTTAAACTCAATTTTGGAATTGATATGAGTAAAGCGTTAATGGTATCTCAGAAATTGATTGAGAATAGGATATACACTGTTCGAGGCAATCAGGTGATGGTAGATTACCACCTTGCAGAATTATATGAGGTAGAAACAAAGCGCATAAACGAGCAAGTGAAGCGCAATAATAAAAGGTTTCCTATTGGTTTTATGTACCAACTTACGGCAAGCGAATGGAAACAATTGCAGTCGCAGATTGCGACCACAGAAAATAACAGTGGTTTGCAGTCGCAAATTGCGACCGCAAAACGAAGAACACTACCCTACGTGTTTACCGAACAAGGTGTTGCTATGCTTTCCGCTGTGCTCAATAGCGATTTGGCTATCATAGTGAGTATTCAAATAATGGATGCATTTGTAAACATGCGTAAGCTAATCATGGAAAACTCATTACTTAGCCATCGTTTAGGTAAAATGGAGTTGAAGCAGCTTGAAACCGACCAAAAGTTTGAGCAAATTTTTAAGGCTTTGGAGGGAAACTCCCTTCCCACCCAAGGCGTTTTTTTTGACGGACAGGTATTTGATGCATACGAATTGGCTTCTAAAATTATACGCTCCGCCAAGCAAAGCATTATACTTATAGACAATTATATAGACGAAAGCACGCTTACTCATTTGGCTAAAAAGAAAAAAGGCGTAACGGCAATGCTCCTTTCAAAAAGCAGCAGCAAACAATTGGTATTAGATGTGCAAAAAGCCAAGGAACAATACGGGCATTTTACCTTACAAACCTTTACCCAAAGCCACGACCGATTTTTGATTATTGACCAACAAGATGTTTATCATTTGGGTGCGTCTTTAAAAGACTTGGGCAAAAAATGGTTTGCCTTCTCTAAAATGGATAAACACTCGGTACAAAATATTTTAAACTCAATTTTGGAACTGATATGAAACAAGGTTGGAAAATAAAAACTATTGGAGATGTATGTAAAGTAATTGCAGGGCAATCACCAGAAGGCAAATTTTACAATGACAATGGAAATGGTTTGCCTTTTTATCAAGGGAAGAAAGAGTATGGCGAAAAATATATTGGCGAACCAACAACTTGGACAACCAAAGTAACAAAGGAAGCAGAAGCGAATGATATTCTTATGTCAGTTCGTGCACCTGTTGGACCAATAAATTTTGCAACGCAAAAAATTTGTATTGGGCGTGGACTTGCTGCAATAAGAGCAACAAATTTGATAGACAAAGAATTTCTATTTAATTTTTTGTTGAAACACGAAAGCGAAATTGTTGGAAATACTGGTGCGGTTTTTAATTCAATAAACAAAGCACAAATTGAAGCAATTGAAATCCCCCTTCCACCCCTTCCCGAGCAACAACGCATCGTAGCCATATTAGATGAAGCCTTTGCCGCCATAGCCAAGGCAAAAACCAATGCCGAACAAAACCTCAAAAACGCCAAAGAACTTTTTGAAAGTTATTTGCAAGTTGTGTTTGAGAATGGGAATGAAAACTGGGAAACGAAATGCTTGGATGAATTGGGAACAATAACTTCAAGTAAACGAATTTATAAAAGCGAGTATGTAAAAGATGGCGTTCCTTTTTACAGAACTAAGGAAATTAAGGAATTATCAAATGGAAAAAATATAACCTTGGAATTATTCATTTCAAGAGAAAGATACAATGATATAAAAAAATCATTTGGAGTTCCGCAAATTAGTGATTTGCTAATGTCGGCAGTTGGAACAATTGGTGAAATAATGGTTATTGAAAATAATGATGAATTCTATTTTAAAGACGGAAATATTGTTTGGTTTAAAGGATTTAAAAGTTTAGATACGAATTATTTAAAATTTGCTTTGACCGCATTCGTAGAAAAAATAAAAAGTCTTGCAATTGGGGCAGCATATAGTGCCTTGACAATAGAGAAATTAAATAAGTATCAAATTTCATTTCCAAAAACAATTGAAGAACAACAAACCATCGTTCAAAAACTGAATGCATTATCAGCCGAAACCAAAAAATTAGAAGTAATCTATAATCAAAAAATAAATGATTTAGAAGAACTCAAAAAATCCGTTTTACAAAAAGCATTTAGCGGAGAATTAAAAACAAATGCAGTAGCAGTATGAACGAAGCAGACACAAGAGCAGAACTCATAGACCCCAAGTTAAAGGCTTGCGGTTGGGGAGTTGTAGAGGGTTCTAAAATACTTCGTGAATACAACATTACCGCAGGTAAAATACAAACAGGTGGCGTAAGAGCAAAAAAACTCACTGCCGATTATGTGTTGGTTTACAAAGGAATTAAACTGGCAGTTGTAGAAGCCAAAAGCGATGATTTAGGTGTTGGCGAAGGTGTGGCACAAGCCAAACAATATGCCGATAAACTAAAATTAGAAACTACTTACTCAACAAACGGCAAGGAGATTTACAGCATTTGCATGAAAACAGGTGCGGAGGGTTTGGTAGAAAATTACCTCACTCCTGAAGAACTTTGGAACAAAACATACCCAATTGGTGAGCAAACACAAGCACTAAGCTTATACCAACCCATTAACGAATGGCGTTTAAAGTTTGCTGAGGTTCCTTTTGAAGACAAAAGTGGCACTTGGCAATTGCGCTATTACCAAGAAATTGCCGTTAGAAATACCATTGAGGCAATAGCAAATGGCAAAGACCGTATTTTATTAACCCTTGCCACAGGAACGGGTAAAACGGCTATCGCCTTTCAAATTGCTTGGAAGTTATTTCAAACACGTTGGAATTTAAAGCGTGATGGTAGTCGCAGACCGCGCATCTTATTTTTAGCAGATAGAAACATCTTGGCCAACCAAGCCTTCAATTCTTTTTCGGCCTTTCCAGAAGATGCATTGGTTCGGATTAAACCCAGTGAAATAAAGAAAACAGGATTTGTACCTACAAATGGCAGTATCTTCTTTACCATCTTTCAAACCTTTATGACAAATGCTCCCGTAGCTAATAATAGAGAAATGGAAGAGCCTTTAGATATGGCGGCAGAAGAAGCAGATGTGTATGGAGGTGTAAAATACAATTTTGGGCAGTACCCAAGAGATTATTTCGATTTTATAATTATAGATGAGTGTCACCGCGGCGGCGCCAACGACGAGGGAAATTGGAGAGGTATATTAACGTATTTTTCTCCCGCTGTTCAATTGGGCTTAACAGCCACACCCAAGCGAGAGGACAATGCAAACACCTATAAATATTTTGGTGAACCAGTTTATAGTTACTCCCTCAAAGAGGGTATCAATGATGGTTTCCTTACTCCTTTCAAAGTAAAACGTATTAAAACCACTTTGGATGATTATATCTATACCAGTGACGACCAAATTATAGAAGGCGAAATTGAAGAAGGGAAAACCTACACAGAAGGCGATTTTAACCGCATTATTGAAATAAAAGCAAGAGAGGCTAATCGTGTTCAAATATATATGAGCGATGCCAACCAAAAAGAAAAAGCCATAATCTTTTGTGCAACCCAAGACCATGCCGCGGCTATAAGGGATTTGGTAAACCAATATAAAACCAGTACCAATCCTAATTATTGCGTGCGGGTAACTGCCAATGATGGAGATATGGGTGAAACTTTCCTAAAAGAGTTTCAAGACAATGAAAGAACAATTCCAACTATATTAACAACCTCCCAAAAGCTTTCTACTGGGGTTGATGCAAGGAATATTCGCAATATTGTATTAATGCGTCCCGTAAACTCAATGATAGAGTTTAAGCAAATTGTGGGAAGAGGCACACGCCTATTTGATGGCAAAGAGTTTTTCACTATTTATGATTATGTAGATGCTTACCACCATTTCTCAGACCCTGAATGGGATGGCGAAGCACTTCCATGTGATGTATGTGGCAAGGGAATATGTGAGTGCCCTCAAACACCAAAACAGCCAAAAGGGCCATGCAAGGTTTGTGGGCTAAGTCCTTGTATTTGCAAGGTTGAACCCAATCCTCCTTGCCCCGATTGTGATAAGTGGCCATGTGTTTGCAACAAGAGGCCTAAATTAAAGATAAAATTGCGCGATGGAAAGGAGCGCGAAATACAATCTATGATTTCCACTTCATTCTGGAGTGCAGATGGCAAGCCTATTTCAGCAGAAGAGTTCCTAAATAATTTGTTTGGCGAGTTACCTAATCTATTTAAGGATGAAAACGAATTGCGCGCCATTTGGAGTAACCCAATCACCAGAAAACTACTATTGGAACGCTTAGAGGACGCAGGTTTCCCTAAAAGCGATTTACTAATTGTGCAACAATTGGTAGATATGGAAAAGAGTGATTTGTTTGATGTGTTAGAATATGTATTTAATGGGAACTATATCTCGCTTACAAGAGAACAACGCGTAGCGGCCTCACGCGCCACAATTTTGGCAATATTGAACCAACACCAGAAAGAGTTCATAGAATTTGTACTGAGTAAGTATGTTGAAACTGGCGTTGAAGAATTGGACCAAGAAAAACTACCAATTCTATTGGTAAATAAATACCAATCCTTAGAAGATGCCAAAGGCATCCTCGGAGAAGTAAAAAACATATCCAGCCTCTTCATAGATTTCCAGAAGCACTTGTATGCGAGTAGGATTGCGTAATACAAAAAAGAACCTTAGGAGATATGTTAAAAAGCGGTATTTTTGGTTTAGATAAAAATCCTATGAGTACCACATTTCTTTTGCAAAAATATTATTGGGTCCAATAGGCTTCAATTAATTATAATACTTTTATATACAATTTAAAACCAAAATGAAATCTATTAATCATCTTACGTTCATTGGCCTTGCAATGTCGCTTGTCTTGACTTCTTGCACAATAGAAAAACGGGTTTACATGTCTGGCTACCATATTGAATGGAAAAATGGAAAGCAAAATTCTAAAAAGCAAGGATTAGCTAATAACTCTAATAAAAAGGATAAAAATCAAACCTTGCCAGTTATTCAATCGGAGAAAGCAACTAACATATTTGATAATCCTTTCATAACGCCAGTTAGTGAAGACAATATTACTGCATCGGTAGGCAATAACTATGTTATTATTCCATCTCAAAAATTAGTTGAATTTGACAAAAAAGTAAATTATAAGGCTGCAAAGGAAAATTCTATTTCAGAATCAAAACCTGCAATTTCCAATAAAAAAGTATTATCAACCAAATTGAAGGAATTTAAAGCAAATTCTTTATCTGAAGAGGGTGATGGTAGCCTTGCATTAAGAATTCTTGGCTGGATAATATGGGCAGCAGGTATTTTAATATTACTTTTTACAAGCATTTTAGGGGGATTAATAATTTGTGCTGTAGGAATATTATTCATGGTGCTTGGTAAAAAGAAATCAACTACTTCTTCTCATGAAAATAAATCCGAGTATGTGGAGGTTGTTTATTTAAAAAACGGAAGCATTATCAGGGGTATAATTATCGAACAGACGCCTAACGTAAATTTAAAAATTCAGACAAAAGACGGAAGTGTCTATGTATATAAAATGGAGGATGTTGAAAAAATTACTAAGGAATTTACTAAATAAAAAAATCAGCTTCCTAAACTGAATACCAAACACTATTAAACTCTCTCTCCAACCTAAGTTTAAATAACTCCAACAGCTTTTTACCTCTTACAGAAATATGGTAGGTATTTGGAGCGCAATGGACAATCCATCCGTACTTTAAAAGCATTTTACCATTTACCATCCAGGTGCTATTTCCAAAGAAAGCAATAACATCCTGCTTGGGTATGCGCGCGTATTCATAAGGAGAGGATGCAAAGAATAATAAGAGGCGAACCAAAACCATGGGGTCGCGCTTCCAAAAACCTTCTACCCTATTTTCATTCAAAAATTGCTTATCCTGCACAATTGCTCTGAACTTTCTGTGCGATGCAAAAAGCAACGTAAAATTATAATCTTCAGAAGAAGCTGGTATAATCCCAGTAGATGCTAATTTCTTGACCTTATAGGCACGTTCAAGTATTCCAAGCTCCTGCTTATTCAATTTAGCTAAAAATTCAGCAGGAAGCACAGAAATGAATGAGTCAATATTAGTATTGGAATTATCTATCATATCTATTTACAAAGATATGAAATACAAAGAAGTAAGTATAAACAGTATTTCCTGTTTAATAGATTGGTAACTCAAAAACAGTTACTCTTTATAGCTTGCATTCATAAAAAATTAGGAAAAATAAACGAGCAGGCAAAAACTTTAATTGGTAATAAATTATGGGCAGATTATCAATGGGCTTAAATTTCAACTATTTTCAAAATGTTTACCCTATGTTTACCCCAGTGCAACAAAAAACCCTTGAAAGTCTTAACTATCAAGGGTTTGCGTTTTTGTTTTGTGATCCCGCTGGGATTCGAACCCAGGACCCCTACATTAAAAGTGTAATGCTCTACCAGCTGAGCTACAGAATCGTGTTACATTGTTACCTGTAACGGGGTGCAAATATATTAAACTCAGTTTATTTGACAAACCTTTTTTAAAATATTTCTTTCTCCCTCATTACATGCCTGAAAACCAAGAGAAATAAATTAGGCTTTTGCCTTAAATTTCATAGGCTCCCCGCAAATTTCAGCCAACTCTTCCACCGTTATGGCTTGGCCTAAATCAAAATTGCCAATCTTGGTTCGGCACAAACTGTCTAAATATGCCCCGTTATGGAGTAATTTTCCAAAATCTCTGGCCAAGGACCTGATATAGGTTCCCTTGCTGCAGCTGATTCTAAAGCTTACCAAGGGCAATTGTATGTCTGTTATCTCAAATTCCAACACCAATACCTTGCGGGAGGCCAATTGTACATCTGAACCTGCCCTGGCCATTTGGTAAGCCCTAACCCCATCTTTCTTAATAGCTGAAAACAAAGGTGGCACCTGGTCTAATTCGCCCGTTAATTGCTTTGCAGCGGCATAAATGGCAGCATCAGTAATGCTTGAAATATCAAAACTTTGGTCGACAGCCGTTTCTTTATCAAAACTGGGTGTGGTAGCGCCTAAATAAAAAGCCCCTGTATACTCTTTGGGCATGCCCATATACTTTTCAATGTTCTTGGTCTCTTTGCCTATGCATACAATCAACAAACCTGTTGCCAAGGGGTCTAAGGTGCCTGCATGGCCAACCTTTACCTTGCGCTTGCCTTCTGCCAATTTTCTACTTTGGCGCTTGAGCTTGCGCAATACCAAACGCTGAATTTTTTTAGTAACGTCAAAGCTGGTCCAGGTATAAGGTTTGTAAACCCTTAATACAGTTCCGGTAGCTAAATCAAGAATATCCAAGGTGTATAATTTATAACATGTTTAGCTCGTAGCCCATGAAATGTAAGGCCAAAATAATTGAACCTATAATGATTCTGTAATAGCCAAACATTTTAAAACCATGCTTGGTTAAATAACCAATGAATGCTTTTATAGCAAAAAGTGCAACTACAAAGGCTACTAAATTACCAAGCAATAAAACAGGCAAATGACTTTCGCTTCCGCTAAAACCGCCCGCTTTATAAAACTTTAAAAGCTTGTAAGCGGTAGCAGCAAACATAGTGGGAACCGCTAAAAAGAATGAAAATTCTGCAGCGGCTGTCCTGCTCATTTTTTGGCTCAAACCACCAATAATAGTGGCTGCAGAACGCGATACACCTGGAATCATAGAAATTACCTGAAAGAACCCAATCTTCAATGCTTTGGCATAGGTAATTTCTTCTAGCTCTTTTTCTGGTGTTTTAAAAAGTTGATCGATGAACAATAAAACAATACCGCCAAGCAATAAACTTATTGCTACCACCACTACATTTTCTAATAAGGCATCTATGTAATCATTTAACAAAAAGCCAATAATAGCAGCGGGTAAGAAGGCTACAAATAATTTATAATAAAAATCTAAACTCTGAAAAAAGCGTTTCCAATACAAAACCACCACCGCTAAAATGGCCCCAAACTGAATGGCAACGGTAAACATTTTTACAAATTCACTCGATTGAATGCCCATGATAGAAGAGGCTATAATCATGTGGCCTGTAGAAGAAATAGGCAGGTATTCTGTAATCCCCTCAACAATGGCAAGGAGAATAGCTTGTATCATTTCCATAAGAAAATAGCCCTAATGCGGGTTTTATTGGTTAAAAAAAAATATGCCGACTAAAAACTAGTCTTTTGGCTTGCGCATGATGGCAACAATTTCTATAACGAAACCTACCAAAACCACAATTGGAGCCAAAGTTAATTTACGAAAATCAAAGATATCTTCCGAACCAACCATTAAAGCAAATCCGGCAAAAATAACGGCAATGCCAATAATCATTAAGGTGTAGTTCTCTTTACCAAAAACATAATCCTTTGGCGCGTTTTCTACTTTCTTGGTGCTGATTTTTTCTTTACTCATGGGTGCAATATGCTATTTATCTGTTAATAATCCAACCCTTTTGGGCCTAATATTCAAAATGTTCAAAAATGCTTTTAATACAAATCTTCTAAACGTGCATAAAGGTATTTTCGTGTGCTCAAGAAACTGCTGCTAATGCTAATTAATAAACCTATTCCTAACAAACTGGCATACATAATTAAAAGGCTATTGCCATGGTCAAAAGAAGACCATTCTGGAATCCAAATTGGCAAGGCTTGGTTTAAACCGAACAATAACAACAAAGCTATAAACCAGCCCCAGATACCATTTTTAATAGACTGCCATACAAATGGCTTGGTAATGAACCAATGGGTTGCCCCTACCAATTGCATGCTTTTTATTATAAAACGTTGGGCATATAAATTTAAACGAACGGTATTGTGAATTAATACTACAGCAATAATGCCAAATACAGAAGCCAATCCAAATAATATTAATCCGATTGTATTGATATTTTTTTGCGCCAAATCATAAGCACTGCGTTGGTAACTTACTTCACTTACCTTAGGCATACCTTTTAAATAATTTTCTACCTGAACCAAAGATTCAACATTGTTAAAATCTTCTTTTACCTTTACTTGAAACGAACCCATTAACGGATTGTAACCCAAGAAACTTACAAAATCTTGTCCGAGCTCATTGCTGAAATCTGTTGCTGCTTGGGCCTTTGAGATGTATGACACATTCTTTAAGAATTCTTGTGTCTCAATTTTTTTCTGCATTTCTTTTACCGCCACATCGGTAACATCCTGACTTAAAAAAACATTGATTACCATGTTTTCTTTGAGGTAGGTTTCCATGTGTTTACTACCCACAACTAAAAACCCAAACAAGCCCAACATGAGCAATACCATAGAAATGCTTAAAATGGAGGAGATATAACTAAATTTCTTTTTGCGCTTTACGGTTTGGTTCACAACTATTGCTATTTAAGATACAAATATGGAAAAGGAAATTTAGCGAAGCAAGGTGAATTATACCACAACTTTGGAAAAGCAGGGCCTTGCGTCTATTTTTGCAGACTATTTTTAGCAGTAAAGGGTTCGAGAAAAATGATTAATTTCGGCCCACTTATTAAAACAAGAGAATTTACAGGGATGAGTAGCGAATATAAACACACAGAAATTGAAGCCAAATGGCAAAAATATTGGGCAGAGAATAAAATTTATGAGGTAAAAGAAAATACCAGCTTACCTAAATATTATGTCTTGGATATGTTTCCCTACCCTAGCGGCGAAGGCTTACATGTTGGCCATCCTTTGGGTTATATTGCCAGCGATATTTTTAGCCGTTACAAGCGCCTAAAAGGTTACAATGTATTGCACCCAATGGGTTATGATGCCTTTGGTTTACCGGCAGAACAGTATGCCATTCAAACGGGTCAGCACCCTGCTGTTACCACCACACAAAACATCAAACGCTACCGCGAACAATTAGATAAAATTGGTTTTAGTTTTGATTGGAGCAGAGAAATTAGAACTTCCGACCCTGCCTATTACAAATGGACGCAGTGGATTTTTATTCAATTGTTCAATAGTTGGTTCAACCCTATTGCTAAAAAGGCCGAACCAATTCAAACGCTCATTACTTTATTTGAAACAGAAGGATTTAAAGGCAGCGACGACCATATTCTGACCGGTGGAATGGAATTTGATTTTCCAGCTTTTACCCAAGAACAATGGAAAGCATTTAGCGAAGAAGCGCAACAAAAAATCTTATTGGGTTTTAGATTGGCCTACCTCAGCGAGGCTTATGTGAACTGGTGTCCTGCCATGGGCACCGTTTTAAGCAACGATGAAGTGAAAGATGGGGTGAGCGAAAGAGGTGGCTTTCCAGTAGAAAGAAAATTAATGAACCAATGGAGTCTGCGTATTACAGCTTATGCAGAACGTTTGTTGCAAGATTTAGATAGTTTAGATTGGACAGATAGCTTAAAAGAATCGCAAAGAAATTGGATTGGAAAATCACAAGGTGCGAGCCTAAGTTTTAAAGTACAAGATGAGCATTTTGATATTGAAGTTTTTACCACTCGTCCGGATACCATTTTTGGCGTTAGCTTTTTGGCCATTGCACCAGAACATGAAATGTTGGAGCAATTGCTTACACCAGAGCGCTTGGAAGATGTGATGGACTATTTAGAAATGGCGCGCAATAGAAGTGAACGCGAGCGTCAATCTGATGTAAAACGCGTGAGCGGTGAATTTACTGGAGCTTATGCCATCCATCCATTTACAGGCAAGGAAGTACCCATTTGGGTGGCAGATTATGTTTTGGGTGGTTATGGAACTGGCGCTGTAATGGGCGTTCCGGCGCATGATACCAGAGACCATGCCTTTGCCAAACATTTTACCTTGCCCATTCTTCCTGTTATTGAAAATGGCACTACACATAATTTTCAAGAAGCATCAATGGATGCCAAAGAAGGCAATTGCATTAATTCTTCTTTCTTAAATGGATTAGGCGTGAAGAAGGCCATGAAAAAAGCCATTCAAGAAATAGAAGAAAGAGGTTTGGGGAAAGGAAAAACCAACTTTAGGTTGCGTGATGCCATTTTTGGTCGCCAGCGTTATTGGGGCGAACCAATACCTATTTTCTATAAAAACGGTATTCCATATCCGGTTGAAGAAAAAGATTTACCAATTATTTTACCAGAGATTGATACCTTCCTTCCTACTGAAAATGGTGAACCCCCATTGGGTAGGGCTCAGAATTGGAAATACAAAGACCAATACGATTTTGAATTGTCTACCATGCCAGGATGGGCAGGTAGTAGCTGGTATTTCTTGCGTTATATGAACCCCGGCAATTCCGATAAAATGTTGAGCGATGAAGCCGCAAATTATTGGCAACAGGTAGATTTATATTTGGGTGGAAGCGAACATGCCACAGGGCATTTATTGTATGTGCGTTTTTGGACAAAGTTTCTATTCGACCTTGGTTTAATTCCTTGCCACGAACCA
>CAIYNF010000035.1 GCA_903927505.1 uncultured Bacteroidota bacterium | reverse complement strand
TGGCTTCTGGCTTCTGGCTTCTGGCTTCTGGCTTCTGGCTTCTGGCTTCTGGCTTCTGGCTTTTTTTTCTTGCCTTCGCTAAAGCTCAGGCAAGAGAGGCTGGCAGCTGGCTTCTGGCCGAAGTATCGTTGTGGTGAGCTTGCCGAAGCGCGTCGTGGTGAACTTGCCGAAGCGCGTCATGGTGAGCTTGCCGAAGCCCGCTGTGGTGAGCTTGCCGAACCACTGTTCTATTTAAGGATACGCAACATTATAAGCACAAAGTACAAACATAAAAAACCATGGACAATGGACCATGGACCATGGACAAGAAACATGATTCACCACAAAATAAAAACCTATAACAAAATTGCCAGAAGCTAGAGGCCTCAAGCAAGGAGCCAGAAGCTAGAAGAAGCTTTTTGCTTTTCCGCGAAACAAATATTACTTTGCAGCTAAGAAAAAAATGGAACTGTTTTTGACTGATCCAAGTATCTAAAAATTATGGAAGCAAAATTTTCACCAAGGGTAAAGGATGTGATCTCTTATAGCAGAGAAGAAGCCATCCGTTTAGGACATGATTATATAGGTACAGAACACCTGCTACTTGGCTTAATTAGGGAAGGCGATGGAAAGGCCTTGAAGACCCTGAAAGCCTTAGATGTAGACCAATTAAGGGTTAAGAAAACCATTGAAGACAACATACGCAGTTCTGCTACCAATAATACCAATTTTGTTAATATTCCGCTGACCAAACAAGCAGAAAAAGTATTAAAAATTACTTACCTAGAGGCTAAGATTTTTAAGACAGATATTATAGGCACGGAGCATTTATTGCTGTCAATTTTGCGTGATGAAGACAATTTGGCTTCTCAGATATTGGGACAATTTGGAATTACTTACGAAATATTTAAAGCTGCCGTTGAAGGGAATTTGGGGGATGTAAAAAACGAAATGCCTGCAGAAGAGGATGATTTTTTTGCCAATGCCCCAGAAGAGCGTAAACCTGAACCTCGTAAGTCGGACATTAAATCTAAAACACCTGTATTGGATAATTTTGGCAGGGATTTAACTAAGTCGGGCGAGGAAGGTAAATTGGATCCTATTGTTGGAAGAGAAAAAGAAATTGAGCGTGTATCGCAAATATTATCGCGTAGAAAAAAGAACAATCCAATTTTAATTGGCGAACCGGGCGTGGGTAAAACCGCTATTGCCGAGGGTTTGGCTTTGCGCATTATTCAAAGAAAAGTATCGCGTGTGTTGTTTAACAAACGCATTGTAATGTTAGATTTGGCCAGTTTAGTAGCAGGTACCAAATACCGTGGCCAATTTGAAGAACGCATGAAAGCGGTGATGAATGAATTGGAAAAATCGCCTGATGTGATTTTGTTTATTGATGAGATTCATACCCTTGTGGGTGCTGGTGGCGCAAGTGGTTCATTGGATGCATCTAATATGTTTAAACCAGCTTTGGCGCGAGGTGAAATACAAGTAATTGGTGCTACTACTTTAAACGAATACAGACAGTATATTGAGAAAGATGGTGCTTTGGAGCGCAGGTTTCAAATGGTAATGGTTGAACCAGCCACTGCCGATGAAAGTATTGAAATATTAAACAATATTAAAGACAAATACGAAGCCCATCACAGTGTAAATTATGAGCCAGCGGCCATTGAAGCATGTGTAAAAATGAGCAGCAGGTATTTAACCGATAGACACTTACCAGACAAGGCCATTGACGTAATGGATGAAGCCGGTGCGCGTGTGCATTTGAGCAATATTCATGTACCTGCCAATATCCTTGAATTAGAAAAACAAATTGAAGACATTAAGGTAGAAAAAAACCAAGTTGTAAAGAGTCAGAAATACGAAGAAGCGGCCAAATTGCGAGATAAAGAAAAACATCTATTAGAGCAATTGGAAAGTGAAAAAGCACGTTGGGAAGAGGATACCAAAACGCAACGATACAGCGTTACCGAAGACAGCGTGGCAGAAGTAATTGCAATGATGACAGGCGTACCTGTGAAACGCATAGCGCAAAAGGAAGGTCAGCGTTTATTGAGCATGGGCACTGAGTTAGCGGGCAAAGTAATTGGACAAGATGAAGCCATTAAAAAGCTTACCAAAGCCATTCAAAGAACCCGTGCAGGCTTAAAAAACCCAAATAAGCCAATTGGTTCATTTGTGTTTTTGGGCCCAACAGGCGTAGGAAAAACAGAGATGGCAAAAATACTTGCCAAATATTTATTTGATACTGAAGAGGCCATGATACGCATTGACATGAGTGAGTACATGGAAAAATTTGCGGTGAGCAGATTGGTTGGAGCGCCTCCGGGCTATGTGGGTTATGAAGAAGGCGGACAGCTTACTGAAAAGATTCGTAGGAAACCTTATGCGGTTGTTTTGTTAGATGAAATTGAGAAAGCCCATCCAGATGTATTTAATATTTTATTGCAGGTATTGGATGAAGGCTTTATTACCGATAGCATGGGAAGAAAGGTAGATTTTAGAAATACCATTATTATCATGACATCCAATTTAGGTTCGAGACAATTGAAAGACTTTGCGGGAGGGGTTGGCTTCTCTACGCCAAGTAAGGCTGCAGATACAGATAAGAATATTAAAATTGTGATTGAAACAGCTTTAAAACGCTTTTTCTCTCCTGAGTTTTTGAATAGAATTGACGATGTAATTGTTTTCTCTTCTTTAGACAGAGATTCTATTAGAAAAATTCTTGATTTGAATTTAGAGAAACTATTGAAGCGCATTGAAGATTTGGGTTTCAAAGTGAAGTTTTCTGATGTTGCAAAGGAGTTTTTAGCCGATAAAGGTTTTGATCCAGAATTGGGTGCAAGGCCTTTGGGAAGAACCATTCAAAAATTTGTGGAAGATCCAATTGCAGAAGAATTGTTGAAAATGGAAATGAGCGAAGGCGATACCATTGAAATTGACTACGACAAAGAGGCCAATACAGGTGAATTAAAAATTAGTAGTGGCAATAGCGGTGCGCCAAAGAAACCGGGAAGAAAGAAAAAAGATACCAGCAACGAATAAATTTGTTGACACCAGAATAGCTGTTGTATTTCCTTTAAAAAAAGGCGTGCAGCAGCTATTTCTATTTAACACCACATGAAAATTAGTTTATTACGACTAGGAAAATTACACTTAAATTTTGCACAGAGTGGCTTTGATGAATATGCGAAGCGCTTGCAGCATTATGTGAAATTTTTGGATGTATTGTTGGTGGTAAATAGCAAGAGTAAAGACCCAGAGCAAATTAAAAAAGCGGAGGCTGATGCCTTGTTGAAGAAAATACAAGCAACAGATTTTGTGATTTTATTGGATGAACGTGGCAAGAGTTTAAGCAGCGAAAAATTTGCCAGCTACTTGGAACAGTTGCAACAACAAACCAGTCATCTTGTATTTATTATTGGCGGCGCTTATGGTTTCGACCAAAGAATTTACGAGCGGGCCAATGCGCAATTGTCTATCTCGGCATTTACGTTTTCTCACCAATTGGTACCGCTTATTTTTGGTGAACAATTGTACAGAGCATTTACAATAATTAAGGGCGAACCTTATCATCATGCGGGGTAGCGTTGGAAAAAGAGGCGAGAGGCGAGAAGCGAGAGGCGAGTTTTTTTTGATGGTCCGCCTGCGCTAAAGCTTCGGCGGATGAGATTTACTGGTTGGATGAAGCAAAATATTGTTTATTTATTTTAGAAAAAATCAAGGATTTTGGCTAGAGGCAAGAAGCCAGAAACCAGAGGCCAGAAGCCATAGACAAAAAATGAATTGGGTAGAATTTTGGGATAAGCGAGGGACATTGCAAGGGGCTGCGGGGCAGGTGGGGAGACTTGTGAATGGACAAGAAATGGACGAGGTGCTTTTGAAAAAAATTGCCCAGAAAATTGCCTTGCAATTGGATTTGAAACCCACTGATAATTTACTGGATGTTTGTTGTGGCAATGGTGCTTTGAGTAAATTATTACTCCCCTATTGCAAGGAAATTAATGGCATAGATTTTTCGCAGGCATTGATGGAGAAGGCAAAAAAAGATGCACCTCCACAAATTCATTTTCATTGCGCAAGTGCCTTGGATTTTAATTTACCTCAGCAATTTGACAAAGCTGTTTTGTATTTCTCTTTTCAATATTTTGAAACTTATGCCGAAGGCAAAAAAGTAATTGCCAATATGCTGCAACACGCCAAACCAGGAGCATTGCTGCTCATTGGCGATATTACCGATAGCAGAAAGTTTTTCAGGTATTATAATTCATTATCGGCGCTTTTGCGTTGGTTCAAACAGAAAATAAATAAGCAAAACAACATGGGAAAATTTTGGCACCCAAATGAGTTGTTTAAAATCTGCGAAGAGTTGGGCGTGAAAGGGCAATTGGTAGAACAAGAAAATTGGCAACCTTATGCAGGGTATCGTTTTGATTTTTTAATTAGCAAATGATTTTTTTAGAAGCGAGAAACGAGAAGCGAGAAGCGAGTTTTTAAATGATCGTCATGCTGAGCTTGCCGAAGCATTTTTCTTTTGGAGGAGGTAGTGCTAAAGGAGAACTATGGTTCGGCAAGCTCACCATGACGTAGCTCGGCAAGCTCACCATGACGTAGCTCGGCAAGCTCACCATGACGTGGTTCGGCAGGCTCACCATGACGTGGTTCGGCAAGCACACCATTGTGATTTTCCGGCGAGAAGCCAGAAGCTAGAAGCCAGCGGCTATTCCCTCACAAATCCGTTGCGTTTCATTTTTTCGATGAGGGCGGTGGAGGTTTCTTGGATGGCTTGTGTTACCGATTGCGGGTTATACACTTTGCTTAAAGATTGCCAAACTAAATTACCTGTTTCAATGGCGTAAATACTTGTTTCAATGGTAAAGATGGTATTTGGTCTTTCATAGCTTGGATTGTAAGCATATGGATCGATATAAAAGGAATAATCGCTGTAGAAACTTCTTGCATTGGTAGTGCTTTCGCTTGGAATAGATTGTTGCACTTGCACAGAATCTACCAAACGCATGAGCACGGCAAAATCATAGTCATCTTGTTTCATTTTGGTGCGGTAAAATTCTCTGTTGCCTGCATTGATTCGATCGCCTTTGGTATACAAATATCCTTGGATGGATGGGTAAGCAGAAATTCGTGTTAATTCATCTTGTGCTATCCTGCTATTTATTTGGTTATTGCTTTGCACAAAGTACACAAATTTATGCGGCTGTTTTGGGTCGAACACAAAATTTACATCGCTCCAAACGCTTACGATGCTTGTGCTGGCGCAGGATTGAAGGATGAATAATAAAAATAATAAACGAATATTTTTAAATTTCATGTAGGCAATTATTCAAAGAAATATACACGTTTAACACGTTGCGAAACACCCGTTAAAATTTCGTAGGGAATGGTTCCCAATTGCTGACTCATTTTGGCAAGGCTAGGTTCTTGTCCGAACACAATTACCTCATCGCCCACTTTGCATTGTATGTTTGAAACATCTAACATGGTCATGTCCATACACACATTTCCCACAATTTTTGCAAGCTGCCCATTCACCAACATACTCCCTACACCATTGCTTAAACGCCTATCTAGCCCATCTGCGTAGCCAATTGCCACAATAGCAATTTTACCCGCTTGCATAAGCACACCTTTTCTGCCATAGCCTATGCTTTCGTCTGCAGAGATATTTCTAATTTGTGATACCACCGTTTTAAGCGTACCAATATTTTGCAATGGCAATTTGTTTTCACTTGGGTCGACCCCATACAAACCGATACCCAAACGCACCATATCAAATTGCGCTTGCGGGAAACGGGCAATGCCGCCACTGTTGAGACAATGACGTGTTATGGGATAAGAAAACGCCTCTTGAATTTGCGCAGCCATTTTTTGAAACTGCAGAATTTGTTGCAGCGTAAATGCATCGTGGGCAACATCTTCACTTGCCGCTAAATGAGTAAAAACAGACTTAATAATTAAGTTAGGATAATGCTGTAATTGTTCAATTAATGTAGGCAATTCATTTTGGTCGAACCCAAGGCGTTTCATACCCGAATCTAGTTCTAGGTGAATACCTACTTCTACCCCATTGGCTGCAGCGATGAGGCTTTGGAGAATTTCGAAATGGTATATTTCAGGCTCTAGGTTTTCTTGCAAAATGGCATCAAAACTATTGGGTTCGGGATTCATAACCATAATAGGTGTTTTGATACCCGATTTGCGCAATACCACACCTTCATCTGCGTAGGCCACTGCCAAATAATCTACCCTATTAAAACTTAATATTCTGGCAATTTCAAAACTACCCGCACCATAGCTAAATGCTTTTACCATGGCCATCATTTTAACCTTAGGTTGCAGGAGATTGCGGTAAACATTTAGGTTATTTACCAATGCATTGAGGTTTACTTCAAATACTGTTTGGTGTACTTTTTTCTCTAGCAATTTAATGATGCGTTCGAAGCCAAAGCTACGGGCACCTTTTACCAAAATTAATTGGTTCGAAAAAGAGAGTGAAGAAAAGTGTGCTATAAAATCTTGTGTGCTTTCAAAAAACAAACTTTCTGTTTGCGAGAACACTTTTTGTTGCCTTGAAATGGCAGGACCAATACCTATAATTTGTTTCACCTGATGCGCTTCCAATTGCTTGGCAATGG
>CAIYNF010000034.1 GCA_903927505.1 uncultured Bacteroidota bacterium | reverse complement strand
TTTAAGATTTTACTCTTGCTAGATTTACGTAACCTGCGAAGGGCTTTTTCTTTGATCTGACGAACACGCTCACGCGTTAAGCCAATTTTCTCTGAAATGTCTTCTAAGGTATGTGCAGGACCACCATCTAGGCCGTAATAGTATTTCAATACATCACGTTCTTTTTCACTCAAGGTAGAAATTACGCGGTTGATTTCTTTTTGCAAAGATTCGTTGATCAATTGAACATCCGGACGAGGTTCGTCATTGGTATCTAAAATACCCAATAAGGTATTGTCTTCACCATCTGTAAGCGGCGCGTCAATACTTAAGTGACGACCAGTAGAACGCAAAGCATTTTCAACTTCTTGAATTGGAATATCCATGGCTTCTGCAATTTCTTCTACGGTTGGTTCGCGCTCTAATTCTTGCTCTAAACGGGCAGAGGTGTTACCAATTCTACCAATTGAACCCACTTTATTTAATGGCAAACGTACAATCCTACTTTGATCGGCCAAAGCTTGCAAAATAGACTGACGAATCCACCAAACTGCATAAGAGATAAATTTAAAACCACGGGTTTCATCAAAACGTTTAGCTGCTTTAATTAAACCTAAATTTCCTTCATTGATTAAATCGCCAAGGGTTAATCCTTGGTTTTGGTACTGCTTAGAAACAGAAACCACAAAACGAAGATTTGCATTTACAAGACGCTCCAAAGCCACTTGATCACCTTCCCTGATTCTTCTTGCCAACTCCACTTCCTCTTGCGCATCAATCATTGGAACTTTACTGATCTCATTCAAGTATTTATCCAACGATTTGCTCTCGCGGTTGGTAAACTGTTTGCTTATTTTAAGCTGCCTCATAATATATTAAACTCCCCTCTTGTATTTAGTTAGAATCTGCAAATTTCGTGAAAAGATATGTTTATCTGTTAAAAAATCAACAATATTTTCGTAAATGTTTTACATACAGGTGTTTAGTTACAATTTTGTTGTTTTTGCCTAAATGCCAAATTATGCCAAAAATGGTCAATTTCTGCCGTTTACCAGCTTCTTAACCAAATAGTTGGTAAACCAAAAAACTGCTACCATAAGCCAATACCGTTAAATATACAAATTGAATAATGGCCCATTTGCTGCCACCCGTTTCTTTTCTTACAATGGCAACTGTACTTATGCATTGGAGTGCAAAGGCATAAAACAAAAGCAAAGAAAATACCGTTGCCAAACTATAACTGGGTTTTCCTGTTTGCGTATTGGTTTCACTTAGCATGGCTGCTCTTATGGAATGTAAATTATCATCTGCACCACTCACGCTGTAAATGGTACTCATGGTGCCCACAAAAACCTCTCTGGCAGCCATAGAGGTTAGCAGGGCAATGCCTATTTTCCAATCAAAGCCAAGCGGACGAATAGCAGGTTCTATAAATTTGCCAAATTGTCCGGCATAACTGGCTTCTAAGAAATCGGCATCGCGCTGTAAATTGAGTCCGCCAAGCAATGCCTCATTTTTCTCGGTCTCGTTTAATTGCGCCATGTGCTGCTCGTATTTTTGTGCAACGGCATTCATTTTGTCTCTTGGACCAGTAGAAGCCAATACCCATAAAATAACAGAAACGGCAATAATAATTTTTCCGGCACCTACCACAAAAGCACTTGCTTTTTCATAAAGTGTAATGAGCAAATTACCAGGCAGCGGTAATTTATAACCCGGCAATTCCATCAGAAAATAATTCTGCTGGGCAGATTTAATAAAATGCTTAAAAATCCAGGCACTGAGCAATGCTGCCACAAAGCCAATTAAATACATGAGCATTAAAACCAAACCATGGATATTAAATGGACCCCAAACGGCAGTATCTGGAATAAAAATAGAAATAAGCAACGCATAAACAGGCAAGCGAGCAGAACAACTCATTAAAGGAATTACCAATATGGTAATTAAGCGCTCGCGTTTGTTTTCTATGCTCCTACTGGCCATAATACTTGGCACCGCGCAAGCCATACCACTAATGAGCGGAACAATAGATTTTCCATTCATTCCAAAAGGACGCATAACCCTGTCCATAATAAAACCCACACGTGCCATATAGCCAATGTCTTCTAAAATGGCAATAAAGAAAAAGAGCACAATAATTTGTGGCAGAAAAACAATTACCCCACTTAAACCCGCCAATACACCTTGCACCAATAAATCGTTGAGAACCCCTTGTGGCAGCGCATTTTTAACATATTCACTTAAGAAGGCAAAGGCATTTTCAACCAGTTCCATGGGATAGGTACTCCAACTAAAAACGGCCTGAAAAATTAAGAACATCAACACCAAAAATATACCAATGCCATAAAAGCGATGTGTTAATACCGCATCTACTCTTTTGGTAATAGATTTCTTTAAATTGTCTTGTGCTTGTATACGCGATTTTTTTACCGCTGCATCAATTAAGTGGTAGCGCGCAAACACTTCCTCCTCCTGAAATTGCCTGGCATCAAATTGATACTGCGTAAAAATTTCTTTGATGCGCAAAGATTTTTCACTGATTAATTCTTTGGCATTAATGGCATATTGCAAGGCAGCATAAGCATTGCGTTTGTCGCTTACCTTTCCCAATTCAGCCAACATTTCTTGGCTCAAATGGTCTATGCTATAAAAGGCAGCATGTGCTTTGGGCAAGCGCTCTAAAATGGTTTGCTTAATTGGTTCGACCCCAATTCTTTTGCGCGCATTGATAGGGATAACGGGCACTTGCAAGGCCTCGGAAAGTGCTTCCAAATTATAGGATATACCGCGGCGTTCGGCAACATCCAACATGTTTAAGGCTAAAATTGCAGGTACCCCTAAATCACAAACTTGGGTAAACAACAATAAATTTCTTTTTAAGTTAGAAGCATCTGCAATAAAGACAACTAAATCTGGGAAATTGGTTTCCGATTTATTGCGCAGAATTTCATAGGTCACTAATTCGTCGGCAGATTTTGGGTAAAGGCTATAAGTACCCGGCAAATCTATTATTTGCAATTTCACCGTATCGGAAAGCATGGTCTCCCCCATTTTTTTCTCAACGGTGGTGCCAGGAAAATTACTCACCTTTTGGTTCAATCCGGTAAGGGCATTAAACAAAGATGTTTTGCCACAATTGGGGTTTCCTACTAAGGCTACTGATATAATTCTTTCCATTAATGCAATTCTATTTCAACGTGAGCGGCATCTTCCAAACGCAGGCATAATTTTGATTCTCCTACCCTAATGGCAATGGGATCGCCAAAGGGCGCTATGTTTTCCAATTCAACTGTTTCACCAGGTAACATGCCCATCTCAAACAATTTCAAGGCAAGGATATCGCCATTTACTTTGCGCACAATGGCATGTTGTCCCAGTTTAATTTCAGATAGGTTCATGGCGCAATTTAGACTTTTTCTAAACTGCATCAAAATGATTGTTGTCACCCTTTAAAAATAAGGGCTTTGGTTCGAACCAACCCAAAATAATTGCACAAAAAAAGCACTGTAAAAATAATGTGAAAGTAAAAAATGGCCGGAGTAAAAAAATCCGGTTTACCTGATTTAACGCCCTTTTTGGGTCATGTAAAATTATTATTTTCCAAATACAAAGGTTTATTTGCGGAGGTAATTATTGGGCAAAAAAAATAAAATAGAAAATGCTAATTAGAACATTTGGAAGTGCTGTATATGGCGTAAATGCGGTTACCATAACCATTGAGGTAAATGCCGGACAGGGAAATGGCATTGGGTATTTTTTGGTGGGCCTGCCAGACAATGCAGTAAAAGAGAGCTTACAACGCATAGAAAGCGCCTTAAAATTTAACAATTATACCTTGCCAAGGCAAAAGATTGTGGTAAACATGGCGCCGGCAGATATTAGGAAAGAAGGAAGTGCCTATGATTTGCCGCTGGCCATTGGTTATATGGCCGCAACAGAGCAGTTAAAAAGCGAGGAAATTCACAAATACATTATCATGGGCGAGTTGGCATTAGACGGCACCTTAAAACCCATTAAAGGAGCCTTGCCCATTGCAATTGAAGCCCGCAAAGAAGGTTTTGAGGGTTTTATTTTACCCAAAGAAAATGCACGTGAAGCGGCCATTGTCAATAATTTAAAAGTATATGGTGCAGACAATATTTCTGAGGTAATTAATTTTTTTAATGGCATTGAAAACAGCTTACAAAAATTTGAAATGGATACGCGCAAAGAGTTTGAAGAAAGCCAGCTAAAACTCATTGATGATTTTGCAGATGTACGTGGCCAAGAAAACATCAAACGTGCATTAGAAATTGCGGCAGCGGGCGGTCATAACGCCATATTAATTGGTCCTCCAGGTGCAGGAAAAACCATGCTTGCCAAGCGCCTGCCCAGCATACTTCCGCCTTTGAGTTTACAGGAGGCTTTAGAAACCACTAAAATTCACTCGGTAGCAGGAAAATTAAACAAGAACAGCGCCTTAATGTACCTGCGGCCTTTTAGGGCACCGCACCATACCATTAGCGATGTTGCCCTAGTTGGTGGAGGAAATATTCCCAACCCTGGAGAAATTTCATTGGCACATAATGGCGTATTGTTTTTAGACGAATTGCCAGAATTTAAACGTACCGTTTTGGAGGTAATGCGCCAACCCTTAGAAGAAAGAAAAGTAAGCATTTCGCGTGCCAAATTTTCTATTGAATACCCAAGCAGTTTTATGTTGGTGGCAAGCATGAACCCATGCCCTTGTGGCTACTTTAACCACCCAGAAAAAGAATGTGTATGTGGGCAAACGGTGGTACAAAAATATTTGAGTAAAATATCTGGACCGCTGTTAGACAGAATTGATATTCATATTGAGGTAACGCCTGTAAATTTTGACCAATTAACAGACCACCGAAAAGCGGAGAGCAGCGCAAGTATTAGAGACAGGGTAGTTGCCGCAAGAGAAATACAATACCAACGCTACGCGCATTTGGAAGAAATTTTTTGCAATGCACAAATGAGTTCAACCATGGCCAGGGAGTATTGCCAACTCACACCCATTGGCCAAAATTTATTAAAAACCGCTATGAATAAATTGCAATTATCTGCACGGGCTTACGATAGAATTTTAAAAGTTGCCCGCACCATAAGTGATTTAGCAGGAAGCGAAGAAATAAAAATTGAACACTTGGCAGAAGCCATACAGTATAGGAGTTTAGATAGGGAAACTTGGAGCGGTGTTTCTTAAGAAAAGGGAGTTGTAAATGCTAACAATAATTGGTGTTGGTAATTGTCTTCAAGCAACGGGGACCAGGACCTATTTGTTTTTTAACAATATTGTTTTTCAAATGAATTAATTCTCCTTTACTTATTTTTGATACAAATACATAAAATTGCTTTTTAATACCTTTTGTAACTAAAACAATGTTGGGTTCAACAAATAAACAAAAAAAGTCTGAACCACTTTGCTATTCTTTAATTATTTTATAAATAAGTCTCGTATTATTTTCATCAACAATATGAAGTAAATAAATTCCTGATGCTTCAGGAAGTTGAATTTCATATCTCGTTTTACTATCTATAGAACTTCCTTTCACCCATTTACCTTGAGCATCATATAAATTCCAAAAAACAGCAGCCTTAAATTGAATTGTTTCAATATAGACTTTATCATTACTAGGATTTGGAAATACATTATATAAAGGATTTGAATTTATTTTTAAACCAGTAATAGTAGAATGAATCAAATCATTTTTGACCAGTAAAATGGAGGTATCTAAGTAATTTATTCTAAGTGCTACAGAATAAATGCCAGATTGTTGAATATAGATTTGTGTTATAATTGAATTGGAATCGAAAGGAGCAACATAGGTATAAGGACCAGTGCCAATAGACCAATGATAATTTAGGGGATGACCATTGGAAACTGGTGTTAAGGTTACGGTATCCGAATGGGTAAGGCTAGTTTTACTGGCGAAAAAATCAGCAATAACCGAAAGATTAATGTAATTTAATTTTTCAACAAAAAATGATGTATCAGAATAATTAATTGTTAATCCAATACTAAAAACTCCTGAATGAATAAATTGCACTATTGGAATAGAGGAATTTTTGTTGGTGCCATTTAAATAACGAACCGAACCATTAGGAAAACTCCAATTATAATTTGAATTACCTCCATTCGAATTAGGTTGAAAATAAACCGTATCTCCAAATCCAATTATAGTTTTATTGGCAGTAAAATCAACATTAATGGAAAGATTGATAAAATTTAATTTTTCAACATATAAGGCTGTATCTAAAAAATTTGCCGTTAAGCCTACCCTGAAATTTCCAGAATGAATAAATTGAAGAGCTGGACTTGAAGAATTTTGGTTAGTTCCATTAACATAACGTACCATACCTGCCGGAAAATTCCAGGTATAATTTGGATTAATTCCATTAGTAATAGGTTGAAAATAAACAGTGTCGCCAAAGCCAATTGCCGTCTTACTAGCCGTAAAATTCAATTCAGGATAAACATGAATTAAATTACTCCTAGACACAAACAACGAAGTATCACTGTATTCTGCTGTTAAACCAACGTTAAAATACCCTGTACTAAGTATTTTAAATATTGGAAAGGCCGAAGTGGAATCTGTTCCATTTAAGTAGGAAATTTTATCTAAAGGCAAATGCCATTGGTAATTCAAAATATTCCCGTTTGAGCTAGCATGCAAAATGAGCGTATCACCTTGCATAATGATGGTTTTATTGGTAACAATATCTAAGTTCCAAATCCAATTTGATTGAATATAATTACTTTTTGATATGATTAACTCGGTATCAGGATAAATAATTGTTAACTGAATATGATACTTTCCAAAAACTGGAATATAAACTACAGGATTTAGAGAAAGAGAATCGGTACCATTTATAAATTGAGTTTGTTTTGGACCGATTTGCCATTTAATAGAATTAAATTTTCCTGTTAAAATAGGATTCAATACAATGGTATCAGGACCTGTGAGTATTGTTTTGTTTGCAGAAAAGTCTATTTGTGAAATCAATTGAATTGATGACAATGTTAGTAATTTAAAAGTATCTGGATAATTAACTTGAACCTGAGGAATAATAGACCCAACTTTTTTGATGCGAATAACAGGGTTTTGTGAGTTCAAATTTGTACCCGCCACAAAGACCACAGACCCTGCAGGGAAGTGCCACTGATATGAACTAACTGGCCCTGTAGCTGCTGCGTATAGATGAACAGTATCTCCAAAGCCTACCGTATTTTTATCTGAAGAAGTAGAGAAAGTCCAAAACCAATTTGAGCTTATATAATTTTCTTGTCGCCGAACCAAAACCGTATCAGGATAATTAACACTTAGCTCAACTGTAAAATTTCCATAAATTGGAAAATAAATACGGGGATTTTTACTGGAAGAATCTGTTCCATTAGTAAAGGTATTTATGTTAGGCAAAATGCGCCATTTAAAACTATTTGGAGTGCCATTTACCTGTGAATTAAATTGAACAGTATCTGGTTTAAAAATTGGATTTTTATCACAATTAAAAATTATTTGTGGCATCAATGTTATCAGTCCTATTTTGGTAACACTAATGGAGGAATCACCAAATTTTGCGAATAGGGTAATATCATAATTCAATACGCGCTTCAATTGAACTATTGGCTGCGCAGAGTTAGAATCTGTATTGCACAAATATTTAACGCTGCCTGAAGGGAATAACCACCTATAGGTACTTATAACGCCATTGGTTTGCGGATATAACCTAACGGTATCACCAAAACCAATATTGTTCAGATTTGAATAAAAATTGAGTGACCAAAACCAATTTCCTGTAATATAGTTAGGCCTGTCAATTACAATAACGGTATCTGCATAAGTCAATTTTAATTGTATGGAATGATTTCCAAATAATGGGAAATAAACCTTAGGATTATGACTTATAGAATCTGTTTGATTTAAATAGACAAAATCTTTGGGACCTATTTGCCATTGAAAAGCGGTTGGATTGCCATTGTAAATTGGATTTAGAATAACTGAATCTGGTGCTAACAATTGATTTTTATTTGCAGAAATGGATACTTCTGCCGATAAGCTTATTAAATTGATTTTGCTAACTTGAATTATTGTATCTTGATAAAAAGCCTTTAAGGTAATTGAGTATACGCCGCTTCTAAAAAATTGAATTATTGGATTTGCTGAACTTGAATCTGTACCATTTAGATACCTAAAATTATTTGTTGACATAATCCACTGGTAGCGCAATGGAATAATATTGGGTGAACTTGTCAAATGAATGGAGTCTCCAAAACCTACAAATTGCTTATTAGAAGTAAAATCGAGGTTGTACTCTAAAGCAACTTTTAATTTTGAAAGATAAATTGAATCCAAAAAAGTTCTGATATACCAAATACCATTATTGGGAGAACTAGCAAGAGAATGTCCCATTGTTTGTGATACAGAACTGAAATTAAAAACTCCTTTTTCCCCATAAATTGTTCCATTTTGTCCAAATGTTGAATCAATTAGCCCATTACTTTTTACCTTACTTACAAAAGAAAAATGAGTACCCAAGGTTGAATTTGAAACATGACGCTTACTTGCAGCGAGAAAAGATTGATCAGGCATTGGAAGAGAGATTTGATCCATGCCATAACCAGAAACAATTCCAAAAGCTGGCAAGGGCAATAAATCTTCAATTCCTTCTTCATTAATTCTAATCCATTTATCTCTAGCTACAACTGCTCCAAAACAAATTTGATCTATATAACCACCAGATAAGAGTAATCTAAAACCCCCATTTTCATATTGTATTTTATTTGTTTTAAAATAGGCTTTATAACCTGGTGAACACCCAGTTAAAACATACCTAGTATAATATCCACCAATTGCGAAAGTAGGGTCAAAAACGCCAGTAGCTATAAAGCGTACCAAACAGCTATCATTTGCCACAACAATTTTTCCATTTCTCTCAACCAACAGTGTTCTAATTATCATAGGTGTTGAAACAAAATTAGTATCCAAAACACCATTTAAATTGAAACGTTTAATGCCACGCAACCCAACTAAAAAATAATTAGAATTATAAAGTGAAATTTTAAACAAATGATTAGCTGCTGGTTCAATAAAAAGTCCAGAATCTGCTACTACGCCGTTGTTTCCAAACCCAAATATTCTAATACCTGTTTGACTTAATTTGATAACTTGATAAAAATATTTCGTCGTTTGGTAATCAATTTTTAATCCCAATATTATAGATTGATCAGCACATTGAACAAGGTCACAAAATACAGCGCCACTCGCAGGGTAGATAAATTTACCTTGATTCGCAAAACTAGAATCTAAATACCCATTTGCTAAATATTTGCTAACAACTCCATAATTAACAGAATTAACCAAAGCATTTCCAGCTAAAAGTAATGAGCCATCGGATAAACAAAGGCTCGCATTTACTGTAAAAACACTATTGAGTGTATTAAAACTAATTGGAGTTGAAATTATTCCACCTAATCCAAATCCTGGAACTATTTGACCTAAGGTATCTATGCCACTCAAAACTAGATCTATATTAGCGCCATTAGTTTTTTTTCCTAATATTATAAAATTACCTGATTGCCGCTCAATTAAAAAACTTGCATTGCCTTGGGTATGTATATTAAAATCATATTGGTTTAGATAGCTACCAAATAAAGAATCACGGGTGCCATCCAATTTGTATTTTCTGATAATATTACCTGCAAGGATATAACTGTTTCCAATAGTATCAACTAACATAGAAGTACTTAATCCGTGGTCTAAAATTTTTGTTCCGATAGCGCCAAAACCCAAAAAGAGGCTTCCAGCATTATTCCATTTTATTAATACGCTGTTATTTGTTATTGTTGAGCCAACAAGTAAGCCAATAATATTTCCATCCTTCAATACGGCCAAATCTACGAGCGTATTAAATGTTGGCGAAATTGGTTGGGCCCATTTACCAAAGGTACCAAAGCTGCTATCTAAATTGCCATTGGGTAAATATCGAATCAAGGCTGGCTTAACACCTCCTGTGGTTGCTTCTCCAGCAACCAAAATTTTTCCATCATTTTGGATAGCTATTTTATGGGCAAAATCTGCTCCATACAAATTTATGCGCGAAACACCGATACCATTAAAACTAGAATCTGGATTGCCATTTTGCAATAACCTCATAGTAACAAAATCATAATTAACGGTCTCAGTACTTGTTAAGATAATTTTTCCATCATTTTGTAATTTAATATCTGTAGGATTATCATCTCCAATAGTGGAAGGAAGTTGAGCAACTCCGCCAAAACCAAAAGTACTATCAATTGAACCATCAGGTAAAAAACTACTTAAACATAAGTCTCTGCCACTACCCGTGTTGATAGAAAAACCAGCAAATACATATTTATAATCAGCAGTTAATAAGGGAATTTGAAAATTATTTGAAATTGAATTATTGAATGAAATGCTAACCCAACCCAAGGTGCCAAAAGTGGTATCCAATTTATTGGAGCTTAACCACCTTGAAATAGCAATTTTAGGGTTTCCATTTACTATTCCCTTTTCAAAAGTATATATACGATTTTGGTTATCTTTTATCAAACCTATAGGATAAAAACTACCCCCTTGGTAAGTAATTGGCATTACATGTTTTTTAATTCCAGCTATACCAAAAAAAGAATCTACCCCATATTGAGCTTTAGTGCTTTTAACAATAAAAAGCAAAAAAAACACGAGTAAGATTTTGAATTTCATGACACTAAATTAACTTAAAAAAAATATTTTAAAAATTATTTAAAATGGAAGCAAAATCCTGCCAACCAATAAATCCTCTAGAACTTTTTGTCTGGGTGCAAATAACACTTAAATTTTGGTTGCCATTTTGAATTGGACTAAGCCCCCCAAAATGATTGTAAATTATGCAATTAAGAAATTTTATGTCAACAATTGAAGATAATAATGGATTTAATGGATCAACTTTAGCTTGAATCAAATTGTAATATTTATATAAATTTATCGTACTTAAAACAATATTAGTTAAATCAGAATATTCAAAAGTTAATTGACAATAAGAATTTTGTAGTTCAAACACTGTTAAATTTCCAACTACAGTGGGCAAAATGTCATTTGTATTTGTTGTTAATTCCACATCCTTAAAGTAAAGATTTACATTTGAACCAATTATAATTTGCCCAATTCCAACAAAGCCACTAGTTAATCCATCAAAAAATATTCTACCCCTTGGATTATTACTATCAGCATCGTACGTTGATATTAAAATTTCACAATTTTCAATTTTAATTGGATTTATAGATTTTCTCGCTGCACCTATAATATTATCATTTGGCAAATTAGCAATGGGAGCACCTTTTATTAAAATTGTTTTAATTGGGTTTAAAGTAGACTGATTTTGAATTCTTTTCAATGCAGTATCAAATGTTTTAATTGCATCCATGGATGTAAATCCATAATTATCATCACTACCATCTTTTGGATTTATATAAAGACTTCCCGTATTTTTACCATATTTACAATTATCTAAAAATACAATTTCTGAATTATATTTACGTAAAATAAAATTGGTGTTTGAAAAACAAATACTTCGATTACTTGAAATATTATTTTCAAATAAGCAATTTAAATAAGTGTTTTCTGGGCTTTTTATTTGACTAACTCCGTTTATGGTTGATTGGGCATTTTTACCAAAAATAAAACCATATTGTACATTAATAATTTGAACTTCATTCATCATTAATTGAGAATCCTCAATTCCGACAATAATTCCATAATAAGCGTGTCCCTCGCAATAACTTGCATTACAAGAAACCGTGGATTGAAAACAACCTATTCCATTTGCAAATTGTTCCACAACATTTGAAATCATGCCTACTGCGTAACTTCTTAAAATATAAACCCCTGTAGTTCCAAATTTAACATTTTCATTTAAATCCCAAAAAGCATAATCTTCTTGCTGATAAATGAAACTTGGTAATTCATCAACACGATTTTCTTGTGAAAAAGTACTAAAATAAGAATCAGATAACATTATTGAATTGCAGTCTAAAACTAATGCGCCATAGTGTTTAGAGTTGACAAAACAATTTTCAATTGACCCACCCCAACAGGTATTAAACATTAAACCACATTTTATGTTAAAAAAGCCAACATTACGTACCATCGAGTTTCCAGCATTACTTAATCGAACACCTCCGAAGGCAATATTTTCACCACCATCAATAGTAATATTTTCAATACTTATACCCATACGATATATGTAATTATAAAAACTGTTTGGTTCTCCGCCATCCTTAATTAAGGCATTATTATATGGCGGCAAAACTGGCAAGCCATTTTCAAAGGTTGCAGATTCTATTAACCAGAAATCAGGATTCTCAAAGTTTGCTTTTATAACAGTACCTCCGCTCGATGTGGTTTGAGAATATACAAAATGGTATCTATTATTTACACCAATCAACCTACAATTTTGTCCAACCAATAATGTAGCACTTATCAAATAAACACCCTTTGGAAAAAAAAGCGTATTCCCGCCATAAACCCCTGAAACTAATGGATTGGGATCTAAAGCATAACTAACGAAATTTAATGCATTTTGTATTGCAAAAAAATCATCAACAACGCCATTACCAATTGCGCCAAACCATTTAACATTAACATAACCATCATAAATTCTTTTATACCTATATCCCCCAACTCCAACAAGAATTGTTCCTGTATTATCTAAAGAAATTAAATCTGTATTATCATAGTACCAATTGCCTTCCATTCCTATATCTGTTGTATAATAAATTTCATTTATAACTGGAACTACTAAATTTCTTAAATCAAAAATTGTTGTTAATTGAGGATTCATATGTTTTTATTTACAAAAGAAAATCTTTTTAAAGCATTAATTTGATAATATATATTTTCAAAAAGAATGCAGTTTAATTCCAGCCTATTAATTTATATTATTACTATTAAAATGCTAATGAAAGCATACGTTTTGATTAATAATTGGAAATAATACTTAAGTCAAAATTAAATTATTTAAAAAACTAAAATTACAACAATTTAACTATTCATATTTTTATATTAAATCATTCATATTTTTATATGAATCAAACATCACAAATGATTGAAATTCAAATTGTATTTGAAACTAGTTTAATTTCTATAACTATTTAGTTTTGGGCATTGCTTTTTAATATTATTTTTCGCAACTTGTAGTTATAAATAAATAGTATGTATACAGGAAACGAAAACAACGAAATTAGCTACAATGATGCTGCGATGCTAACAGCAAACTATAGAGAAGCTCAGGGTGGTACAGACTACATTAAGGGCGAGTATTTTAGCAAATCCTCCATTCAGGCCCTACTCGATCAAACAGATTGTGTTGGAATCCGAATTTATTATGGAATCGACAATAACGATGTTCAAAGGTTAGTAATTGTAGGCGTAAATGCCAATGAGGACGACATGGTTAACGGACTAATCATGGAACATGGAAGTTTATGCCCGCCAGTTTGCAGTGCACAGAACAACCTAAATAGTTAGTGAAGTTTTATCAGGTTTTTTCATCACTAGGTAGTATTATACCAATAATTTTTGGTATAATATTTTTTAATCGGCATAGCGATGTAATTGCTAAACCTTTTATTTTTTACCTAATGTTTGTTTTATTTTTGGAATCTTTAAGTTTGAATCTTTCCTTTCATTCAATCAATAACCATTTTTTTTATAACTGTATTGATTTAATAACTATAGTTTTTTTTGCATTTATCTTTTTAAAAAATGGACAAAATATACTAGGATTTATTTCCTTAGCAATTCTATTTTTTACAGTATATTTAACCTTTTCTTTTAATGCATTTATTTTCAAACAAAATAACTATTTAGCAATCTACTCGTTTATAGGCATTACAAGTGCCATACAACTATTTAATTACACAAAAAAAGAGAACGAAAATTCACATAAAAAATTTAGATTTTGGTTTTTATCTGGCATTTTAGTTGCAACTTTTCCAAGTATTACAATGTATGTTTTCTTTGATAAAATCAAAATCGTTAATGGCACCAATATCCTTGTTAAATACTATACATTTTTTACTTTTATTATTAGCACATTGCAAAATATTTTATTTTCAAAAGCGTTCACATGCAAGAAATAGACAATATTTTATCTGTTATAATATTTTTCACCCTATTATTTTTAATTTTATCGGGTTTAATTATAATTATTATTTTTCGCAACCAAAAAATCAAGGAAACGCATACCAAGGCAATATTTGAATCAATATACCTTACACAGGAGGAAGAGCGGAGTAAAATTGCAATGGATTTACACGACGATTTAGGGTCAAATTTAATAGGAATAAAACTAAACTTAGAGAACTTGATACACAGCAATGATATTCAAGCACTAAAAAATTGCATTTCCAGTTCTTTGTCATACCTTTCTGATGCTATTCAAACAACCAGGTTGACATCACAAACTTTGATGCCCCAAACTATTAAAATATATGGATTAGCTAATGCAATTAATGATCTTGTTAAAAGATATAAAAATTCAATAACCATTAATTTGATTTGTGATATTGAAGACCGCTTTTCTCAAATAATTGAAATAAATATTTATAGAATAATTAGTGAACTAATAAGCAATACTATTAAACATGCTAGTGCTAACAAAATTGATCTATATATTCAAAAAGAAGGTAGTATCCTTTACATCTCCTTTGTAGATGATGGAGTAGGTTTTGATTTTACATCTATGGTAAAAACATCCTCTGGCCTAGGTGTTAACAATATAGTTAACAGGGTGGCTTTTTTAAATGGTACCATTCAATATATCAAGGATTCAGGCAGCACTTTTACCATTTTTATCCCAATAAATTAATCATGAAGACTCAAATCGCTATAGTTGATGACCATGTTGGCATCAGGGAAGGCTTTAGAGCTATTTTAAATCGCATTCCATACGTAGGCCATGTTGCTACATATTCCACAAGTAAGGAGCTGTATGAAGGCATGAAGTCTACAAAATTTGATTTGATTATTTTAGACATCAGACTTAAAGAAGAAAATGGACTTGAAATTTGCAAGAAGTTAAAAAACTCAAATTATACAAGTAAAGTATTAATTATTTCCTCATTCCATGATGAAGCCCTTATTATAAATGCATATAATAATGAAGCAAATGGCTATCTATTTAAGGACTTAGAATTAACAGATATTCGTAAAGCTATAGATACAATCATAATTGACAAAAAGAGCTTCTTCGATTTTGAAGGATTAAATGTAATCTTAAATCATCATAAAAAAATAAGTGATGGAGCAAAGAATTCTAAAATAAACTTGTCTCCTATAGAGTTCAAAGTTGCTACAAACATTTGTGACGGATTATCAACCAAGGAAATAGCCAAGAGATTATGCTTGGCGCCAGCTACGATAAACTCTCACCGACACAGAATTTGGAAAAAATTAGGTATACACAAAAGTGCCGAACTTATGAATTATATGATTACTCAGAAGTTCTACACTCCAACTGAAAACGTTTAATTCAAACGCCTTAAAATAATTTCATCAATTCAATTTTAAATTTATCGCTTATGTAAACATTATCAAAGATGAATTTATATTCAAATGTTCTCATTTTTTTAGAATTAGAATCATAAAATATAACATCTGGATAATATTCAAAATTGTTTAGGAAATTTGCTGCTACAGACTCTTTAAATTCACTTTTGAGATTTTCATTGACTTTTACAAAGTATGTAGTGTAATTGGCTCCAAATTGCAATTTGCTTTGTGCTATTTTCATCCTACAATATTCTACACTAGGAGTATATTTCTGAATTAAGATAATATTCACACTTTTTGGCACATTTTTTTTCAAAAAATTGTAAAGGCTCATATTACAACCTGTGCAACTAGCTCCATCAAGAAAAATAAATAGTACCCTTTTATTTAAAAAGGAACTTTGAAAACTTATTGAATCTCCATTAAACGAGTACAAATATGTGCTGTCACAAATTTTTTGAGCATTCAATAAATTAATATTTAATGAGAAACATGCAATAAACAGGGTATATTTAGTAACCCATTTTAAGTTTATAAACCCATATTCCAACAATAGGTTCATGTACTTTATAAAATTCTTCCTCATCTTTTTTTGATTCTAATAAAGTTTTACCTAAGTATTCTATTGGAGCCATTGGCTTTACTAAAACAATCTTGCTTGATCCAATTTCATTATAAAAATTCCATGTCCATAACTGAGAATTGTTTTTGGTAACCTTTTCCTGCATATTTAATGGAAAACTAACATCAGACAAGGAAGAATATATTAATTGGATGGAATCGTTTTTTGTTTTATATATATCAAAAAACCTGTTTTTAAATTCCCCAGATATATTTTTCATAAAATATCTAACCAAAATTACTGAATCATTTAAACACCAAATACCTTCTACACGACTTATTTCATTATTATTTGCTTTTGAAAGCACGTTTAAGGTTTTTCTTGCACCATAGTTTTCATCCCGAATTCTTTTTATCACTGAGTCACTTGCCTCCACCCAATTATCCAATTTTCTTTTTACATTTCCTACAGAATCTATATTGTTATCAAATACCGAAAATTCATAAATCGCCGTATTAGTCAAAAATAATTTCTCATCACCAATAGCAAACCAATGTCTTGGTGTAAAATGAGAATACTCCATATATTTAAATTCCAACTCAACTTCTTTAATTATCTTCTTCATAATGATATCAAATTTTGAGATTTTAACTCTTTTATTGCCACCAGCTTCATTATATGAATAACAGCAAAAAACCTGGTTGCCATATATTTCATAGGAATCATATGCATGGTTATTTATTATTTTTGCATAAAATTTAATTCCGTGACCCTTCCTTTTAAAAATATAGAAAAAGTCTGTATAACCGAACAATATATAATCTTTACTAATGGTAGTACAAATTAATGTATAAGCATCTTTACAAATGTATTTCCTTGGAATATTGATTACTTTTTGTTTTTTAACTTTACCCTTATTAATTAATGATAAATGCAAACGTGATTTATCTTTTTGGTATGATAAGAAAATGTCATCGTCTACAATTGAAATTTTTAATTTATTCTGATATAATAAATCGCTTGATATACCAACAACTGGGACAATAGTGTCAAGAAAAAACACATCACTTAACTTGCTTTGAGCACTAAGGCTAAAATTACAAATTGTATAGAAAAATAAAAAAGCTACTATTTTCTTCATTCTTACTAATAAAAAAGGCTGAAAATTTGATGCATACTTTATATTTCCCTAATATAATCCATTTTCTTTTAGTAATTACTAATAATTGTCAAATTTGATTTACAAGGATATTATAGGTAAGCTCATATCCACTGCCAGTTAATACTTTATTCCATGTCAACGTAATAGCGTATTGCCCCACTATGTTTCCATTAGTGCCGTAAATCCATACCTGAGAAGAACTTGAACCACTAGTATTACTTCCAGAATTTGCATATGCCGCCGCTATCAATTGATTAATATTATTAACCACAGCTATGGGAAGTGCCTCTATCCCATTCTGGTCTAATACAGGCGCTAGGTGCAGGTTATCTGGAGGGCATTCTTCTGACCCAGGATCTGCACAACCTATTGACCTATCAATCCTTTGAATGGTTCCATCTCCATTGTAAGTTACCTTATCAAAACCGGATACCACCTTACAACCATTTGGTCCTATATTGATTTCAGTTCTTTTAACTTGGATAATTATTTCTGCATAATTTACTTCGATAATTCCCAAAAATAAAGCAATTGTAAAAATTATTTTTTTCATTTTGTATTAATTAAATTTCATTAATTACTATTTTATATTCTGTGTCAGATATTTTAACCCAACTAACCTGATAGTTTTTCACAATTATTGTTCCATCAGGGAACCCAATGGTTACACTAGTGTTATGAGTACCTGAATTTACCCCTTCGGCAAATTTAAGGTTTGCATAATCAATCAATTGGTTGATTAATTCCATTTCAGGTTCTAAAACATATCCACCTGCACTAGGTCTGCATTCTGAAAATCCTGGCTGAGAACAATGTACTTTTCGCTCTACGAGTCTCATAACTCCATCATTCCCCAAAATGTATGTAGATTCCTCTTCAACTACTCCAAAAGTTTTTCGGACATAATTGTCTTGATTAATTATGACCTTAACTGCTTTTGCTTCTTGATTACATAGTAATAGTATGACTATCAACAACATTGAGATAATTTTCTTCATATTTTGTTTTGGTTTATGCATTAATTTATAAGAATTCAAGTTTTACTATGTCTGCCATCCTTTAAACATGGAGTGGTTTTTTTCATCTGATGCCTTCAAGTATTTTTTTTTACAAATTACCACATAATTCCTTTCTTAAAATGCAGTTTTTTAGACCTGATAATTTAGAAAACAGATTTACAAATGCATATATTTATACATTAGTTATTTTATATTAAACATTTCATATAATATATTAGCTCGTGTTTACTTAATAATTTCATATTAAAATACCCATATAATTATATGAATATAAACGGGCAGCAGGCCGAAGAAATAAAAATTGAACACTTGGCAGAGGCCATAAAGTATAGGAGTTTAGATAGGGAAACTTGGAGCGGTGTTTCTTAAGAAAAGGGAGTTGTAAATGCTAACAATAACTGCTTGAATGAAAAGAAATTTCTACTGGAGCAGTTGCAGCTAATGGCAGGTCACAAATTTATTTCCTCAAGCACCCATTTTCATTAGACTTCTGTTGCCGAGCAAGGGGAAATGATTAATAGGTTTCATCCATTGGAAAGACGGACGTTTTTGGCACGAATTACCCCAAAATGAAATCAGTAAATACTCAAAGAAAATTGGCCATGAGTCTAAATTAATAATTTCAAAATTTGCTAAAATTGTTTTCGAAAATTTTGAAGAAATAAAACCAACTTTCGAAAATTAATAACTATCATGTATTTATCAAATTATTTTTATTGAAATCAATTGTAAATTTGGTATTCAAGAAATAAAATTAATAATGAGATTGGTAAATATACGAGCAAAATATTTTTGAGAGTTTGAGCGGAATTTGCTATTATATTCAATAAATAAATTGAAAGTAAAAATCCAAAAACAATTAATAACCTTATAAAAAATTATTATCAAAGTGATATTACTAGATTTATTTATTCAGAAAATTATTTAGTGAAAATTGGAGCTAAATACTATTTGGAGCAGCCAATTACTTCAAAAAAAATTTATACTACAGATTCAAATTTTTTAACATTTCAAATAAATGACCCATATAAATTAAATATACACGATGGAATAAAAAATGAAAAATACAGATTCACCTTAAATTTAAAGGACAGCATTTTTACTTATATATATTCCTATTTAGAGGAGGGCGAAAATACAAGGGAAAATTTGAGTACTATTTGGCAAATGGATGAAATTAGCATACATGCTTATAAAACAAACCACTTAACTAAATTTTCATTTCAACTCGTATTAGATTCTATTAAAAACAGCCTTCCATATAGGTATATAAATCCAAAAACAAATCCAAAACAAACAAAAATAAAAAAGGTAATAGATGTTGGTGATTTTTTCCCCAATATCAATGCTTATAGCATTTTTACAGCTGATTCATTTCAAATCAACAACAATTCCAAAAAAATATTATTTTTTAGCTTTAATGGTTGCTATCCGTGTAAAGTTTCATTTGATGTTTTACTTAAAAACAAATCCAAAATAAATGCCGATTTTTTTATACTAAACCCCATTGATAAGAAAGTTGAAAATTTAAAAAATCAAACCTCAAAAAATGGCTTTCCAACAAATTATGGGTTAATCGATAGAACTGTATTTAACCAGTTTGGCATCACCTATTTCCCAACAATATTTATACTTGATGGCAACAATAAAATTATTGCTACATACAATACAAAAAACAATAATAACATTAAGGACATTATTGCAAAGCTCAGACCTTGAGATGCCGAGAAATTTATTTAACTTTGTGATAGTTGATTAAGAACCCCTACTTAAAACAATCAACTGTATAAACTTGGGTGTGCCCTTAAGCCCAAATGACTTGCAAATGCCAAATGAAAGCAATTAAGTACCCATTCTTTTACTTATTCTACTTCTTGTGTATGCAATTTTCTTTTGAAAATTGTTCGCAAGCACAAACCTTTCAAAGCAAATCAGGTGGCATTTGTTTTAGGTTCGACGATTACCAAACTGCCGATAAATTGCGTGCGGTAAATGCCCTCTTTAACAAATATGGTTTTAAATTTACCTATGCCTTAAATACAGGCATTCCAGATTTACTAAATGATACCGCTTTTTGGAATGCCGCTAAAGAATTGGAAAATGCTGGCCATGAATTGGCAGACCAAAGTCCGTCTGATGCCATTCACTATTTTGAACCAAACACCGCAGTCATTGCCTTAAGCTATAATGGCAGAGCTGGGGTCGACCATATTACAACGGGCAGCCCAAACAGGGTTTGTTTAAAATATTCAATCCTAAATAATGCAGGCGCTGGCGATGAAGGAAATATTGATATCAGTGGCAACAGAATAATAAGTAAAAACAATGGTGAATTTGCTTGGACTAAATTAAACAATGGCAAAGTAACTACGCATCTGTATTTTCCAAGCTTGGGCAAATTGGTTCAAATAGGAAATATCCTAAATGCCAATGCCAATAACCCCGACACCATTTTTGTAAATACTATTTGGAACGAACCCATTGCATTGGGCACGTATAGTAATATTGCCTACCGAAAAATTTCGCCCTACCAATTAAGCATTGATAAAGAAGGATTGCAATTGATGGCTGAATTTAGCATGGAGCAATTTGAAAAATACAAACTCAAATTGCCAAAAACTTTTATACATCCAGGTGGCGCTCATCCTTACGTAGACAAGCAAGTATTAAAGGAAGCATTGGAGCCTTTTGGCATTAAATGTGCCGCCTCCTACCCCGAACAAAACACAGGAATAAGTTATTACAACCCACATAACAATTTACAATATTGCATTCAAGGTTCTGATATTTCACCAGAAACGCAAAGCGCAGCGGTGATCAAAACAAGCATTGCGGAAGCAGTAGCAAAAAACCAAATCCTTATTAGCATCAACCATTTTTCTTCGGCCTATGGCGCAAGCCCCTTTTCGCAAATGCTGAGCAATTTGGAACAGGTGCTTATTTGGTGTAAAGCAAATACTATTCCTGTTAAAACCTACCAAGATTGGAGCAACTATTTATGGGGTGGATTTTGGGATCAAAGCGAAGATATTTTTCCTGCATTGCAAACAGATTTAGATAAAAATGGTATAGCAGATGGCTTAACATTTGGATCAACTGTTATTAAAGATACGCTAAGTGGTGTTCTCTATAATAAAAATTATTGCCTACAAGCAAATAGCTCCGCAACCCTTGTTTCTTGCGATCGTTTGTTTGGTTTGAACCGGGGGAAAAATACCTTTTATGTGAGCACCAAGGGTGGTGCAAATGCAAATGATTACCTCACCTTGGTAGTTAATTTGCCAGAAATAAATGCAAGTAAGTATTATGCTATTCCCTGCAACTCAATAAGCTATACAGAAAGAAGTGTAGACATAGAAATACCCGATGGCATTAACTATGTTTCTTTTATTCTCAATTATGTAAGCAGCAGCAATGCTAAAGTTTATGTAAGCGGCATAAAATTTAAATCTGCCAAGAAGCCTTTCTTAAAAGGAACAAAAATTAGCAGGGTTGCCAACCAAGCGTTTACACAAATTGACCTGGCGCAAGACGGCGCCTGTAGCGGGTATGCGCAAACACAAATGCAATATTATATTCTTACAAATGGGCAAAATATTTCGGCAAGTTTAACTGCCAACAGGTATCTCAACTTGATGCCAAAAAACAATAGGTTTTGGATAGGTTTAGATTCCATAAAACTTGCCATAAAAGCACCAGATAATACAGCAGATACTGATTGGATTTATATCAATTCCATTCCATGCAAAATATGCAAAGAACAAACGCTTCTCCTTTCAATTAACAAAGACACACTGGTAGATGTCTCTTATACTTGGGGAAGTAAACCAATAGATCCTTTTTTACAAAGCACAACTACCAATAGTATTTTGGTAAAACCCAGTCAGAAAACAAGTTATTTTAATACGCTAACTTTTAAAAATACCAGCAAGCGAACAGATTCTATTTTGGTAGACTTGATACCAAGTAATATTATAACTGGACCTTTTGAATTGAAAAGATTTAACGGCGCTACAAGTGTTGATTTTACTTTGGCCTACCCGAGCTATTATAAAATTGAATTATACCAAATACCAGTTGCCGGAGAAACAATTAGCACCAATGGTTCTAACATTACCATTACCCGAAATGCCGGATTTACAGGCAATATGGAGGCAAAGTTTTTAATAAGTAATCCTACATGTAAGGGAATCATCCATACCCTAATTGCCACTACTTATGCTGTTGGCGAAAATGAAATAGCGGCAGAAAGTATTTCACCTCTTATTTTTCCTAATCCATTTACCCAAACCTTTAGTATTGAAAGTACTTCCTTGAAAAATGCCAAATTGGAAGTTTATAATTTAATGGGTGCGCAAGTTTTTGCCGGAATGCTTATAGACGGTAAAAGTGTGATAAGTGGCGAAAATTGGGTGCCTGGCATTTATTTGGTTCAGCTTATTGCAGAAAAGGAAGTGTACCAAACTAAAATTATCAAAGAATAGGATTACTCTTTTTCTTTTTTGTGTAAACAGGTAATAAAATTGAAGCAGCGCCTGCACCAATAAGTTTTAAGATTTAGAAAGAAAAAGAAAAAGCGTGCCCAAAAGGGCCGACTCACTCTTTCTAGGTCCCAGGATCCACAATCCGGGCAATGGCTATATAATGCTATTTTAAATATTTGTTTACTCATTCTAGGGCGGAGAATTCTGTAATACAAATTTAATATTCTTGCCGAGAATTGCCATATTCATGATTTAATTTAGTTTCTTCAACGATTTCTATTAATTTGCAATTGCCCAAAATACAAACACGTGTTATTTAAACAGATTATAGGTCAGGCTTTTATCAAACAAAAGCTTATTGCCATGGCGCAAGCCGGAAGAATTAGTCATACCCAATTATTTGTGGGACCAGAAGGAAGTGGGAATTTAGCTTTGGCGCTTGCCTATGCACAATATGTAAATTGCCTTCATGCTACGGATACGGATAGCTGCGGCACTTGCAGCAGTTGCGTTAAATTTGAAAAATTGGTTCACCCCGATTTACATTTTACCGTGCCCACCATTTCACCCTACAAACAAAGCAAAGAATTGGCAGAAGATTGGCGCGAAGCCTTTCAAAAAAATCCGTATATCAACGATTTTGATTGGTTGCAAACCATAGATACCAATGCCAATAAACAAGGCAATATTACCTCAGATGAGTGCCGAGATATTGTTGGCCGATTGGGCTTAACCAGCTACGAGGCCAAATACAAAGTACAAATTATTTGGCAGGCAGAATACTTAAAAACAGAAGGAAATATTCTATTAAAATTATTGGAAGAACCACCCCAAGGTACCCTTATTATATTAGTGGCCAACAATACTGAAAAAGTTTTGCCTACTATTTTATCTCGGGCACAAACGGTAAAAATTCCAAAACTTCAGGACCAAGAAATTGAAGATGCTTTGCTTGCCCACCATGCTTGTATGCCGCAAAAGGCGAGTGATATTGCCCGATTGGCAGATGGCGATTACAACTTAGCCTTATCCCTTTTAGCCGTTGAACACGATGGCTATTTTGAGACTTATAGCCAATGGATGCGTTTTTGCTTTGGTGGTAAAGTAGATGAATTGCAAAAATGGGTAGAAAATATCAGTGGTTCTGGCAGAGAGTATGTAAAAAATTTCTTGGGTTATACTTCTCAAATGATGCGGGCTGCCTTTATTTACAAATATGGCGATCCAAAATTATTGCGTGTAAATGAGCAGGAACGCCAGTTTCTAGTGAAGTTTTCGAGCTTTTTGTTTGAACACAATTTAAGTGCCATTGTAGAAAGTTTGGATGAAGCAGTGGTGGCAACAGAACGGAATGCCAATCTGAAAATCCTGTTTTTAAATCTTTCTTTGTATATTGGCAGACAATTGAAAGGCGGTCAGAAGGCCGCTTAAGTAGATAATTGACTTAATTTTTAAGTTGATATTTTGGTTTAACTATTATTATAAATAATATATATGGGTTGTGGATCAGGTGGATGTAGCAGCGGTGGCTGCAGTTCGGGTGGATGTAGTTCGGGTGGATGCAACAAATTAAATGCATTTGATTGGTTGGCAGAAATGGATTTGCCGCCGCATATGAAGCCTTTTGACATTGTAGAAGTACGTTTTAAAGGTACGCGCAAAGAATTTTATAAGAGCGCTCAAGTTGATTTTTACTTAAACGAATATGTGGTTGTAGAAGCCGAAAACGGCTATGATATTGGCAAAGTGAGCCTCAAAGGTGAGCTCGTAAAACTGCAATTAAAAAAATACAACCGCAGCGAACACGATACCGATTACAGAAAAGTTACCAGGAAAGCTACAGAGGCAGATATTGCCAAATACAAAGAAAACCAAGAGTTAGAAGTACCAACCATGTACAAGGCAAGAAGCATTGCCATGGAATTGGGCCTGAGCATGAAATTGAGTGATGTAGAATACCAAGGCGATAGACGCAAGGCAACTTTCTTTTATACGGCAGAAGAACGTGTAGATTTTCGTGAACTCATTAAGCGCTTGGCCGAAAGTTTTAAGGTGAGAATTGAAATGCGCCAAATAGGCTACCGCCAAGAAGCTGCGCGCTTAGGTGCCATTGGCTCTTGTGGTAGAGAATTGTGTTGCAGCACCTGGCTTACCGATTTTAAATTGGTGAATACACAGGCTGCACGCTACCAAAATTTATCTTTGAACCCACTTAAATTAAGTGGCCAATGTGGTAAATTAAAATGCTGCTTGAACTTTGAATTGGATTCATACATGGAGGCCTTGAAAGAGTTCCCTTCTGAAAACACAGTAACCATTCATTTTGAAAACGTAAGTTTCCGTTCTGTTAAAACAGATATTTTAAAACGTTTAATGTGGTTTGCCCCACAAACAGAGATGGGTGGCGAATGGTTAAGTTTACCTGTTAAAAAAGTAGGCGAATATTTAGAAATGAACAAGCGTGGCGAAAAACCTGCCATGGTTATTCAAGAGAAAAAACAAACCAAAACAGAAACTGCAGAATTAGAATTTAAAAACGATATGGGCATTGGTAGCCTTACCCGTTTAGACGAACGCGATAGAGGTAACAGAGGCGGCAATAGAAACAATAAAAACCGCAGCAAAAGCAATGCAAATTTTGGTTCGAACCAACAAAGACAAGGACCAAGGCCTAATACGAATCCGAACCAAGGAGCAGGAAACAATGCCCCACGTAATAACCCAAGCAATCCAAATCCACAGGGAACACAAGAGGCGCGTCCACCACAAAGCGGACCAAGGCCAGAAGGAAATGGCAATAACCAAAAACGTAGGCCTAACTTTAACAACAACAGAAATAACCCAAATAGAAATCAAAATCCTTCATGAAATTAAGGCGTTTAAATACCCATTTATTAGCTTTAACAAGTCTGCTATTTTTATTAGTTTCTTGTGACAAAGCAAAGCTCCTGGATGAGAATAAAGATATTCCAGGGCAAGCATGGTATTATAAAAACAAATTGGCCTTTGATGTAAACATTGATGATACCAATAAAACCTATAATGTTTTTGTGAATTTAAGGGTTGCCAAAGATTATCCCTTTTGCAATTTCTTTGTAATGGTTCATCAATTGTCGCCTTCTAAAATCATCAGCAAAGAACGCAAAGAGCTTACGCTGATAGATGATAGAGGCAATTGGCTTGGCAATGGTTTAGGCGATTTATTTGACTACCAAGTACCTGTTTATCCGCAAATGCGCTTTAAAGAAAAAGGGATTTATCATTTTGAATTGGAGCAAAACATGCGCGTAGATACTTTGCCTTATGTATATGCGGCAGGTATGCGCATTGAAGATTTTGCTATAGCAGGAAAGTAATTTTAGCTTATTTAAACCAACGGTCTGCAATACGGAGGGTATAGTTACAGAAATCTGTCATGCCTGCATTAAACATTTCGTTTTGCAATAAGTTGCCTTCTTCATCTATCACTTCTTTGATAAAATGTGTTTCAAATATTTTAGGTGAAACCATAGATTCTGAATTGCTAAAACTAATAATTTTATTGACAATTTGCATCAAATGCAAGGCAGGTGCTTTACCTCCTTTGCCACTTGAAACACCTACAAATGCAAAAACTTTATTGTTTAACAAATGCTGAAAAGGCTTATTGGGCAAGTAATTGAGCAAGTTCAACAATTCTGGTGTGGTACTCCAATTGTACTCAGGCGAAAGTATAAAAACAATATGTGCCTCCTCCATGGATTGGAACAATTCTTTTTGAAAAATGCTCAAATCATTTGGGTTCATGCCGGCCTGACCAAGCATAGGTAAATCATACGTAACAAAATCTATGAGCTTCACTTGGTGGCTCGGTTCTATTAATTTCTTAAGTGCTTTTCCTGCGCGTACAGTATTGTTATTTGGACGAGCCGAACCTGATAAAATGCAAATATTCATGAAGGATAAATTCTATTATGGATTGTATTTTTTGATATAACGGTACAGGTTAAAACCCGCTTCTTGCGATAATGTTTCCAATTCGCTTTCTAATTGTGGCAATTTAATATCGCGGGTTCGCATAGCCTTGATTAACAGCAATGCTTTTTGTGCAAGTAAATGAATCTTCTTTGCGCCTTTAACAGGCAAGGCAGCATGTTGTAAGATTCCATCTGCCAAAGCCACTATGCCTTCCTTTTGGGAGGCCACTGTTTTATAAACGGGTACTTCCCAATTTCCTTGTGCATTTTCATGCGACAATTGCACCAAGTTTTTTTGAAAAATATCGGCACCTGCCCTATCAGATTTGTTTAATACAAACACATCTGCAATTTCCATTACGCCACTTTTGATGGTTTGAATTTCGTCGCCAGCCTCTGGCACTAAAACCAAAACGGTGGTGTCTGCCAAGGCCGCAATTTCAACTTCACTTTGCCCTACTCCCACTGTTTCAATAATTACAATATCAAATTGTGCCGCACGCAATACATCACAAACTTCAAAAACCTTAGGCGCCAAACCACCAAGACTACCGCGGCTTGCCATGCTTCTGATAAACAAATTGGCGTTTAAAAAATGTTCGCTCATGCGCAAGCGATCGCCCATTAAAGAGCCTTGGTTAAAAGGAGAGCTTGGATCAATGGCCAAAATGGCCACCTTTTTCCCTTGCTCCAACCAATGTCCGGCAAGTGCGTTAATGAGGGTGCTTTTTCCAGCACCGGGAGGACCTGTAACACCAATTATTGGCGTAGGAATAATATGCAATTCTTCCAATTGGTTTTCGTAACCGGGCACATCGTTCTCTACCCAAGAAATAAATCGGGCAAGGGCTTTGCGGTTTCCGGTTTGAACCAAGGAAGTAATTTCTTGCATAAAAAAATTAACAAGAAATCTTATTCACCCTATTGGCATGTCTGCCACCTTCGAAGGGAGTATTTAAAAATGTATGTACAATTTCTTGTGCCAATTCTAGTGAAATAAATCTTGCAGGCAAACAAACTACATTGGCATCGTTGTGGGTTCGGGCCAAAGCACTGATTTCATTTTCCCAGCAGATAGCAGCTCTTACCCCTTGGTGCTTATTGGCTGTCATGGCCACACCATTTGCGCTGCCACAAATTAAAATACCCAATTCATTGCTTTTGTTTTCAACTGAAGTGGCCAATGGATGTGAGGTATCCGGGTAATCCATAGATGCGGTGCTGTGTGTACCAAAATCTTCAAGGGTATAACCCTCTTGGGTCAATTTAGCCTTAATGGCTTCTTTGTATTCAAATCCTGCGTGATCGCAAGCTATTGCTATTTTCATTTGTCAAAATTAAGTGCTAGGAGCTAATAAAAAAAGCCTCAACCGAGATGGATGAGGCTTTTAAAAATAATTGGATTAAAAACTAGTTTTTAACCATGGTAATATTGGTAGTATAAACAATACCTTGATCTTCAATAATCATTTCTAATCTTAGAGAAGTAGCGGTAAGTTCTTTTACATTGGCAATAGTGGTATCACCATTGATAATGCGCAATTGCGAATCATTGTTTAACAAAGCCCAAAAACCACCTGGCGCAGTATCTGGATCAGCAGGGTCACATTTGCTGGCACCTGCTTTATCTGTAACAACGCCATTGGCCATAAATTCTTCCAAATCGTCTTTTTCGCATGCAGGCATTGCGGCAAAAATATCTAAAGCTGGTGTACCCGGAATAGTTTGAACAATACCTATAACTCTCCAATCTTTTCCAGTTAACAAAGAACTACCACTTACTTTGGTGGCGGTTGTTTCAGTTTTTTTGCATCCTACAAAAAGGATAGTTGAAAGGGCTAAGCCCATTGCTAGATATTTTATTGCTTTCATAATTGTATTAAAATTAGTTTAACGAATGTATAAAAAATTATATAAAAAGCAAACACACTTCCTATTATGAATTTGCTTTCTTTTTATTTTTTTCTACGCCTCTGGCTACCAAAATACTTATTTCATAAAGCCCATATAATGGCAGTGCCATCATAATCTGACTGGCCATATCTGGCGAAGGCGTAAGGATACCGGCCACAATTAAAATAACTACCAAAGCATAACGGCGGTATTTGGCCATTAAGGTGCTACCTAATATTCCAAGTTTGGCCAAGAAATACACCAACATGGGCATTTCAAAAATTAAACCACAGGCAAAAGTTAGGGTAGTTAAAAAGGAGATATAAGACTCTAAATTAATTTCATTGCTTACCAATTCGCTCACTTTGTACGAACCCAAGAAGTTGATGGATAAAGGGGATAGCAAGAAATAGCCAAATAAGATACCCATGAAAAACAACATGGAACTAAAAAATACAAAACCACGCGCATAGGTAATTTCTTTTTTGCTCAAAGCAGGTTTAATAAAAGCCCAAAACTGCCAAAGTACATAAGGAAATGCCAATATAAATCCCGCCATAAAAGAGATAAATAAATGCTGTGTAAACTGTCCTGTGATATCAATATTAGAGAGCACAAAACCCATTTCCTTTACACAATATTCATCTGTTCCGGTAAGCCAATAAGAGAAATCGCACATTTGGCGATAAGTCCAAAAATCTAAATGAACTGGGCCAAACAAGATGGTATCAAATAACAAACTCTTGTTAAAAAACACCACTACAGCCATACCCAAAATAGCCACCGCAGAACGAATGATATGCTTTCTCAACTCATCAATATGATCGAAAAAGCCCATTTCTTTTTCTAATTTGGGTGCCTCATTATCTAGCTGGTCTAAAGCCATAATTTTGTTGTATTAACTTAATTGTTCTTCCAACGAATTTTCGAATGTGTGCAAGTAAGAATTAATTGCACCAAAAGCTATTCCGTTTACAGTAACATTGTTTTTTTCTACGGTTCCAATTTTTTCAAAAGGAGCAAGTGATTGCATCGCTTCTTCAAACGCGGCTTCGGCACCTTTGGCAACGCTTACTACTACCCTTCCTTGCGCTTCTCCAAATAAGAAAGCATCTCTTCTCATCGCTTTTCCTTTTTCAGAATCAATGCTAAAACCTAATTGGTTCGGGAAGGCACTTTCTAATAAACAAGTTAGCAAGCCACCTTCACTAATATCATGTGCGCTTTGGATCAAACCGCTATTAATTGAAGCTAAAACGGCTTTGTGCAAGTTGTGTTCTTCATCCAAATTAAAATAGGGTGCAGGAGATAGGTTTACCTTTTTGTAATGGGCCAAATAATGCGAACAGGCAATATCATTTTTATTTTCACCTAACAAATAGATGCTGTCACCTTCATTTTTAAAATTGAGGGTCATGTGTTTTTTGCCCGAACCCAATAAACCTACCATCCCAATAGTTGGCGTTGGGAACACGGCATTTTCATCACTGCTTTGGTTATAAAAACTAACGTTACCACCAGTTACGGGGGTATCAAATTTTATACAAGCTTCACCCAAACCTTTAATGGCATATACAAATTGGTAATACACTTCAGGATTGTATGGGTTTCCAAAGTTTAAGCAATTGGTAATGGCAGCAGGTTCTGCACCAGAACATACCAAGTTTCTAGCAGCTTCAGAAACAGCAATCATACCACCCACAAATGGGTTGGCATAAACAAAACGACTGTTGCAATCAACCGTCATGGCAATCGATTTATCGGTGCCTTTAACTTTTACCACCGCCGCATCACTTGGGGCATTGGTGGTTTGGTTAATGGTTCCTACCATGCTATCATATTGGTTATACACCCAACGTTTGCTGGCAATGTTTGGATGACCAATTAAATATTTGGCAATAGCAGGTGCTTCTTCAACGCTGATATCTGCCACTTGGTTCATGTCAAACTTTTCAATTTCTTTAAAATATTTAGGCTCGGTGTATTCGCGGTGGTAAACTGGCGCACCACCACCCAATACCAAGCTCTCGCCAGGGATATCGGCTCTAAGCTCACCATTCATATAATATTGCACACGGGCAGTATCTGTAACTTCGCCAATAATGGCATAGGTTAAATCCCATTTGGCAAAGATTTTTTCAACTTCTGCTTCATGTCCTTTTTTCACAATTACAAGCATGCGTTCTTGAGATTCTGAAAGCAGAATTTCCCAATCTTTCATACCTGCTTGACGCATTGGAACTTTATCGAGCCAAACTTTCATCCCTGTTCCGCTCTTGGCACTCATTTCACTGGTAGAGCAGGTAATTCCTGCTGCACCCATGTCTTGCATGCCCACCACTGCATCGGTTTCTTCTAATAATTCAAGACTTGCTTCCAAGATTAATTTTTCCCAGAAGGGGTCGCCTACTTGCACAGATGGCAAATCTTTGGCAGAATCTTCGGTAATATCTTTAGAGGCAAAAGCAGCACCATGGATACCATCTTTACCTGTGGCCGAACCAAAAATATAGACTGGATTTCCCAAACCTTCAGAGATGGCAGAAACTGTTTTTCCCACCTTGGCAATACCCACACTCATGGCGTTTACCAATGGGTTTATTTGATAGCAATCATCAAAGTATACTTCACCACCCACAGTAGGGATACCGAAGGCGTTACCGTAATTTCCAATTCCTTTTACTACGCCGCGCACCAACCATTTGGTACGTTCGTTTTCAATGTTACCAAAACGCAAAGAGTTTAACTGCGCAATAGGGCGTGCGCCCATAGAGAAAATATCGCGGTTAATTCCGCCCACACCTGTAGCAGCACCTTGGTAGGGCTCAATGGCACTTGGGTGGTTATGACTTTCTATTTTAAAGCAACAAGCTAAACCATCGCCAATGTCTATTAAACCGGCATTTTCTTCCCCTGCTTTGGCCAACATTTTTTCGCCTTCTTTTGGAAGGGTTTTAAGCCAAACGATGGAGTTTTTATAAGAACAATGTTCGCTCCACATTACACTGTAAATACTCAGTTCAGTAAAATTGGGTATACGACCAAGGATTTCTATGATTTTTTCAAATTCTTCTTCACGCAATCCTAATTGCTTTGCTTGTTCTACAGCGGCTAAGGTGCCTATTGGTTGTGTCTCGCTCATGGTTGATTTTCGAAAGCGCAAATTTGCGCATTTGTGAGGGGAAAGCCAAAAAATGGGGAGAAATAAATGGAATCTTATTTTTTGGGGTAGAGCCCAATGAAATGGGCGATGCTCATGATTTTAGTTTTATTTAATTTGTTTAAAACCAAAAGATCCTTGTCGCCAGTCAGCAAATAATGGGCTTTCCCATCTATTGCTAGCGATAAAAGAAAATTATCCTTTTTATCACGAGATGCTTCAATTTTGGAAACAACGGCAACAAATTCGGCCCTCAAACGAATTTGTAGGATTAAAAAATCTAACTCTTCATTTGAAAAATACTTTTTCAATTTAGGCCTTTGTGCAACCTCAATAAACTCATCTAATAATTCTTGGCTAAAGAGCAACAAAATTGATCCATCAGAAAACAACCTATCCAAACGGCTAAAGTCTTTGGTCAATAAAAAACTTATCCAAAGATTGGTATCAATAATGACTCTAATTTTTCTTCGAGGCATACCTTTTGGCTCTAACAATTTCCATTTCTTGAGTTATTTCCTCATAGCTGGGTGGTGTTAAAGTTGCTTTTTTTCTCAACTTTTTTACAGTTTTCAAAAAATTATCGTCTGCTTGTTCGGTAATTGAAATTAAATTTAAATCAGCCAAATCTCTTAGCAGTTGGGTAGCTTTGGGGTTTAATATGTCAACTTGAAAAGTCATGATAGGCAAATATAGGCAAAATGAAAATAAAAATATGGGCTAAAGGAGGCAAAATTTTATTCTTCTATATTACTTGGCAAACTTGTGAGAACCATCGCAGCCGGGCATTTTCTTAGAGAGGCCGCAAACGCAATCATTCATACCTTTTCCCTTGAGGATACGCGGTGTAAATTTTTCAATACGTGCCTCCCTGGTTTTGCCTTGTTTTGGATCGGAAAAAAACATGTTATACGCCCTTTGCCTGCCGGGGGTTAATGCTTCAAAGGCTGTTTTAAATGCAGGAAGATTTGCCAAGGTGTTTTTCAGCTCCTCACAAATTACAATTTCTTCGTACTTAATGGGCGCCACTTTTAATCCTGCTTTTTCCACTTCCATGGATTCAAAAATATAGGCCTTAATTACAGGTTCAAGGTCAAGAATTTCCTTTAAACTTTTGAACCTCATTTGCCTGCCCGCTTGGGTATTTTCGCCTGGTCTAATTAAAATTTTATTGGGATCGTGCAAGAGCGCTCCATTAAAAAAAGAAAGCGCGCAATACGATTTAAAGCCATGAAACAAAATAAGGTTACTGCCTTGAAACATATAGCAGGGGGCACCCCATTTTAAGTCTTCTAGCAAACCACAATCTAAGAGCAATGCGCGCAGGTGGCGCAATTCATCGTGCCAATTGGTGGCTCTTGTTAAATACGCATCAACTTTTGGATTCATATTTACAAGTATACTTGAGAAGAATTCATCTGCCAAATTTTGAATTACTATTATAAATTTCTATTGACAAATGAATCCCTCTCTAATGCAAAACCAATTTTTACTATTGCAATGTTTCAGAATAAAACGTCACCTCCCCATTACTAATATCATGGGTTCCACCAATGATTCCAATTTCACCTTTTGCAATCATTTCTTTTAAAATAGGGCTTCGCTCCTGAATAGCCTTTACGGTGCGTTGAACATTTATTTTTGCCACATTTTCAACAAAATCTGCATTGCTAGAATTCCTGTTTTCTTTGGTAGTGGTTTCATCATCCACGGCAGGACGAATTTTAGTTAACAAGGCCGTTAAATTTCCCATTTCCACATGGTCGCAAGCACCTTTGATGGCACCACATTTGGTATGACCGAGGACCACAATAATTTTGGCACCTGCCACTTTGCAACCAAATTCCATGCTTCCTAGGATATCTTCATTTAAGATATTGCCGGCAATTCTTACACTAAAAACATCACCAAGTCCTTGGTCGAAAATTAATTCTGCCGAAGTTCTGCTATCAATGCAACTTAAAATTACAGCAAAGGGGTGCTGCCCATCGGAGGTTTCATTGGCTTGTTGCAAAAGGTTTCTGTTTACCTTTAAGTTGCTTACAAACCTGCTGTTGCCCTCTTTTAATAATTCCAATGCCATAGACGGGTTAATGGCAGCTTGCATTTCTTTTGTGAGTGTTTTCATAGTTTTTGTTTTTTAGGGATTATAATAAATAAAAGCTGTTGTTGCTTGGTGCTGCTGGCACGTCAGTTTCTCCCAATAATTGTTTGATATTGGTTTCTATGGTTCTTGCAATTGCTGTCATAGCAGTATCAGAAGGCCTGTTTTCAAAAGGATCTTGTAAATAGCTTGCCGACTTCTCCAATAGAAAGAAGGCTGCAGAAATTACCAGCAATAATGGAAGCTCAAAATAACCTGCCACATCTTCTAATGAAATGGAAAGCGTTACTACAAACAGGTAGATGATGCCATGCAGGAATAGCCTATAGGTTACCGGAAAAACGGTTGATTTAATACGTTCAGCTTTTCCCTGTGCATCACACAAACGCGTTAGGGTATTGTCGATATGCAATTGAGAAAAACTTTCCAATTGCCCAATCTCCTTTAAAAATTTGATATCCCTTGCATGAAAGGATAACAGGGCCAATGGTTTGTTTTGGTGGTTTTTTAATGCTTCCATCTCCTCTGCAGAAATATAAGCTTTCAAATTATCGAGGGCATTTAATCCCCGCAACGACTGGCCCAAAGAATAACACCATGCAATTTGCCTATAGGCTATTTTTTTTATGGCAGCATCATTTCCTGCTGGCAACAAATTTTTAATTTGAATAAACAAACTGCGCGAGTCGTTTACAATTGCCCCCCAAATTTTTCTTGCCTCCCACCACCTGTCGTAAGATTGGTTTAATTTAAAGGAAAGCAAAATGGAAATGGCTGTACCAATAAAAGCAGGAATGGTTAAGGGCATTATTGGGAACAAATCTTTGTAATGCTCGGTAATTACAATAACCAATAAGGATAAAATGAGTACATTTAATAAGTCGTACTTTACCTTATTAAAAATATAAGCTAGGGGTATTTTTTTCTTTAGTAACATAGTAATTGGTATTGCTCGCACAAAGATAGTATTATTTTTTAAAAAGATAGTATTACTATCGCAAATGATTGTAAAATTATTATTACATTTGTGCTGTATTCATAAAAAACAGTATTTAACATGAAGTTGCAATTACAAATAAAAATGAACGAGGCCTTGTATGTGCGCAATCCTGAGGCGTCTGATTTGGGCAAGAAAATACTAGCGCACAGTGTTCAAATTATTCACAAATATGGGTTTGAGGCTTTCACTTTTAAGAAACTTGCAGAAAATATTGGCACCACAGAAGCTGGAATCTACCGGTATTTTGAAAACAAACACAAACTTTTGGTTTATCTCTCGGCTTGGTATTGGGCATGGCTTGAATTTCAAATAAGTTTTCAAACCAACAATATCAAAGACCCAAAAACAAAGCTCAAAAGAATTATTAAATTATTAGCAACTACTGTGGAGGACGATGAAAAAACCAGTTATATCAATGAAGCTTTGCTTCATCAAATAATTATTTCAGAGGGTTCAAAAGCCTATTTAACAAAGCAAGTTGGAGAAGACAACAAGCAGCATTTTTTTAAGCCTTATAAAGACTTATGTGCAGTTATTGGAGAGATTATCACAGCATGCAATCCCAAGTATAAATACCCAAAATCATTGGCATCAACCATTGTTGAAATGGCTCATTTTCAAAATTTCTTTATGATTAATTTACCGGCTCTCACAGATTTTGGGAAAACCAAAGAGGAAGATGAAATCATTGCTTTTTTAAACGACTTGGTATTTAAAAGTCTGAAATAAGCCCTTAAACGCATTACGCATGCAATTGTCTGCTATCCAAATTTAACAAATTACCTGTGTACTGCTAAATTGTGTTACGAGAAGTAATTTGTCTGTAGGCGCCATCCCAAAGCTCAATTCGTTTTTTCAAGGACAATAAACTTGCCTTTTCTGCCTCTTCCCAAAATTGCGTATCGGCGCCACAAAGCATGGATGTCATTTGCAAGGCCAAATGACTGTGGTGGTCGCCATCTACTTCAATATGACGTTCCAAATAATATTTGAAAATGGAAATATTCTCTGGAAAATTTTTGTAGATATCATTCACTAAAGAAACAAACATGCCTGGGATTAAATCTTCCCTACCAAAGGTGAAAATTGCAGCTTGTAAATACGCCTTTTTACTTTCAATGATTTCAAATGTAAAATCAACAAAATTTCTTGCTTCAATTGGTGTACCTGCAAAATTAAATGCCAATTCCCTATTGCCAGTATTTTTTAATTGTGTTAGAAATCGATCTATTTGAGTGATGTCGGCTCCGCATTGTTTCATACCATCGAGGTATAATTCAAAATGGCTGGTTCTGTTGCCATTTAAATCGACGTCCGATTCTTCACCAACAACAATTTCGTTGATCAAATGCCTTGTATCGGCTGATCCTACGGGAAACCAAGGAACTTGGGTACAGGTTAAATTGTTTTGCAGGGTTTTTAGTAAAGACATAAAATCCCATACGGCATAAATATGGTACTCCATGAATATTTTTAAATCATCAAGATCTTTTATTACACCATATACCTTGTGATTCACAATTTCTTGCCTTAACGGCGCAATTGCATTTTTAATTTTTTCTACTTGATCAAGCATACTACAGAACTAATGCACTAATAACATCTTTATTTCAAGTTTGTTTTTCTTTTACCCATTCAACAACTCCACCAACTTGGCTTTTACCTTATCTGTATTGGGTAAAATTTCTGCTTC
>CAIYNF010000033.1 GCA_903927505.1 uncultured Bacteroidota bacterium | reverse complement strand
TGCCGAATAGATGCTTTTGTAAGAGTATTTGCTGGAAATAAGGTTGATGTTGTTTTTATTGAAGTGAACTCATTGCCAGGAATGACGCCTGCTACGGCCATATTCCATCAATGTGCATTAAACAATTACAAACCTTATGAATTTATTGATAAAATTTTGAGTTTTGGTGAAGACCGTTTGAAACTAAAAAAATAACAGCATGAAAAAATTACTTCTATTTACATTTTTACCACTTTTTACCATGGCCCAAAATAATTTAGACATTGCCACCCTTTGGAAATTTGGTAGGCTGAGCGAACACATGGTTTCGCCTGATGGGAAAACAGCATTGTATGCGGTAAAACAATATGATGTAAAGGCCAATAAAGGTGCCAATAAAATATTTACCCAACCGATCGCCGTCACCGTGGGTCGCGACGATGTAGGGACAGGTCGCGACCTGTCCTTGCATCGCGACGGGGGGACAGGTCGCGACCTGTCCTTACCAAAATCGCCGATGGCGATTTTGGATGAAACCATCAACGCCTTTGGCGCAAGGTTTACCCCAGATGGTAAAAAGATTTCATACCTAACGGCAAAAACAGGCGATGTTCAATTGTATGAATGTGATATAAATGGAAAGAATATTAAACAAATAACACAAGTTAAAGGTGGCATAAACGGATACAAATATTCACCAAGCATGAAACATATTGCTTTGGTAATGGATGTAAAACTCGACCAAGAAGTAAAAGAAATTTACCCAGATTTAGACAAAACAAATGCACGTATTATTGATGGCCTTTATTACCGTCATTGGGATGCATGGCATGATTACGCCTATAGTCATTTGTTTATTCAATCCTATGAGAATGGCAAATTAACTGGGGTTGCAACAGATATCATGCTCAATGAAAAGTTTGATTGCCCGGTGCCTCCTCAAGGCGACGATGATGAATTTAACTGGAGTCCGGATGGTACAAAATTGGCATACGATTGCAAAAAACTACACGGAACCGAAGACGCCATTTCAACCAATAGTGATATTTATGTATACGACCTAAATACAAATGTTACCAGAAATATTTCGGAGGCAAATCAGGGTTATGATAAGAACCCTCAATTCTCTCCAGACGGCACTAAAATAGCCTGGTTGAGCATGGAAGAACCGGGAAACGAAAGCGATAGAAATACAGTAGTAATGTATGATTTTAACAAACCCAAAGGGAGCAATCCGCCAAGTAAAGATGGAAAAATTGCTACCGTAATGGTATTGCCTAAAATTACACCCCTCACCCATCACTTTGATTATACCGTTGAGAATTTTATTTGGCTCGACAATGCACGCATAATTTTCACGGCAGTATACCAAGCCACCAAGCAAATATTTTTGTTCGACCCTAGATTAAAAAGTATGAGTCAGGTTGTGGCCTTAACACAGGGCGACCATGACTATGTAAGTATTTGCAATGTGCCTAACGCAGCCAAGCCAACTCTATTAGCGGCAAAAATGAGCATTAGCCTTCCAACAGAATTGTTTTTAATTGATTGGTCGAGTAAAACAGAAACGGCCTTTTCTCATGTTAACAAAGAAATTTTGGATCAAACCAAAATGGGTAAAGTAGAAAAGCGTATGGTTAAAACCACCGATAACAAAGACATGTTGGTTTGGGTAATTTACCCACCAAATTTTGATGCTTCTAAAAAATACCCAACACTATTGTATTGCCAAGGTGGACCACAAAGTCCGGTTTCACAATTTTTTAGTTACCGCTGGAACTTTCAATTAATGGCAGCCAATGGTTATATAGTGGTGGCTCCAAACCGCAGAGGCTTGCCTGGTTTTGGCAGTGAATGGAACGATGCCATTACCAATGATTACGGCGGACAATGCATGAAAGATTATTTAAGTGCTATTGATGATGTTGCAAAAGAACCATATGTAAACAAAGACAAATTAGGTGCTGTAGGAGCTAGCTTTGGTGGTTATAGTGTGTATTGGTTAGCAGGTAACCACAACAAACGTTTTAAAACATTTATAGCGCATTGTGGCATGTTTAATATGGAAAGTTGGTATGGCACCACCGAAGAAATGTTTTTTGCCAACCACGATAACGGTGGACCTTATTGGGATCAGAAAAAGAGTCCAAATAACTTTGATGCCAGTCCGCATAAATTTGTAAAAAACTGGGATACCCCTATCTTAATTATCCATAATGAAAAAGATTACCGTGTTCCATTAAACCAAGGAATGGAGGCATTTACAGCGGCACAATTACAAGGCATACCAAGTAAATTTTTATACTTTCCTGATGAAAACCATTGGGTAACCAAACCTCAAAACAGCATCCTTTGGCAAAGGGTATTTTTTGAATGGTTGGCAGAAACTTTGAAATAAAGGAATTCCGAGCTTAGCTAGGAATTCCTTTGTTTCTTAAACTTTTTGCAAATGCAATAAAATGATCGAGGTCGTTTTTATTGGTAGCCAAACCTACCGAAACACGAATGGCTCCGCGCATTTTACCCAACACTTCTAACATGCCTTGGTAATCTGTTTTGTCTCTGCTAGAATAGAATTTCTGCAATTCTTCATTGGTAACGCAGCTATTTATTTCATCTATACCCGGGTTACAAAAACAGCCAGATCGAACCGAAATATTTTCTTTGTTGGATAATTCCTGCACCATTTCAAATGGATAGGTTTTATCTGCAGCATCATAGAAATTTAGGATAATATTACCTCCACGATTTTCCAGGGTGGAAGGTCCAAATATTTTCAATAAGTGCACACCATTGTCGTGTTTCAAATCTTTTAATTGATCTATGAGGTATTGCGTAAGCTCTTTCACACGCAGGTTAATGCGATCAATTCCTATGCTTTCAATAAACTTTAAACCATTCTCAATGGCAGGTATTTCAAGATAATTGATGGTTCCGTTTTCAAAACGCTCGTGGTTATTAATTAAATAATAACCATCTACATTAACTGAAACAAAACTAACGGTTCCACCCGCAAACCATTTTTTCTCTAATTTAGTAAAGGAATCTTTTCGAACCAAAAGACAACCAAGGCCTGTTGGATAACCAAATATTTTATAGAAAGAAGCACAAACAAAATTGGGCTTTACTAAACTTAGATTTAAACGCGAACTTGGCACATAAGCTGCTGCATCTAACAATACATCCCAACCTTTTTCTTGCAATTCCTTCACCATGCCTAAATTGTGTTTCACGCCAGAAACATTAGACTGCGCTGGAAAGGCAAATAATTTATGGGTATACTTTTGATGGGCTTCTATCTTCTCATGATAATCTGATTGGTTGATATGCAGGTCTTCAAAGTTAACTGTAACATAGGAATGATGCCCACCCCTGCTTTTACAATATTCTCTGATGCCATTAACGGAGTTGTGGTTGTCTGAGCTCAATACAAAACAACTATCCGCATCAAAGTGATAGTTCTCTCCAACTATCTGCAAAGCGCCACTTGCATTGGCAGTGAAAATGCAATAATAATCACCTGCATTAAAATACGACAATACTTTTTTACGCGCACTTTCAACCAATTGGGTAGCCAATAAAGAAGAAGGATTGGTAGAATGCGGATTACCAAAAACATGATCGCGCAATGATTCAAAATGCTGGTTTATCAATGATTCTGGGTAGAGATTGCCTCCAGTATAATCTAGGTATACTTGCTTTTGGCGATCCAATCTATTGAATTCGCGCAAACGTAAATCATTAAAAAAATCTTCGTTCTCTGGGTTTGATGATATAGGCATGTAAGGCTATTGGATTTAATGGAATGGATAATTAAAATATTCGCTTTAAATTTTTCTTGGCTTCTTCTACTGCTTGTTTCTTTAATTTTTCAGCTTCAGTTTTAATTTTGCTTTCGGCTTCTTTTTTAATTCTCTCGGCTTCTGCACTTGCTTTGGCGGCAGCTTCTTTTTTAAGTCGATCTGCCTCTGCACTTAGCTTAGCTACTGCTTCATTTTTAGCTTTTTCTAAATCTGCTTTGGCTTTATCTGTTAGCTCTTGTTGTTTCTTTCTCAAGGCCTCTAAGGCTTGGTCTTTTATTGAATTTGCCTCCCCTTTAGCCAAATCTGCAAGATTAGTAGTAATAACAGGAGAGGTAAAGGTTCCTCCTATTTTTAATTGAATTGGTAAATTCTCATTTGTTTGAATAGCAGTTCCAGCAGCATTGTTTAATTGCGCTAATGCAGCGCCAATTGCCGCATCTGCAGCTCCTAAATCTTTGCGTGGCACATTTAACTTGCCAGTATAATCAATACTTTGATCAAGACCCGTAGAACCACTCATTTGCATGATTTGTGGCCCAAATTTTACATCAAAATCTTTGGTGTAAACACGACCATTATCAACTTTAAAAGCAATTTTAGCATTTGAAAATCCTAGCACCTTGTATTCAGGTTTATTAATTAAATCGCTAATTTTATTGAGCATTTGTATGCCTTTTATTTCAGCAGATGGAATGCTTAAAATACCCTCAGCTGTTAGCGTTGAAAGGTTTGGTTGCATGCGTTCATCTAAGGTGGTTTTCATTTTAAGGCTTGTACTAAAAGTGCCAAAAACATGTTCTGCAGCAGGCGCTAATTTCTTTACCGTATTAAAAGTTAGGAATGCTTTTTGAATATCTAAATTATTGATGCCAAAATCTATATCCATACTTGGCTTCTTAGGATTTTTACTTTCGTAATAGCCATTTAATTGCATGCTTGAACCAAGGGTTTGCAAGCCCACATTTTTAAATACCAATTGTTGGTTCAATACCTGAATGGTACCCGCCAAATTGCTAATTTCCATATTGGTATAAAGTACTTTTTTAATATTGCTATTTAAGGTAAAATCTATGTTTTGTGGCACTTCAAAAACACTCATAGCAGCGGTATCAGAGGTTGTTGCGGCTGTTGTTGAGCTCTCCGCAAGAAAGGCATTGGCATCAATTAATTGGCTGCTAAAATTAAGGGTTCCTTTGATGGCACCTTTACCAAAATAGTAAGGGAAGAAATTTGCCAAATCACCAGAAAGGTTAAAATCACTGTTGCCCATTTTGGCATTAAAACTTTTAAGTTGAACCAATTTTGGACTAAAACTCATTTCTGCTTTCGACAGTTCAAAGGCTTTTGGAAGATCTGCCGAAGCATAATAAATATTTTCACAAAGGATATTTCCAGTTGCATTGAAAGCCTCATAATTACCCGCATCAATGGTTGACACATTTCCTTTTGCACTGAAATCACTTTTAATTATACCATGAAGGGTAGTTCCTGCTGGCATTGGCACTATTTTTACAATATGATCAAGGTTTAAAACACCTTTGGCGTAAGCATCCAAATAAGGGTTGCTCATTGGGTTTTTGGCAAATAGTTTCGCATCAAATGGATCTCCTTGCAATTCAAAATGCAAAGCACTTAAATTTATTTCGGTATGATCCAAATTACCATCAGGGTTTTGCACAGCCAATTTTAAACTAACATTTTCAACAGGACTAGGCAAGGCTGGATATTTGAACCAACCTCCCGAAACCCCTAAATTTAAAGCAAAGGCGGGCATTTGTGTGTTATTATAAGTTCCTTTCACAAAACCATTAAACTCCATTTTACCTTTTGTTTCAAGGTCTTTAAAATCATTGGCATAAATAGCAGGAATGAGAGATAAGAAGTTTTTGAAATCGTTTTGTTTGGCATTGTATTTAATATCCATTACCATATCATCACCTGGCATAGCAAAACTACCATCCATACCAAATACCAATTGGTTCAGGCTAAATTCATTGTCCTTAAATACAAATTTGAAATTATTCATATCTGCATCAATATTGGCATCTGCTTTGGCTTTTACATGGTATAAGTAATTCATACCATCCATACCAAAAGTGAGCGATTCAATGCTCATTTTATTTTTCAACTCAAATAATACATCCGTAAAATCACCTTCCATCACATAATCTACCCCCACCATTTCACTGTACATATTTGATTCTTGATCTCTATATTGTAAATAGCCATCAGTTATTTCAAACTTTTTCAACTTGACATGAAACTTGGAAGCTGCTGTAGCTGCAGATGTTTCATTAGAAGTATCTGCCTTTGCAATATCCCAATTGGCTTTTCCATCGCTTAAAACAATGGCGTGAATGCGGGCTTGGTTCATGCTCACTTTGCGCACATCCATTTGCTCTCCCTTTATAACGCTCATGATATCTAGGCTTAGTGAAATGCTTTTTGCCGCAAACAAAGTATCCTTTTCAAAATCGTTGATGCCAACTACAGATAAATCATTAATACCTAAACTTAGATTTGGAAAATTTTTGATTAAGCTCAAGGAAATATCGTCACTGAAATTAATTTTAGCATTTAATTGACCATTGGCCTGTTCTTTTACCAAAGCAACAATTTTACCTTTAAACAAAAAGGGAGCTACTAACAACATTACAAATACCACAACAAGGGTAATGGCAGCATATTTAATCATCTTCATACCGCGAATTTAGTAATTATATACAAATGAGAGCACCCATTTCCATGTACCACAATAAATTACAATTGAAACATCCCTCGGCTCGAAATAAATACCGATTAAGCATTAAGAAAATCAACACATTAGGTAATTTATTTGGGCATTCATACCGGTTTGATTGTAAAATCATTGACAAAGTTTATTTTAGCAAATATTGTTTTATTGCCTTTGAAGCAGCTTTCTTACCCCAACCAAATAATCAATGAGAGCACACCAATACAAAATTACCACTAAGTGGACAGGCAATAAGGGACATGGAACAGCTAATGTATCTGCCTATAAACGCACACATATTGTAATTTCAGCCAACAAGCCTGAATTGCAATTAACCACCGACAACGCGCTTTATGGTGATAAAAACATGCATAACCCAGAAGACCTCCTTACAGCCTCTGTATCTTCCTGCCACATGATGTCTTTTCTATATTTATGTGCCTTGGAGGGAATTATTGTAACAGAATACACAGATAATGCCATTGGAAACCTGATGGAAGATCCTAAAGGTGGTGGACATTTTTTGGACATTAACCTTAATCCACGCTTTGTGGTAACGGAAGACAGTATGGTTGGTTCAGCAATAGAACTGCACCTAAAGGCTCATGAAATTTGCTTCATTGCCAATTCGCTCAATTTTCCTGTTATCATCAATCCAATTTGTTTGGTACATAAATAAATTTTCTGCTCCTATGTTAAAAAAAATTACCCTAATCCTTTTTCTTTTTAGTTTGGTTCGAACCGAAAACATTTTTGCCCAAGAAGACGAGCGCTACGTGCCAGACAGCAATGTTTTGGTTCAGGCAAAAATTAAAGAATGGCAAAATTTAAAATTTGGTTTGTTAATGCATTGGGGCACCTATAGCCAATGGGGAATTGTTGAATCATGGTCTATTTGCCCAGAAGAATACGGCTGGTGCGAACGCAAAATGGGCAGCAATCCAAAAAACTACAACACCTATATTAAAGAGTACGAAGACCTAAAAAAAACATTTAACCCAAAAGCTTTTAATCCGCAAATGTGGGCCAAAGCAGCCAATGCAGCAGGAATGAAATATGTGGTTTTTACCACCAAACACCACGATGGTTTTTGCATGTTCGATTCCAAATACACCAATTACAAAGTAACAGATTCGGGCTGTGCGTTTTCAACTAATCCCAAAAGCAATATTGCCAAAGAAGTATTCACTGCTTTTAGAAAAGAGGGCATGTGGACAGGTGCGTATTTCTCAAAACCAGATTGGCATTCCCCTTATTATTGGGATCCTCAATATCCGCCACGCGATAGAAATGTAAATTACGAACCAGAAGCCAATACAGAACAATGGGAAAAATATATTCAATTTACCCATAATCAAATCTTAGAATTAATGAGCGATTATGGCAAAATGGATATCCTCTGGTTAGATGGCGGTTGGGTGGCAAAAACGCCAAAGGCCACCATAGACAATTGGTACCAAGAACAATTAAAAGAAAATGCCAATGGTTACCTCAAACATAGAATTGTAAACCAAGACATACGCATGGATGAGTTGGTAGAAAAAGTGAGAGCCAAACAACCTGGATTGCTTGTTGTTGATAGAGCCGTTTATGGCAAAAATCAAAATTACTTAACCCCAGAAAACCGTGTGCCAGCAAAGGCTTTACCCTACCCTTGGGAAAGTTGTATCATCTCTGGCGGTGGCTGGTCGCATACCCGCAATGCCAGCTACATGAGCGGAAGAGAAGGCGTTCAACTATTGGTTGATATTGTAGCCAAAGGTGGCAACCTCCTCCTCAATATTGCCCCAACACCAGAAGGAGAATGGCAGCCAGGGGCCTATCAACTATTGAAAGAATATGAAGCTTGGATGAAGATAAACTCCGAAGCCATTTATAATACAAAACCTATAGCACCTTATAAAGAAAACAATATTTGCCTCACCCAGTTAAACAATGGCACCACCTTTTTCTTATACCTCTGCAAGGAAAACGAAAACAAAATGCCTGCACAGATTATTATTAAATGTCACAAGGCTGCAAAGGGCGCAAAAGTATCTTTACTCGGTTCGAACCAAAATTTAGTTTGGCAAAATACTGCAGAAGGATTGGTGGTGAATATCCCTGAAAGCCTTATGCAGCATGCGCCGTGTAGCTATGTTTGGACTATTAAGGTGAGTAAGATTGAATGATGAATTAGGAAATAGATTAAATGAAATACTACCTCGCATTGGATTTAAAAGACAATGAAGAACTCATTGCAGCATATGAAGCATACCACAAAGCGGTTTGGCCAGAAATTATTGCACAAATAAAAGCAACAGGAATAGAATCTTGTGAAATATACAGGGTATTTAACCGACTGGTGATGGTGCTTGAAACAAAGGCTGGATTTAGTTTTGAAGAAAAAGCGCATAAAGATGCCTTGAACCCAATAGTAGAAAAATGGGAAATGCTCATGTGGCAATACCAACAGGAAATACCAGGAACTAAACCTGGAGAAAAATGGCAATTGATGAAAGAAATTTTCAGACTAGAAGAATTTTAGTTTTAGGTTCCTATTCTAATTAAATGAAACCACGAATAGAAAATATCCAATAAATATGGCCACAGATTTACATAAAAAAGTACTAGTAAGTGGGTGTTTTGATTTACTGCACAGCGGTCATGTTGCCTTTCTTCAAAGTGCCGCTGCTTATGGTAATGTATACGTTTGCTTGGGTTCCGACCAAACCATTTTTGAACTAAAAAAACGAGCAAGCATTAATTCCGAACAAGAAAGAAAATATATTTTGGAAGCCTTACAAATGGTGCATGAGGTTTGCATTAGCACAGGTAGCGGCTACCTAGATTTCTTACCAGAATTATTGCGCATACAACCAGATTATTTTGTGGTGAATGAAGATGGTTTTAGCGATGAAAAGAAAGCGCTCTGTGAAGCCCATAAAATTGAATTGATAGTTTTACCACGAATACCCTATAGTGGCCTGCCCGCGCGCTCAACAACAGATTTACGTTCCATCAATACGATTCCTTACCGAATAGATTTAGCCGGCGGTTGGCTCGATCAGCCTTTTGTTTCAATTCATGCACCTGGGCCCGTAATTACCATTAGTATTGAACCGAGCATTGATTTTAATACGCGCAGTGGCATGGCCAGTAGCACCAGAAAATTTGCCTGCGAAATTTGGCATAATCACCTACCCATTGGCAATACAGAGCAAAATGCCAAATTACTATTTGCCTATGAAAATCCACCAGGCAAAACAGAAATTGCAGGTTCGCAAGATGCTATTGGAATTGTATATCCAGGCCTTAACAAAAGTAATTACCATGGCGCCTATTGGCCGCATAGCATCAACAGTGTGCAAGATGAAGGTGTATTGTCTTTTATTGAAAAACATTTATTCTTAATTCCGCTAGGCCCCAGAAATGAAGGCTATGATGTTTTGGCTAATACAGCCATTACAAGAAAAGGCGCACAGGCATTGGCCGCCGCTACGGAAGATTGTTGGAACGCACTTTTATTCAAAGATCTTAATGCATTTGGCCAAGCAATAACGGCCTCTTTTGAAGCGCAAATTGCCATGTTTCCAAATATGGTTGACCCAACAATAACAGATACCATTAACAATTACAAACACCTGGCAAGCGGCTATAAAATAAGCGGTGCGGGTGGCGGTGGCTATTTAATATTAGTGGCAGAAAATCCTATAGAAAATGCCCTTCAAATTACCATCCGTAGAAAATAAAAAAGCATGAAAAAAATCAATACAAACTATTCTTTTATTGCTGTGGTAAGTTTGTTTTTCTTATGGGCATTGGCACATAATTTAAATCCTATTCTTATACCTCACCTAAAGCGAGCCTGCCAACTTAGCGACATGCAATCTGCATTGGTGGATGCTGCTTTTTATATTGCCTATTTTCTTTTTGCATTGCCTGCAGGTTTTGTCATCCAGCGTTATGGCTATCAAAAAACCATTGTAAGTGGCTTGTTTTTATTTGCCATGGGTGCCTTATTGTTTTATCCTGCAGCAGCGCAACTCTCCTATCCATTTTTTTTATTGGCATTATTCATTGTAGCAGCAGGATTAACCTTTTTAGAAACTGCAGCCAATCCCTATGTGGGAATTCTTGGGCCACCAGAAACAGCCACCCAACGTTTAAATTTTGCACAGGCATTTAATGGACTTGGCGGCACCTTGGCCGCTATGATTGGTGGTAAATTTATTTTATCAAATGCCACAAGAACCTCCATTATAAATAGAGAAACACTTTTAGAAGAAGCTTCCTTTGTGCAAATGCCCTATGTATGTATAGCGCTTTTGGTATTATTGGTGATGTTTATTTTCATGCGCATTCCCCTTCCCGATATTCGTAACAATGAAACATCCGCAAAATTTTCATTCAAAAGTTTATGGGCTAATTTGATTTTACGAAAGGCATTGATTGCGCAATTTTTTTATGTGGGTGCGCAAGTTGGTGCTGGTAGTTTTTTTATTAGGTATGTCACCAACCAAACAAATGCAAGTCAACAGGAGGCAGCGTATTACTTATCCTCTGCCTTATTTCTATTTATGCTTGGCAGATTTGTTGGCAGTTACCTCATGCGTTTTATTCAACCTAAAAAACTGCTTTTTATTTATGCCTGTATAAATATTTTCCTCATGGCAATTGTTATAGCCGCCTTAGGAACCATTTCACTTATTGCCTATATGTTGGTCTTCTTTTTTATGTCTATTATGTTTCCAAGCATATTCTCTTTGGGCATTCAAACATTAGGCAACAATGCACGCTTTGGATCGTCACTAATGGTAATGACAATAGTTGGAGGAGCCTTTCTTCCGCTAATAATGGGCTACATCTCAGACCACAGCGCCATTCAATTTGCCTATATTGTTCCCTTGTGTTGCTTTGCTATCATAGGAAAATTCGCATCTGGCAAATGAAACCTAGCAAACAGAAAATCTCATCCGCCGAAGCTTCAGCCTAGGTGGACTAGCAACTAACTCCAAACAAAAAAACATCTTTACAATATGAGAAAACTACAAATATTCTTCCTCCTATTTGCAGCAACCCACCTACAAGCGCAAACAGACTCTACCAAAATGCAATGGTTCTCAGATGCAAAATTGGGTATTTTTATTCATTGGGGAATTTATGCCGTAGATGGCACCAGCGAATCTTGGGCCTTCTTTAATAACCAAGTGCCCTACCCAAAATACATGCAACAAATAAAAGGGTTCAAGGCAGAAAAATACAATCCAAAGGAATGGGCAGATTTAATCAAAGAATCAGGTGCCCGTTACACCGTTATTACATCAAAACACCATGATGGTGTTGCCCTTTGGAATACAAAAATGAATGACTTGAGCATTCCAAAAATGGCTTCTGCAAAACGTGATGTGCTAACGCCTTTTGTAAATGAAATTAGAAAAAACAACATCAAAGTGGGCCTCTATTATTCGCTCTTAGATTGGTCGCACCCAAATTATACGGGCTTCCGCGGCGATTCTAGTAGGTATAAAATTAAGGACGACACTTTGCGCTGGAATAAATTTAGAAAATTCTACCAGGGTCAAATAAACGAATTAACCATCAACTATCACCCAGATTTATACTGGTTTGATGGCGATTGGGAGCACAGTGCGGCTGAATGGCAATCGCCTTTAGTGAGAGAAAAAATTCTAAGTGCCAACCCTAAAGCAATTATCAATGGGCGCTTGCAAGGCTTTGGCGATTATGAAACACCCGAACAAAATTTCCCTGTAAGCAAACCGAGTAATGGAAATTGGGAATTGTGCCTAACCAGCAACGACAATTGGGGCTACCGCCCAAGCGATCATAACTTTAAAACACCCTATCAAATCATCAGCATCTTTGCAGATTGTATTAGCATGGGCGGAAATTTATTGTTAGATATTGGCCCTAAAGCCGATGGAACTATTCCAGAAGAACAAGTTCATCTTTTAAAAGAATTAGGTAAATGGACAAAGCAAAATGAAGAGGCAATTTTTGGAACCATTGCAGGCTTGCCACAAGGCCATTTTTATGGGCCTTCCACCCTTTCTAAAGACTCCACCATCTTATACTTATTTGTTGCAGGCACCAACGCCCAAAACATTTATATCAAAGGTTTGGACAATAAAATTTTAAGCGCAGAAATACTCGGTTCGAACCAAAACCTAATGCCACAAATTGTTGGAAAAATTTCTTGGAGTCCTGTGCCAGGATTGGTGTATT
>CAIYNF010000032.1 GCA_903927505.1 uncultured Bacteroidota bacterium | reverse complement strand
TTTATAGGATAGGAATTCATTTTTAGCTTGAATGAGGAGTGAAGAATGAGGAGTGAAGAATGAAGAGTTAAGAGTTAAGAATGAAGAATGAAGAGTTAAGAGTGAAGAGTGAAGAATTAGGCGAAATTGCTTTTGTTATGGTAAGTTTCTGAAGGGTTTTATTCTAATTAAAAGTCATTTTACTAAATGCTGTAATTTTCGCCCTGAGAAATTTTAACTTTATACCTTTACAAGCTTTTTTTTACCTAAATAATTCCTCTTGGCTTTTGTTTTTAAGGCATTCATTATTTTACGGAAATCTTTAAGCTCAATTTCCGTCCAAGGCTTTGAACGCGTGTTAAAATTTATTTCTTTTGGCTCTCTAATTAATCCCATAATGTTATGATTTAAAATATTTTGAAATTAAGATTTTGGCTGCCTTATTGTCAATAAACATCCTTAAACCTTTAAAATGTGTTGCAAATAAAGTTTCTTGATAATGTTTTATTAAAGACGATTTTGCATCGAAAGCTAAAAACCCTTGGTATCCTTTTTCAAGGGAAACCTTACAAGCAAATGCAATTAAATTCCCTGGTACCCCAAGATATATTTTACCTTTACCAATATTGAATTTTGAACTTTCAATGAGGTGCATAAAAATATGATCTTGTTTGTCTTCAATACTAACTAGTCCTTGAATAATTGTAGGATTATTAACTGTAGTTAATTTATATATCATTTTGGTTTTATCCTTCGATTCAAATTGCCAATCAAAATCCCAATCCTGCAAATTAACTAACTTTAAATCTTTGCCAGACAAGAGCGTAACTGCTGTATCAAAAACCTCACCAGTGGCTCTATTTTCAATAGAATTAGTCAGCTTATCAATATAAATATTAAGTGGCTTCAAAATATTGCTAGTCAATGACTCAAATATACAAAAAACAAAAATATTTTTTATATAATTATTTGTGTCGCGTTCATACAGAATCCTTAGAATTTTGGTTCATCCGATGCCAAAGGCATCCTCCTTCGCTAAAGTTAAGGCGGGTATACAAAACCATATGTTATGACTTACGGACCATAGAATAAAAACACCAACTATACTCGGAACTTGGTGGTCTTTGTGTTTAAAAACTTTTAACACGGAGCGCACAAAGCGCCTTTTACTGCTGAAACACAAAGCGCACGGAGATAAATATTGAAGTAAATCAAACAATAAAATAGAGCTTCCTACTAACTCACGTAATCTGCTAAATACTGATAATGCTCGGTGAGGGCGCCGCCTTGGGCAATGGTAGCTTTGGCAATAATTTGCTCGTGGTCGTTTTCTAATAGGCTCGGCAATACATGGCGTACCAATTGCTCCCCAAATTCTAAGCTGGCATCAAAGGGCAATTCACATGGCAAATTTCCTACAGCCTGCACGTCTATTACATTGGGCATAAATGCTGGAACCTCTTTTTCTAAATAGGCATTGTACCCATAAAAAGGCTGGTCAATAGTGGTGCTGCGCGCGGTGCTAGGTAATGGACCAGGAATATCACAAGTAATATCAGAAATTACTTTAATTCTAAAATCACTGTCCTTCATTTCTTCATGCGTAAAAAAGGCCTCAATCCCAGGCTTCCAAAACACGGCATTGAGCATCACATCTGCACGTTGGTAATAGGGTTTAAAACAAGAGCGGTAATCTTCTGGGTGCTTGTAAAAATCTGCTTTATCCCAAGGCTTGCCATCTTTGCGTTCGTAATAATCTTCACTGCGCAAATGCACAAAAATGGGGCGGTTATAATCGTCTTCCAAAAATTCTTGCTGACTCACCTGGTGCACTTTTAACATGCGCAGCAAGGCTATGCAACCATGCGCTACCCTGCCATCGCCACACAGTACGATGCGCACCGGTGGAATTACCAAGTCTTTGTATTGTGCCACCATTTCCTCAAAATTTTTCAATTCGTGGGCAGGTTTCAAATTGTAATAATTGTATTTCTTACCCAACATCAACAATGCATAATGGGTTCCTACAATTCCGGCAAACCTGCCAAAACCTATGATCCTGTTTCCTGCTTCCCAAGTAAGGGTTTCATAATCTATAAGCGTAATATTATTGGCCAATATACTGCGCAATAAATTGCGGTTGTGCATTTGTTTTTTAATGGTATGCGAAAAAAACAAATAGGTTTTATTGGGAATTAATTGCGCAATAGGCACTTCTTTTACGCCCAGTAAAATATCACATTCGCGCAAATCTTCTTTGAGCTCAATACCCATTTTCTCATACTCGGCATCGCTAAAACAACGGAAAGGTGAGGGCTGAACCAAGACTTTGGTACCCGGAAAGAAATTCATGATATCTACACAGTTCTGCGGCGTAAGCGGTGTGCGCAAATCTGCAGGCTGCTTGCCTTCTCTAATTACTCCAATAATTTTGCTCATGGTATTTAGTGTAAGATTACTGCGCCAATTTTATGCGACAATACCTGCTGTTTTTCTTTCAATAATTTGTAAACCGACATATTCAAACTCATGTCGGCATCCTTTTGCGTTTCCTGTGCGGTTTTGAGTTCGGCCTGCACCTGGTCTAATAATTTGGTGAGGTGGTGTTTTTCTAAATACAACAATGCCGACGCTACATCCTTCATAAAAATCTCATCGGGATGCTCCATATTTATATCATATTTCGTTACCCATCGGTCGCTCATTTCATGCATTACGGCTAATAAGCCGGCAGAGGCTGTAGATATAATGGTATTGGCGTTTTGCGTAAAAGTTTGCGTGCTAAAGGTTTCTCCTTTTAACAACAAAGTTTTAAATTCATTTAACAACAAACGCATTACTTCATGCTCAAACTCTACCTCATCTTCTGCCATTTTTTTGAGGATAAAATCTGCCACATTTATATAGCCTTCGGCAGGCTTATCGCCATGCAACAACAAGAGCTTTACGATGTAATGTTCTTGGTCGTAGGTAGGCGTATTCTGCATGAGTTGCGCCAACTCTTCTTCATGCGGAATTTCTTTGGGTTCGGTAGCAATCCATTCCTTTTCTTTTTGGGTAAGGAAACCGGCCCTGCTTTTATTGAGTTCGCTAATGAGCAATTGCTCATTCATTTCCAATAAAATGGCACATTCCCTAATAAAGGCCATGCGCTTAATGCCATCTGGAATTTTACTAATGCTCTCAACAATATCTCTGGTTACCTGCGCCTTTTTTAATGGGTCGTGCGCGGCATCTGTTAGGAGTAAATTTACTTTGAATAGAATAAAATCGCGGGCTTCTTTTTGGAGGTAATTTTGAAAGGCCTCCGCCCCTACTTTTTTAGAATAACTATCTGGATCATCGCCATCCGGAAACAGCAAAACTTTTACATTAAGCCCTTGCTCCAATAACATATCAATTCCACGCAAACTGGCTTTAATACCGGCAGCATCGCCATCATACAAAACCGTTACATTATCGGTATGGCGTTTGATGAGCCTAATTTGATTTTCTGTTAGGGATGTACCACTCGAAGCCACCACATTCTCAACACCCGCTTGGTGCATTGAAATTACATCGGTATAGCCTTCTACGAGGTATACAAAATCGTTGACACGTATGGCATTTTTTGCAAAATACAATCCATACAACTCATTGCTTTTGTGGTATAGCAAAGTCTCCGGAGAGTTTACATATTTAGCACTTTTATCGTCCTTCTTTAACTGCCTGCCCGCAAAGGCTATTACCTTTCCGCTAGAGCCGTGAATAACAAACATCACACGACCACGGTACGCATCATACACCTTGCCTTGGTCGTTTTGTTTTACCAAGCCACCTTTGAGTAAAACGTCCTGACTAAACTGTTGTTTATTGGCCGCGTTGCTAAAGTGGTCCCAGCTATCGTGGCTATAACCTAAATTGAATTTCTTTATAATATCTGTTCTGAATCCACGCTCTTCAAAGTAAGATAAACCAATGTTTTTTCCTTCTTCACTTTCCCATAATTCATTGGCAAAATAGTCGGCCGTCCAATTGTTTAAAATTTGTAGGCTTTCTTTTTCCGAACGCAAAGCACGCTCTTGATCGATATTGACATTTTCTTGTTGGGGCCAATCAATGCGGTACCTATCGGCCAAGTTACGCAAGGCTTCAATATAGGTTAGGCTATCGTGCTCCATTACAAAATTAACCGCATTACCTGCTTTGCCGCAACCAAAACATTTAAAAATTCCTTTGGCAGGGGATACAGAAAAGGAAGGCGTTTTTTCGCTGTGGAAAGGACACAATCCACTTAAGTTGGCGCCACGACGTTTTAAACGAACGTAATCGCCCACCACCTCCTCAATACTGGCGGCATTTAGAATCTCATCTATTTTACTTTGTGGAATCATTCAAGGGTCCCTAATAGGGTCGGTGAAATTAGTGAAATTTGGCGGAAAGAAAAAGGCAGCTTGGGAATCCAAACTGCCTTTTAGCAATCAATCTTGTGGCAGCAATGCCAGAGGAAATAATTATTTTTTCTTAGCGCTGTAATTTTTCTTGCTCAGCGGAAATTGCGATGGGTCTTTTTGAAACTTATAGACCAAGCGCAATAAATTCAATTCTTCCATAGGTACAGAAAGGTAGGAAAGCACATCAAAATGAGCCATTTTTGTAAAGCTAAGGCTCACCAAACCACTGGTAATAGCCCAAGAGGAAAGCTGTTGCGCGTTTTTAATGCCCAAGTTTTTCAAAATATAACCACGGTACTTTTCAATGGAGGATGCCTGGTAGCCTAACATTCTTCCAATTTCGGCCGAACACCAACCCAATGAAATGAGTTTAATGATTTTCTTCTCCAAAGGCGAAAGAAAGGTACGCCAACTAAATTCATCTTTGGCTGCCAATGCGTCGGTTTTACTCAAGGTTTCCCAAGCATGCAAAGAACTTGGAGAATCGTACACATTTTTATTGTCCATAATGCGTAACAAAGCAGTTTGCAAGGTCTCTGGCGTTTTCATGCAGTAGTTTTGGGTGTCAATTTTAGTGAGCTCCTTCATGGCTTGCGGATGGTAAGCATGTGAGGTAAGCAATAACTTAAAATTCACCTTGTTGATGCTAAGGTTTTTAAAAGTTTCCAACCCATTTAGAATGGGCATGTTGTAATCAATTACCGCCACATCAATATCCAGGGTGTTTTCCGAAAGGTACTGCAAGAAATCGGAACCATTCATAAAGGTGTAACATAAATCAATGTGGGTGCTTTTCTGAAAAGCATCGCGCAAAATTTGTAAATCGAAAGGACTGTCGTCAACCAGGGCAATTTTAATTTTTTTCATAGTAACAAGGTTTAAAGTTTTATATAATTAATTTATAAATCGAGGCGAAATTTTCACCTCCATTTATCCTATTGTTTCGTAGAACAATTTTAAAAACAACTTATTTCAATAAAAAATTTTTGGGTCATCAAATGGCAATATTAATCCGGTAAACTGGATGCCAACAAAAAAATTAATGCCTTTTTAATGCCTTTAAACACCCATTAAATAAGGGCCTCAGAAGAATCACGCAAAAACATTTTCACAAAGCCCCAAAAAAGCCAATTTTACAATTTAATGATACTTTAATTTGATAAAATTTCAAAAACCCATACTTTTTTCTGTCATGGCTTTGTCTGCTGATCGTTTTTTTGGATGATTTTTTTGTTTTTGGGGATGATTTTTTTGTAAAAAATGGTGAATTATGAGTGAAGAATGAAGAGTGAAGAATGAAGAGTGAAGAATGAAGAGTGAAGAATTATGAATGATTAATTATGAATGATGAATTATGAATGATGAATTATGAATGATGAATTATGAATGATGAATTATGAATGAAGAGTGAAGAATGAAGAATTATGTTTGCCCTACAGAGCTTTAAAG
>CAIYNF010000031.1 GCA_903927505.1 uncultured Bacteroidota bacterium | reverse complement strand
GCAGCCTCTTTTGTTTATACCCAAAACCAACATGTATTTAGGCTCTCTGCCTCCAGTGCCATTCGCAATCCAACCCTCACCGATCAATATATTAACCTAAATGTGGGTCGTGCTACCTTGTTAGGAAATTTAAAAGGTTTTGATAGTTTGGTTACCGTAGAAAGTTTAATAGATGCCTTTAACAATGGCCGCAATAAATTGTCGTATTTCAATATAGCGCCCATTAAACCAGAGCGTGTAAAAACATTAGAAGTGGGCTACCGCGGAAATATTAGCGAGAAAATTTTTGTAGACATGAGCTATTATTATAGCTGGTACCAAGATTTTATTGGGTACAAAATTGGGGTAAATGTAAACTGGGCGCAGAACGAATTATTTCCAAGTAACGCCAATGTTTACCGCGTAAGTACCAATGCCAAAGACATGGTTACCACCCAAGGTTTATCTATTGGTGCCAATTATTATTACCGCAAAGCACTTGGTTTTTCGGCCAATTATTCTTGGAACAAATTGGATCGCCATGGCTCTTTAGACCCATTGATTCCTGCATTTAACACGCCAGAACACAAATACAATTTGGGTATCAACGGGCGTGATATTGACACCAAAATTTTTGGCAAATTTATTACTCTTTGGGGTTATGGTGTAAACTGGAAATGGCAACAAGGATTTTCTTACGAAGGCTCACCTCAATTTACAGGCAGTGTGCCAGCATACGGCATGTTGGATGCACAATTGAACAAGAAATTTCCAAAGGCAAAACTTACGGCAAAAATGGGCGCAAGTAATATCCTCAACAACAGCGTAATTCAGGTATATGGCGGCCCTAAGGTTGGTCGTATGGCCTATTTATCTTTGCTTTTTGATTTTGCCAATTAGGTCATAAAATTGAAAACCTTTGTTTTTAGAAATAAATGTTTTTAATTAGCATACACAAATCATAAAAATAAATCCAAAACCAATAAAACAATGAAGAAACAATTACTAAAAGGCCTCGCAATTATTGCAACTTTGTTTGCTGTAAATGCGTCTGCCCAAACCAGGTACATCGACCAGGTTTTCCCAGGTGTTACAAAAACCAGTAACATTATGTACGATTCTAATGCAGCTGTTAATGTATTGTACGGACAAGTACCAGGCATTCCGGCATTATTCTCTAACAAATTGAAATGTGATGTGTACGAACCAACAGGTGACGTACAAACCAAAAGACCTTTGATTATCTTGGCGCATACGGGTAGTTACTTGCCTGCTTTGGTAAACAAACAAACTACAGGAAATAAAAACGATAGTTCTATTGTACAAATTGCAACCCAATTGGCCTTAAGAGGTTATGTGGTAGCAGCTATAGATTACCGTTCTGGTTGGAACCCAACTACAACTAATCAAAGTGCAGCAACAGAGCAATTGTTGAAAGCTACTTACAGAGGTTTGCAAGATGTACGTAACGCAGTGCGTTTCTTCCGTGCAAATGCAAACACCTACAAAATTGATACTGCTAAAATTGTAGCAGGTGGACAAGGTACAGGTGGTTATATCACTTACGCATTGGCTACTGTGAATACAAGAGCAGATATTGAGTCTAACATAAAATTCTTACGTGGCGATGCTACGCCAATGGTTAGCATGGATACTTTGGGTGATTGGACAGGTTTAGGCGGATGGGCTCCATTGAACTATGGTGCTGATGCTGCTGTTAACTCAAATGTAAGCATGGTATTTAACTGGGGTGGTGCTATGGGTGATACTGCTTGGATGAAAGCAAACAGCTTACCTATTGTAAGTATGCAATGTACAAAAGATCCTTTTGCGCCATACAGAACAGGAAACGTTATTGTGCCTACAACAGGTATTACGGTTATTCCTAATGCAAGTGGTGCAGCACATGTTATTCCTAAAGCAAACAAAATGGGAATCAACAATAAATTAAACGCTTATGGTTACGAAGATGCAATTAGCAAGCGTGCCATGATGGTTCCAAACTCAGAAAACAACATGTTTGGTTTCGAATCTTCTTTCCCATTTGAGAACTCTCCTTGGGAGTGGTGGAGCAGCGCAATTTTAAGAGCTACCACCGCAGTTCCTTACCAAGGTTCTCCATCTTCAGCTCCTTTCTACGGATTCTTGCCAACTAATGGTCGTGAAGCAGATTCATTATCTTTAATAACTAACCCTAACATGTCTGATGTTAAAGGTAAAGCTTATTGCGATACTGTTGTTAGATTTGTGGCTCCACGTATTGCGGTGCAATTAGACTTAACTGGTATTGTAGCATTAAACAATTTTGCGCCTATTACACCAGCTAACAGTGCTAGCTTAGATGTTTATGACAGTACTATTTTGGTTAACTTGAAATGGCAAAAAGCCAGTGTAGCAGGTGCTGCTGCTGGTTCTACCATTTATACTTTTGAATTAGATTCAATGGGTGGTAACTTTAAAAACCCTGTTGTTTCAATTCCTGCAGTAGATGTAGATACTTTCTCATTGCCACAAAATGCAATTTTTGATTTATTAACTACCTTGAATGTTCCTGCAAATATGCCAATTCCTTTGAAATGGAGAGTAGTAGCAAGCAATGAGTATTATTCAAAAGCTTCTAGCGTTTTCAATATTTCACTTACCAAAAAAGTTAAGGCAAATGGTATTGAAGACATGAACTTAAATGCATTTGTAAATGTATTCCCTAATCCTGCTAAAGACAATATTCAAGTGAATATGGATAATAGCAAAGCGCCAATGAATAGCTTAACTATCTGTGATATCATGGGTCGTGAAGTATTGGTAGTAAACGGAATGAACACACACAACCAAAATATCAATACCAGCGCATTTGTTTCTGGTATGTATATTATTACTGTTAAAACCAGCAATGGCTCAATCGCTACAAAGCGTTTTACCATTCAATAATTTTAAAAGTTTAATAAAAAAAAGCATCCTTCTGAATAGTCAGGGGGATGCTTTTTTTATGTATTGTCATAAGCTTTTTTGCTGCAAAGAAACTAAGAAACAAAGGGCTCTTTTTACTAAAAAAAATCGTTTCTTCGTTTCTTTTTAGCAATTAATTTTTACACCCAATGAGCAACTGGATAAGCATAGATAACAAATTGTGCAAGACTTTCACATTTAAAGATTTTGCAGCCGCTATGGCATGGATGGTAAAGGCTGGTTATGCCATTGAGAAAATAAACCACCACCCCGAGTGGACAAATATTTACAATAGGGTAGAAGTAAAGTTGTGCACCCATGATGCCGGAAATGCCATTACACAAAAAGATTATGAACTGGCTGAAATATTGAATCAGCTTTAGTCTTAATTTCATCCTGCATGCATTTTATTTTCGATGATGAATTTCCCGATCCAAACCTAGCCGATGCCGATGGCTTATTGGCCATTGGAGGAGATTTGTCGCCAGAGATGCTTATTAAAGCTTACCAAATAGGCGCCTTTCCTTGGTTCAATGAAGATGAACCTATTATGTGGTGGTGTCCCAATCCGCGCTTGGTATTGTTTCCAAAAGAAATTTATGTTTCAAAAAGCATGAAACAATTCCTGAAGAAGGAAGTGTTTTCTTATACCATGGATCAATGTTTTTTAGAGGTAATTGAAGCTTGCAGAAAAATTCGTTTGGAAGAAGGTGGTACTTGGATCAGCCCAGAAATTATTGAAGCCTATACGCAACTGTTTACATTGGGAATTGCCCATTCTGTAGAAGTGTGGAATGGCGAAAATTTGGTTGGTGGTTTTTATGGCGTGCAATTGGGAAAAGTATTTTTTGGCGAAAGCATGTTTAGCCTAGAAAGCAATGCCAGCAAGGCTGCCCTCATTTTTTTTAGTTTGCATTGCATGCAAGAAGGCATAGAAATAATAGACTGCCAACAATCTACGGCTCACCTGTTAAGTATGGGTGCAAGAGAAATTTCTCGCACAGACTTTCTAGAAATTTTAGCTAAAAATATTTAGGCTAATCGTAAGCGCCACGCAATTCGTTTACCCTATTGGCATCTAAACGAATAAAGATAAATAACAAAACCGTAAAGCTCAATAAGGCCGAACCACCATAACTTATAAACGGCAATGGAATTCCAATAACAGGCATCAAGCCAAGTGTCATGCCCACATTAATTACAAAGTGAAAAAACAAAATACAGACCACGCTGTAGCCATAAATTCTATTAAATTTCTGCCTTTGCCGCTCCGCCATCATCAACAAGCGGTAGAGCAAAATCATGTATAAAATAATAAATAGCAATGAGCCGGCAAAGCCATATTCTTCGCCTATTGTACAGAAAATAAAGTCGGTACTTTGTTCTGGTACGAACCTAAATTTATTTTGTGTTCCTTGTAAAAATCCTTTGCCCCAAACGCCACCGCTGCCAATGGCAATTTTAGATTGTTGCACATTATAACCAGCGCCTTTAATATCTACTTCTTTGCCCAACAATACATTGATACGTGTACGTTGATGCGCTTGCATTACGTTTTCAAACACATAATCAATACTACTTACCATGGCGCCAGAAAGAATTACTACACCCAAGGTAAGCCAAATTAGTTGCGTGGTTCTTCTAACCAAAATTAAGAAAATGACAGCCAAAACTGCCAAGCCAATAATAATATAAAGTGGTGGCATTAAGAGCGCCATTACCGCTAAAATGGCCAGCATAAAGCCTACAAATAAAATCCAACCAGGCAAACCTTCTCTAAACAAAACCAAAATAAAAGAGGTAAAAACCAAGGTTGAACCAGTTTCATTTTGCAATAAAATAATAAGCATGGGTAGAATAATAATTCCCGCACTGAGCAATTGAATTTTTCTATCCTTTTCAAAGTTTACATTATAGCCACAAAGAAAACGTGCCAGCGCCAAAGCTGTTCCAAACTTTGCAAATTCGGCAGGTTGAATTCTAAATCCGCCTAATTCTATCCATGATGAAGAGCCTTTTACTGTTGTTCCTGCCACCAATACCAAAATTAGGAGTAGGATGGTAATGCCATAAATGGGATAGGCAAAGGCGTAAAAGAATTTCTCGTCAATTAATAAAATCATGAGGCCTATAAAAGAGGAGATGCCAATCCACACCAACTGCTTGCCATAGTTCATGCTGCCATCCCAAATATTGGGATTGGTTTCTTTGTATACAGATGCATAAATGCACAGCAAACCACCTATCACAAAAATATAATAGAGCAACAAGGTGATCCAATCTATCCTACTTGGTTTTGGCTGTTGTACTGTCATTTCGGTGTGTAAGGTTTCCTTTGAGCATTCTTTCTAATAATACTTTCCTGGTATCGTGTTTACCTGTGAGGTATTGTTCCATCATTAAACTGGCAATTGGCGCTGCCCAAGTTGCCCCAAAACCTGCATTTTCTACTACCACGGCAATAGCAATTTTGGGATTATTTTTTGGGGCAAAGGCAAAGAAAATGGAGTGGTCTTTTCCATGTGGGTTTTGCGCTGTTCCCGTTTTACCACAAATTTCAATGCCAGGAATTCTTGCTATATAGGCCGTTCCACGCTCTATTACATCTTGCATGCCTTCAATTACAATAGGAAAATAACTGGTATCAATGGTGGTCCAATGTTTGGTATTGTATTCGGGATTTGGATTGGCATGGTTATTAATTTTTCTTACAATATGGGGTGTAATATAATAACCTCTATTGGCCACAGCTGCCGTAGCATTGGCCATTTGCAAAGGTGTAATACCTAATTCACCTTGTCCAATTCCCATTGAAATTGTTGTTAATGCTTGCCAATGATGGCGGCCATATAATTTATCAAAATACGCCGCTTTCTTTAATACCCCTGGTCCTTCACCATATAAATCAATTCCTAAGGCATGTCCCATCCCAAAACTATACGCATGCTTGTAAAACTCATTATAGGCATCTTCTACATATTTATATTTGGGGTTATTAATTAAGCTGCGGTATACCTGACAAAAATACGCGTTGCAACTTACCGCAATGGCACCTCTTAAAGCCAATGGTGAATTGTGTGCATGGCATCCAACAAATAAATAACCGCGGTGACAACCATAGGTGGTATTTTGGTTCAGCACTTGTTCTTGCTGTCCCATTAAACTCATAATAACTTTAAAAATAGAACCTGGCGGGTAAGGTGCAGATATGGGTCTATCGAACAGAGGCTTTGCAGGGTCCTTTAACAATTCCATGTATTTGTTGCCACGTTCTCTTCCCACCAATAAATTTGGGTCGTAGGTAGGTGAGCTAATCAAGGCCAATACTTCACCTGTTTTTGGTTCAATGGCCACCACACTGCCCGTTTTATTCATGAGCAATGCTTCACCCAATGCCTGTAAATTTTGGTCGATGCTGAGGTTGATATTTTTTCCAGCAATAGCTGCGGTATCAAACTCACCATTTTTATACCTGCCTTGGGTTCTGTTCTTACTATCTACCAAAACATAGCGCGTACCTTTTATGCCACCCAATTCTTTTTCATAGGTTCGCTCCACACCACTAATACCAATAAAATCGCCCATGCGGTAATAGCCATTGCTTTTTTCAATGTCACGGTCGGTTACCTCACCTATGTAGCCCATTACGTGCGCCGCATTGTTGTGCTTGTATTTTCTATCGGTTCTAACCTCTACAAAAAAACCTTGAAAATCAAAAAGCTTTTCTTGAAAGGCCGCGTAGGTGGGAATGGTAATTTGTCGTTGAAAAACAATTGGCTTCCATGGGCTGTAGCCCTTTTGACGCTTAAGCCTAGCCCAGGTATTAATAAATTCTACCTTGTCTATATTTAATACTTTGCAAAACGACAAAGTATCTAAATTTTTAATTTGCTCTGGTATAACAGATAAATCGTAAATGGCATCATTGTAAACCAATAGCTCGCCATTTCTATCATAAATTAAACCACGTGCAGGGTATATGGTTTGCTCTTGCAATACATTGTTCTGCGCATAAAAAACATAACTGGTATCAACAATTTGGATATAGAATAAACGTACAACATATACCAATGCCACGCTTATAAAAATAATAAGGAGCGTTCTCTGTTTAGCGTAATTATTCATCTACCTTGTTTTAGGACTGCGGTAAAACAAAAGCTGACCAAGACTCAAAATAATTACAGTAAACAAACTACTTGAAAGTATCCTGAAAAAAGTTCTGAAAAACTCTCTAAAACTATAAATTTCTAAATAAAATAAAACTGTGTGGTGTATCAATGTCATGATACTCATGTACAATACAAACCATACCAAACCTTTTCTTGAAATAGAAGGCTCCATTCTACTTTCAATATCATCTTTGCTACAAGCAAATTGCAAATAAAAATTTCTAAGGTAACCCATAAAGCCAGTGGCAGCCATGTGTAAGCCTGGTGTGCTGCTAAAAGTGTCCATGGTCATTCCTGTAAGAAAAGAAAGGATTACTACTTTCCATGGTTTCATGCTAACAGGTAAAGTTAGAATAAATAAGATATAGATATAAGGATTTACATAGGTGCTCAATTCTATATTGTTGATCACCAATAATTGAATGAGCACAATTAAAAAGAAACGAAGTATTAAAGACAAAAACTCAATTATCACCTTTTAAGTCTCCTTCCAAAATTTGTTGTTCTGTTTTTAGAATATTCTTTATTACGTATACATTTTTCAGCGTAGAGAAATCTGTATACAATTCAATTTTAATTACGTGAAAATTATCTCCAGCATCAAGCGTATGCGAATAAATTTTACCAACTGGAATGCCTTGCGGAAATAGGGTAGAGTAGTTGCTGGTTACAACTTCGTCTTCAGTAGTAATGGGAACATGCTTGTTTACATATTTTAAACTAGAGAATTTTGGATCATCTCCATTCCATTCCAAAGAACCAAAAGCATTGTTCTTTTTAACCATACAAGAAATTTTGGTATTGCCATTTAAGGCAGAACGGATGGTTGAAAAATGTTTGGAAACGCTGGTTACAATTCCAACTACACCATTGCTGCTAATAACGCCCATATCGGGTTCAATGCCATGCATAGCGCCCTTGTCTATGGTAATATAATTGTTTCTTTTGGTAACAGAATTGTTTACCACATTGGCAGAAATATAATTGTATTGCTGCTTGTAAACGGTATCATTAATAGAAGTTTGTGTAAAGCCACTTTGGTAATAGGCGTTGAGCATTTGCGCTCTTAAGCGTGCGTTTTCTGCCAATAAACTATCATTGATATCGCGCAAGCCAAAATAATTGGTGGTACTATTTACAGATTCGTAAAAACCACTTGCAACACCACCCGTAAAATTGAGGAAGCTTGCTTTTTGGTAATTGTTGTATTGGTATAAAACAAAGAAGGAAAAGAATTCCAGCAGGAAGAAAAGAATGAATGTATAGTATTTGTAGAAGAAGAATATCAGGTTTCTCATGTCATCTTTTGCTTCTTGCGGTCAAGATTAGTAGTGCAAATAAATATTAAGTCATGAGGAATTTGTGGTTCTTCAAATTCTTAAGTGCCATACCTGTACCTCTTACAACAGCTCTTAATGGGTCTTCCGCCACGTGAACAGGTAATTTGGTTTTGGTTGCAATACGTTTGTCTAAACCTCTTAACAAAGCACCCCCACCTGTAAGGTATAAACCTGTAGAATAAATATCTGCAGATAATTCTGGTGGTGTTAATTCAAGTGCTCTTAAAATAGCTTCTTCAATTTTTGAAATAGATTTGTCTAAAGCCGAAGCAATTTCAGAATAGCTAACGGTAATTTGTTTTGGAATACCCGTCATTAAATCTCTACCATTCACCGCAAAATCTGGTGGTGGATTATCTAATTCTGGCAGGGCCGAACCAACTTCAATTTTAATTCTTTCTGCAGTTCTTTCACCAACCAATAAGTTGTGTTGGCGACGCATATAATCTAAAATGTCTTCTGTAAATTCATCACCTGCCACACGAATAGATTGATCGCAAACAATACCTGCCAATGCAATAACCGCAATTTCAGTGGTACCACCGCCAATATCAATAATCATGTTACCCATTGGTTCAAACACATCAATACCAATACCAATTGCTGCTGCCATTGGTTCGTGAATAAGGTAAACCTCTTTGGCACCTGCTCGTTCCGCACTGTCTTTTACCGCACGTTTTTCAACTTCGGTAATACCAGAAGGAATACAAATAACCATGCGTTGTTGCGGCTTAATTAATTTGCTGGTTTTAGGAATCATGTCTATCATGCCCCTAATCATGTGTTCTGCAGCTTGGAAGTCTGCAATTACACCATCCTTTAAAGGACGAATGGTTTTAATATCCTCATGTACCTTGCCATGCATTTGTTGTGCTTGGCTGCCAACAGCAATAACGTTTCCGTTTCTGCGGTTAACGGCAATGATAGATGGTTCATCAACAACCACCTGGTCTTTATGTATGATTAGCGTATTGGCCGTACCAAGGTCAATGGCTAAATCTTGTGTTAAAAAGCTAAATACACTCATGAATCTTGTCTTTGTACTGCAAGGTTAATTCCCTCTGCAAAATAATAATTATTCAAATAAAAGAATGAAAAGTTTTACCTCATTTTATAGGGGTTATCAACAAGGAAAAACCTTTTTAGAAGCTTGAAAGATACATTTAATTTGTATGCCTTCTAAAAATTAGTGTTTAAAATGTCTAATTCCACTAAAATACATAGGCATGTCATTGCTTTCACAATAGGCAATAGAAGCATCATCTTTAATAGATCCACCTGGTTGTATAACGGCGTGAATCCCTTCTAAATGGGCAATCTCCACGCAATCTGGGAAAGGGAAAAATGCATCACTGCTCATCGAAACACCTTTCAAATCAAATTCAAATGCTTTGGCTTTGGCTATGGCATGTTTCAAAGCATCAACCCTAGAAGTTTGTCCGCAACCTATTCCAACCAATTGTTTGTTTTTTGCCAAAACGATGGTATTTGATTTGGTATGCTTTACAATTTTATCTGCAAACAACAAATCCTCTATCTCTGCAGCAGTTGCGGCATGCGAGGTGGCTGCTTTTAAATCACTTGCGCTAAGAACTGTTAAATCTCTTTCTTGAACCAATAATCCATTTAAGGCAGAACGCATGGTTTGTGTTTTTGGCAAAGTTCCAATTTGTTCTAAAATAATTCTGTTCTTTTTACCTTTCAATAATTCCAATGCAGCTGCATCATATCCTGGCGCAATTAAAACTTCCAAAAATATTTTGTCCATTTCTTGTGCAGTAGCCAAATCAACAGTTCTGTTTAAGGCAATAACACCTCCAAAAGCAGATACAGGATCTCCTGCCAATGCATCCTTCCAAGCCTCATGAATAGTGGCTCTTGAGGCAACACCACAAGGGTTAT
>CAIYNF010000030.1 GCA_903927505.1 uncultured Bacteroidota bacterium | reverse complement strand
CAAACTGCAGGTTTTGCAGGAGCAGATATTGCCAATGTTTGTAATGAGGCGGCTCTGATTGCTGCACGTAATAATAAAACGGCGGTTGACATGCAAGATTTTCAAGATGCCATTGATAGAATTATTGGTGGATTAGAGAAGAAGAATAAAATTATTTCACCAGAAGAAAAACTCATTATTGCTTACCATGAAAGTGGTCATGCCATTGCAGGTTGGTTTTTAGAAGGAGTGGATCCATTGGTAAAAGTAAGTATAGTACCGCGTGGTGTTGCTGCTTTGGGCTATGCGCAATACTTGCCAAAAGACCAGTATTTATATACCACACAGCAATTGGAAAATATGATGTGTATGACCTTAGGGGGCAGGGTTGCAGAGGATATTATTTTTGGTAGAATTAGTACCGGTGCACAAAACGATTTGGAGCGCATTACCAAAATGGCTTATGGCATGGTTACCATTTATGGTATGAATGCAAGCATTGGAAATGTAAGTTTCTATGATGGCAACCAAGAGTATGGATTTACAAAACCATACAGTGAAAAAACTGCAGAAATGATTGACCATGAAGTGCGTTTAATTATTGATGCCTGTTACCAAAAAACAAAAGTTTTGTTAAATGACAAACGTGCTAAATTGGAAGAGTTAGCAGAGATATTATTAAAGAAAGAAATTTTATTCCAACATGATTTGCAAGAGATTTTAGGCAAACGTCCTTATGATAAAGTAGAAGAGGAAGTGCCAGCTGTAGTTATTGAAGATTCAGTTGCAGAAGAGGTGTTGCCAATACAAGAGCCAATACAAGAGCCAATACAAGAGGCGCCAGAAACGCCAGTAGATCCTATACTTCCAGCTTAGTTAGCTATTAAAAAATCCCCCTTGTGTTTTGCGCAAGGGGGATTTTTTTTAAGATTTAATTCATAAAAATTTAAGCAAAAAGTTCTTGTATATTTTTTTACATTTGGTTTAGCATTTACCAAGTCACATGAGAACAATAAGTAACTTTGAAGGATACCAAGCTGCCTACAAAAAAAGCGTTGAACAACCAGCATTGTTTTGGGATGAAATAGCAGCAACTTTTACTTGGAAAAAGAAGTGGGACCAAACACTGAATTGGAGTTTTACCGAACCAAAAATTGAATGGTTTGCGGGAGGTAAATTAAATATTACAGAAAATTGTTTAGATAGACATTTAGCAGAACGAGGTGCGCAAGTTGCTATTATTTGGGAGCCCAACGACCCTAAAGATGCGGTAAGAAAAATTACTTACAATGAGCTGCATGAAATGGTATGCAAATTTGCCAATGTTTTAGAAAGTTTAGGCGTTAAGAAGGGCGATAGGGTTTGCATTTATTTACCAATGGTTCCTGAGGCTGCAGTGGCCATGTTGGCTTGTGCCAGAATAGGTGCAGCGCATTCGGTGGTGTTTGCGGGTTTTTCTTCTAGCTCTTTGTCTGATAGGATAAATGATGCCGAATGCAAGTTGTTAATTACAGCAGATGGCATGGTACGTGGCGAAAAGAAAATTGATTTGAAGCAAATTGCAGATGAGGCCATGTTGGTATCGCCAAGTGTAGAAACTTGTGTGGTATTAAAGCACAAGAATACATTGGTGAATAGAAAAGAAGGAAGAGATTTTGATTGGCATACTTTGATGGCTGAGGCAGCTGCTGTTCATACCGCAGCAGAAGTAGACAGTGAAGATCCTTTGTTTATTTTGTATACTTCGGGTTCTACAGGTAAGCCAAAAGGGGTATTGCATACCACAGCAGGCTATATGGTTTATGCTGCCTATACTTTTCAAAATGTATTTCAATACCAAGACAAAGAAGTATTTTGTTGTACGGCCGATATTGGCTGGGTAACGGGTCATACGTATATAGTATATGGTCCGCTTTTGAGTGGTGCCACTACCTTGATGTTTGAAGGGATTCCAACTTGGCCAGATGCGGGGAGGTTTTGGGATTTAATTGACAAGCACCAAGTAAATATTTTTTATACGGCACCAACTGCAATTAGGTCATTGGAGGTTTTTGGAACCGCACCCTTTGTGGGCAAAGATTTGCATTCATTGCGTGTGTTGGGATCTGTGGGTGAGCCAATAAATGAGGAGGCTTGGCATTGGTACCATGAAAATGTAGGAAAAGGGAATTGCCCAATAGTAGATACTTGGTGGCAAACCGAAACTGGCGGTATTTTAATTTCGCCTTTGGCAAATATTACGCCATTGAAACCAGCTTTTGCTACACTTCCACTACCTGGTGTGCAGTTGGCAATTGTAGATGAAAAAGGAAATGAAATTTTTGGCAATGGCATAGAGGGAAACCTTTGTATAAAATTCCCATGGCCTGGTATGGCAAGGAGTTTATATGGCGATCACGCGCGTTTTAAAACAGCCTATTTTTCTACCTACGAAAATTATTATTTCACCGGAGATGGCTGCAAGCGCGATGAGGATGGCTATATTAGAATTACAGGTAGGGTAGATGATGTAATAAATGTAGCTGGTCACCGCATTGGAACAGGCGAGGTAGAAGATGCCAT
>CAIYNF010000029.1 GCA_903927505.1 uncultured Bacteroidota bacterium | reverse complement strand
GTATAGAAATATTTTGCGCTTGCAGTCCTTGGATCGAAACGAATAAAAGAACAAATAGGATAATTTTTTTCATAGGTTTATGCTTAATAAGCAAACATAAGATTTTTTAGAAAACCAAAATAGCTATTACGTTAAATTTTAAATACCAAAAACTTTTTTGGCATTTTGGGTAGTAATTTCTGCCACCTGCGCTATGCCCAAATGCTTTACCTCTGCTAGTTTGCGGGCAATTTCTAAAATATAAAAACTCTCGTTTCTCTTTCCTCTATGGGGCACTGGCGCCAAATAAGGAGCGTCTGTTTCTAAAACCAAATGCTCCATCCCTATGTCTTCAATGGCTTTATCGAGACCACCATTTTTAAAGGTAATTACGCCACCTATTCCCAAATAAAATCCTTCGGCTACCACTTCCTTTGCTTCTTGTGCGTTACCGCTAAAGCAATGAAAAATGCCCCTCAATTTGGGGTGTTTCATTTCCTTTAGTATGGCAATTACATCGGCATTGCTGTTGCGTGAATGAATTACAATGGGAAGGTCTTGTTGAATGGCCCACTGAATTTGCAGCCTAAAAGCTTTGATCTGCTGCTCCTTAAAATCTGTGCTCCAATAATAATCCAAACCAATTTCGCCTACGGCATAAAATTTTCTTTTCTTAAACCACTTTTGAATTTGAAACAAATGCGCTTCCACATGTTCATCTACCGAGCAAGGATGCAGGCCCATCATGGGGAAACAATTTTCGGGATGACTCCAACACAGGTCGAGCATGGGTTGAATAGAATGCACATCTATATTGGGTAAGAACAAATGCGAAACCCCATTTTGAATTGCTTTGGCAACAATCTCTTTGCGGTCGTCTTTAAATTCTTCTGCGTATAAATGAGCGTGGGTATCTATAAAATTCATATTAGCGTTCAAGGTTAATTAAGGGACCAATTAAAACAGAAGTTTTCCCTTCTGAAAATTCGCGGCGTTTTAGGGCAAGTTTTGCTTCTACTGCTGCGGTGTCTGGGTAATTGGCTTTGTGCCATAAATGGTATTGAATAGCCTTGTTTTTAATGCGCAAAAATTGAATTCCCTGCATGTGCAAACGCCACTCAATATCGGTGTCTTCGCCAATTCCTGCAGAAGTATAGGTTTCATCAAAACCACCTACTCCCAAAATATCATGTCTGTAAATACTCCAGTTATGACCCCAAAAACCAATTTTATTTTTGGGCTTAGAAAAGGGATTATAAAATGCCGCATCTAAGCGCGCACATTTGTACCAAAGTAATTGTAAAAAACGGATTGGTTTTAGCACTGTATTTTCCAATATTAAATTGGTAAAATGCGCAGACAACATTACCCTTCTGCCATAAACCACATGTCCTGTTTTTTGGGTGTGCAAATGTGCTTTGATAAAATGCTTGTGCAATAAACAATCGCCGTCTATAAAAATTAAATAATCGCCCACACTACTATTAATGGCATCATTGAGAATTTTACATTTTCTAAAACCTTCATCGGGCTGACATACATGTTTAATGGGAAAAGAAAACGCTTGCTGCCAACTTGCTATGGCCATGCGCATTTCCTCCCCATTGTTGTCTTCTGCAATAATTACTTCCACATCTTTTAAATAAGATTGACGGGCAATACTTTGCAAAATTAAGCCAAGGGCTTTAACATTTTTATAAACAGAAATGAGGATGCTTGTTTGAATCAAAACAAAAATATTTGCACCGAAAATACACAATCGGCAGCGTTTTTAATACTGCCTGTTTTTCCAATCCATTTTTACTGGCAGCAAATAAAAAACCATCATGAGCAATTGCACCAAAAAAGTATAGGGTTCGAACAGTAAAAAACTAGGCCAATGGATGCGGCGTTTTAAGCGCAGGTGAATGAGCAATAAATACAAACTTTGTAGGGCTATTTTAACGAGCCAAATGCCCAAAGCCAATTCCATATTTATAAAACACAAAGCCAACAAGCAAGGATAAAACAGTGCTTGCAAACCAAACACAAACAACCAATACCAAGGTAAATCTTGTGCGCCAATCATCCAGCGTTTGCGCTGGTGTAAAAGGGCCATCAACTTTTTTTGTGCCGCAGAAATATTAAGCGAATTGGCTTCAATTAGATTTAAACTTGCATAGCCTTTTTTTCGAATGGCACTAAACAATTGAAAATCTTCGGTAACAGAAAAGGGCATGTTTTCATACCCGCCTGTTGCCAAATAAGCGCTGCGTGTAAAACACATATTATTGCCCACTGCAGTGCTTTTCATTCCCAATTGATTGAGGCCAATTAAATAACCATTGCCCAAGGACCATTCCAAACCCTGCCATTTTTCAAAATAGCTCAAACCATCCACCAAAGTAGTTCCACTTACAATACCGCTGTTTTTTTCTATTAAATGCGGCAATAAAGCATTGATCCAATCAGGTGCCACTTCAATATCTGCATCTGTTACAAACACAAATTCTGCTTTGCTTTGCTGCATCAATTGCGCTAAAACATTGCCTTTGGCTCGGGCCGAACCTAAATTGCCCTGCACTTGGTATAAATGTATATAAGGAAAACGCTTGCTAAAATCTTCAACAATAGCAGCTGTTTGGTCTACTGAGCCATCATTGCCCACCCAAACTTCTAACAAGTCTTTGGGATAATTTAATTGACCAATGGCCTGCAAACATTTGGCCATATTTTCTGCCTCATTTCTTGCCGGAATTAAAATAGCAACTGGCTGTGCCGCTTGTAATCGCAGCGCTTTGGGTCGATCCGAAGCATAGCCGGCCAATACCAATAATTGCAATAAAACATAGAGCCAAACGAAGAGCAGCAGTAAAATTTCCATTTATTTTTTAGGTGGCAAAGCCAATAATTGATAGCCTTGCAAGGTAAAATATTCTAAAAGTCTGGGCAGTAAATATTGCAAATTTTTAAACGACTTTTCACTATCATGGAAAACTAAAATACTGCCATTTTCAACTTTCTTCATAGCCGCCAAACTCTCTTCCAGCGGCAGCTTGGCATCGTAATCCCTGCTCAAACGATCCCACATTATTATTTGGTAATTTCTTGCAATTACCTTTGCCTGAGAACGTTTCATTCTGCCATAGGGCGGCCTAAACAAAGTGCTTTGGATATATTTTTCGGCCAATTCAATGTCGGCAAAATACGCGAGATTGGGTGTATGCCAGCCATTTTTATGGTGGTAGGTATGGTTTCCGGTGGCATGCCCTTCACGTAAAATTTCTGCGTAGGTTTCAGGAAATTTTCTCACATTATCTGCCACACAAAAAAAAGTGGCTTTGGCGGCGTGTAACTTAAGCTGCGCAAGCACCCAGGGTGTAATTTGCGGATGCGGACCATCATCAAAAGTGAGGAAAATTTGTTTGGTTTTGCTGGCCACCTTCCATGTATAGTTTGGCAATAAGCGTTGCAGAATAGAAGGTATTGTGTATTTAAACATTATTTTTGTGGCTCAACAGAACAATCAAATTTAAGCAATGCTTCAAATATTCAAAAAAATAAAGGTGGTTTTGGCCATTTGTTTGATAAGCATGAGCAGTTTAAAGGCCCAGGATAAAAAGGTGTGGACCTTAAAAGCCTGCGTAGACCAGGCGCTCAGCAAGAACATTACCATTCAACAGCAGGCATTAAGCACCAAAAGTACCCGGGCAGATTATTTCCAAAGCAAAATGGCTACCCTACCCAGTTTCAATGGTAACCTTAGCAATAATTGGCAAACGGGTTTTGCTATTAATCCAGCAACCAATTTAGCCAAAGAAGGGGTTTCGTTTCGAACCAACTATTTTGGGGTAAATAGCAGCATGCCTTTGTTCAACGGCTTTCAAACAGTAAATACCATTCGTTTACAGAAATCTAATGTAATGGCAAGCGAAATGGATTTACAACAAACCAAAAACAATATTACTTTAAATGTGTGCAATGCTTATTTGCGTGTATTGCTCAATATAGAATTAATGAATGCTGCCAAATCACGCGTTGCATCTTCACAAGCACAAGTAGATCGTCAGAAGAAATTGTATGAATTGGGAGGCGTAAATAAAAGCAAGTTCTTGCAATTAAAAGCACAATTATCAACCGAAGAATTGGCTGCCATTAATGCAGAAAATGCCGTTATGCAAGCCTATTTAGAATTGTGGTTATTAATTGAAGTGAAACCAGACCTCAGCAATACCGTTGAACTACCAAATTTTGAAGCCATAAATATTGAAGACGAACCCCGCACTTTGGATGCCATATACGAAGACTTTAGCAAGGTAAGTCCAGATGTAATTGCCGCAAGCCACCGCAGCCGCAGCGCGGAAATTACCCACCAAGTAGCGCAAGGCGGACGTTCACCACGTTTAACTTTATCTGCAGGATTAAACTCCTTTTACTCAACGCAAAGTCAGACCGGCATAGGCGATATGCAATACCGCAGTGCCCTAATTGGAGCAGGAGAATACAACAGTACCCCTATTCCAATATACACCTTGGCGCCTATAGGTTATTCTTCTTATAAAATAACCAGCTTCAACGACCAATTCAACAGAAATTTAGGTAGCAGTATTGGTTTAAATTTAGCGGTGCCTATATTTAATGCATGGAATGTAAACACCAATATTCAGAAGACAGAAATTAATTTTCAGAACAGCCGTTTAAATGAAAAATTAATTAGGAATAACCTCTACAGAAATATTGCCCAATCTTATGTTGATTTTAAATCGGCCTACAAAAAATTTGCGGCCAATGCAGAAAATCTAGCTGCCAACAAAGAAGCCTTTGAAGTGGCCGATAAACAATTTGAATTAGGAGGCATGAGTATGGCCGATTATTTAAACACCAAAAATAGCTACATTAGCGCCCAGGCCAACTATACCCAAGCCAAATACGAATTGGTATTTAGAAGAAAAGTACTGGATTTTTACGAAGGAAAATTACTTTATTAAGTATGAAAATGACGATGAAAAAAAATAAAACACTTACCTATCTTATTGTAGGTGTATTGGTATTAATTATTGTTGCCTTTATTGGTAAAAAAGCGGGTTGGTTCGGCAAGCCAGAAGGAGCTGCTGTTACAACAGCTAAAGTAATGCGTAAAAACATTATTGAAACCGTTTCTGCCAATGGCAGGGTGCAACCAGAAAAAGAAGTTAAAATTAGCTCGGATGTATCGGGTGAAATTCGTGAGCTTTATGTAAAAGAAGGTGATTCTGTAATTGCCGGAACCCTCATGGCACGCATTGATCCAGAATTATACCAATCTGCTTTAGATAGATCTGAGGCTTCTTTGAACAATATTAAAGCAGCTCTTTCTACCTCACGCGCAAGGTTGGCGCAAGCAGAAGCCCGCTTCAATGAAATTGCCGCGGCTTATGAGCGTAACAAAAAAATGTATGAACAAAAACTTATTTCTGATGGCGAATTTGAAACTGCAAAAAGTACTTTCTTAAACGCAAAATCAGAAGTAGATGCAGGCAAGCAAACCGTAATGGCTGCAGAATACAATGTAAAAAGTTTTGAAGCAACGCTTAAAGAATCGAGAAAGAATTTAACACGTACAGAAATCTTTGCACCTGTAAGTGGTATTGTTTCTAAACTCATTGTTGAAAAAGGAGAACGTGTGGTAGGTACCTCACAAATGGCAGGTACAGAAATGATGCGCATTGCCAACCTTAACGACATGGAAGTTTCTGTAGATGTAAACGAGAATGATATTGTAAAAGTTGGTTTGGGTGATACCGCAGAAATTGAAGTAGATGCTTATCCCAATAGAAAATTCAAAGGCATGGTGACAGAAATTGCCAACAGTGCAACTACCTCTGCCGCCACTACCAGCGATCAAGTTACCAATTTTGTGGTGAAGATTAGAATTTTGAGAAGCAGCTATGCAGACCTTACCCTTAAATTTGGCAAACGCAAATCTGTATTTAGACCAGGCATGAGTGCCAGTGTAGAAATACAAACAGAACGTGTAATGGATGTATTGGCTGTGCCTATTGAAGCTGTTACGGTGCGACAAGAAACTGCTTTGGATACTTTGGCAGAAGAAAACAAAGAAACTAAAAAACCAAACCTCTTGGATACCAAAAATGAAGTGGAAGTGGTGTTTTTAATGATTGGCAATAAAGCAAGTATTCGCAAAGTAAAAACAGGCGTGCAAGACGATAAGTTTATAGAAATATTAGACGGCTTAACAGAAAATGATGTATTAATTGCTGGTCCTTACAGCGCCATATCCAAAACCTTGAAACATGGCGATATAGTTAAGGAAGTAAGCAAAGAAGAACTCTTTGATGCTAAGAAAAAACCCGACGCTTAAAACTGATTCTTCTTCCAAATAGCCATTGCCGAAACACCAAAAGGCAGGCTAATTTTATTGCGCAGGAAAATATTTTCCGACACAAAAAGCAGGTAAAAAAAATTGTTCAATATTTTGGATTTCACCAAACCAAAATCGGAACCAGTACCCTCACGTTTCAAAAGTTTTGGAAACAAATTAGCTGTTTTACGAACCAAGTAAATGGGAATAAAAAGGATGCTATTGAAATAAGAAGCAAATACTTTTTCTAAAGCGGTGGGTGCAATATCTTCAAGCTCCGCAAGGGTATATCTTTTAAAATGATGGTTCACTTCATCGTGCTTGCTCCATAGGCTCATGAAACAAGGTACTGTTACCACCACATGTCCATTGGGCGCGCATACGCGGTTCATTTCTTGCATAGCCAATTGCTCATCTGCCACATGTTCTACCACATCAAAAGCACAAACCAAATCAAAAGAATTGGCAGCAAAGTTTAATGCTAAAATACTTCCCTCCTCTAATACTAATCCGCATTTTTCTTTTACAAAGGCAATGCAATCTTTTTCGTATTCTACAGAAACTACTTCGCCAAATTGTTGCAACCACAAAGTACTGGCCCCAGTAGCAGCGCCAATGTTTAAAATTTTAGGTTTAGATATAGGTTTAAGTAGCTTTTGAATTTGCGTTTCCAGCAATTTGGTTCGGGCCAAAAACCACCAATGCGCACGCTCTAATTCATAGTACTCAAGGTAATAATTCTTGTCCATTGATGAGGCTTTGGTCTTTGATAACTTTATCTATAATAAATAGCGGTCGGCCCTGACTTTGCTGGTGAATGCGCAATACGTATTCGCCAATAATTCCAAGTGAAATGAGTTGCACGCCACTAAATAATATAATGGCCATTAAGAGGGCCGTAAAGCCGGTTGGCACATTTCCGTATACAAACTTTTCTATTAATACATATACCAAATAAAAGAGCGACACCAAGATACTGGCTATACCCAAACGCGTAATAAATTTGATGGGAAAAGTACTAAAATTAAAGAGGCCACTATAGGCCAAATCCAATAAACGTTTGAAGGTATATTTGGAACTCCCTGCAAAGCGTTCGTTGCGTTCGTAAGGAATACCAATTTGTTTGAAACCAATCCAAGCACGCATGCCTCGGAGGTAACGATTTTGCTCTGGCAATAAGTTTAAATAATCTACCACTTTTCTGCTTAGCAAGGCAAAATCGCCAGAATCTGGGGGCAGTTGAATATTGCCAAATTGCTGCATAATGCGGTAAAAACTATAATAGGCCAAACGTTTGTACCAGGGCTCCTTTCTATTGGTTCTAATGCCATAAACTACTTCATAACCTTCCTGCATTTTTTGCACAAATGCATGAATCAATTCTGGCGCATCTTGTAAATCGCCATCTAAAATCATCACAGCAAATTTTCCATTGGCCATTTTTAATCCTGCCGTAATAGCCAATTGGTGACCATGGTTTCTTGAAAGAAAAACAGCTTGTATGCGCGCATCTTCCAGGGCCCAATTGCTCATTAATTGCGGTGTTTGGTCTGTGCTGCCATCGTCTACCAAAACCAATTCTGCAGGCATGGGCAAGGAAGCCAACAAGCTTTGCATGCGTGTTTTTAGCTCGGGCATATTTTGTGCCTCATTGTATAGTGGCACCACAAACGACAATTGAAAGGCATTTTGCATGGGGCAAATTAACAAAAAATGATAGATTTGAAGCATGTGGCAGGAACTATTAAAAACTAAAAATATTGTTTGGCTTATTTTGGCGCTCGTATTGTGCTTTGCCACCTTAAACAGACATAGCAGGTCTAAAATATATACGTATAGCAGCACGCTAATGTCTGATAAGGCTGGTTATTACGTTTATTTACCTGCGTTATTCTTATATAATTTTGAAGCAAATCAATTTCCCCATAAAATAGATTCACTTACTGGCAATGGCTTTAGTTTGCAATTAGAAAGTAATAAAGTGCAAACTAAATACCCGGTAGGAACGGCAATTTTGGAAGCACCCTTTTTTGGATTGGCGCATTTGTATGTAAAATTAAATGGTGATTTGGCAGATGGATTTAGCAAACCCTACCAAAATGCTTTAGACCTAGCAGCTGTATTTTATTTGTTGGCCGGACTCTATTTTCTGAGAAGATTTTTAAGCAATTTTTTCCCTGCAAAAACCATTTTATGGGCCCTGCTATTTATGGCACTAGGTACAAATTTGTATTATTACAGCATTTTTGAAGGCGCCTATTCACATGTGTATTCCTTCTTTTTATTCTCCTTATTTTTATTTGTATTACAAGGCTATTCTATAGCGCAAAAAAGAGGACAATGGCTTAGCCTTTTTGTCCTGTCTGCCCTTATTCTATTGGTTCGACAAATGAATATTGTTTTTGTTTTTTCAAGTTTATTCTTAGTTAAAAATCCGGCAGAACTATTAAAAAATAGAAGCTTCAAAGATTACTTATGGGGCATCAGCCTTGCCTTCATTTTATTGCTCCCACAAATTGCCTATAACCTCTATTTAACAAAAAGCATTTTCTTTTACTCTTACCAAAATGAAGGATTTATTTATTGGAAAAATCCTAAAATAGCAGAGGTATTGTTTGGTTTTGAAAATGGATTATTGAGCACCAATCCTATTTTATTGTTGAGCATATTAGGTTTTATCCCGCTCATACATCAACTAAGAAATTTGGGCAACATGAGTCTATTAGCTTTTTTAATGTGCTGTTATTTATATGCATCTTGGTGGTGTTACAATTTAGGATGTGCTTACGGACATAGGGGATTTGTAGACATTTTTCCTATGCTTGCTATTCCCATGTGTGCCGCCATTCAATGGGTTCAACAAAAAAACAAGCGCATTTTAACTGCTGTATTTTACACCTTTTCTTTTGTAGCATTGCTTATTAATATCAAGTACATTTACACCTACGATTCTTGTTGGCCGCAAAGTACAGGGCAATCCAACTTTGATATTTATTGGCATTTCGTAACTTCGCAACTTAAATAAGTTTACATGACCCAGAAACTCAGCATCATTATTCCTGCCTACAACGAGGCCAGAACTATTCACCTTATTTTGGATAAGGTAGACAGCCTACAATTGATCAATGGCATAGAAAAAGAAGTGGTTATAGTAAATGATTGTTCCTCCGATGATACGGAAGCAAAGGTGAATGCTTATAAACAAAATAAGTCCTATATCAAATACGTTTCGCATAGCGTAAACCAAGGTAAAGGAGCCGCCATACACACCGGCATCAAAGAAGCTACCGGCGATTATATAATTGTACAAGATGCCGATTTAGAATACGACCCCAACGAAATAAATATTTTATTGAAACCCATCACAGATGGTTTTGCAGATGTGGTGTATGGCTCCCGTTTTATGGGTGGAAACCCGCACCGCATTTTGTTTTTCTGGCATTCTATCGGAAATAAAATCCTCACTTTTGGCAGCAATATGTTTACCAATTTAAATTTATCAGATATGGAAACATGTTATAAATTATTTAAAGCACCGCTTCTCAAAGGAATCAATTTAACAGAAAAACGTTTTGGGTTCGAACCGGAAGTAACCGCTAAAATGAGTCGTATTCCCAATATACGCATTTATGAGGTAGGCATTTCTTATTATGGCCGAACCTACGCCGAAGGAAAAAAGATTTCATGGAAAGATGGCTTCCGCGCCATTTATTGCATTTTAAAATACGGCTTGTTTAGCGCCAAATAATGAAAAAAACAGAACAAAAAATAGCAGAAGTTCTTTTTGTTCTATTTGCCTTGGCCTGTTTCCTTACAGCTATTTTCACCAATGGAAATGGCCGCGTTGGCGATAGTATCAACCATTTTATGATTGCCAAAAATGCTTGGCAAGATTCTATATTATTTTTCAACCATTGGGGTAAGCCTTTCTTTACCATCTTGGCTTCGCCATTTGCACAATTTGGTTTTATTGGTATTAAAATTTTTAATGTAGCGTGTGCATTGTTGGCAGCCTACCTGGCCGGACAAACAGCCAAATTAATGGGCATGCAAAATTGGTTTTGGACGCCCATTTTAGTGCTTTGTGGCTCCTTGTATTTTAGCATTATGTTGTCTGGTTTAACAGAGCCGCTTTCTGCTTTAATGCTTATTGCGGCGGTTTATTACTACCAACAAAACAAAGACAATTTGGCCCTTTGCATGGTTTCTTTTTTACCTTTTGTTAGATCCGAAGGCTTGGTGATTATTTTAGTTTTTGCAACTTATTTACTCATCAGTAAAAACTACAAAAAACTCCCTTGGCTCTTGCTGGGCCATGTGGTTTTTTCTTTGGCAGGTTGGTATTTTTACAAAGATATTTTATGGGTGTTTACCAAAATTCCATACGCCTCGCCAAACAGCATTTATGGCAAAGGACCATGGAGCCATTTTATAGTGCAATTGTATTTCTGCTTGGGTCCCGTTTTATACAGTGGCTTAATACTTGGAATATTTTTTGAACTCAAAAATTGGTTCAAAGAAGGTAAAAACGCCAATTACAAAAACCTGTTTTTAATAGACGGTAGCATTTTGGCATTTGTTGCGGCACATAGTATTTTCTGGGCCTTGGGCATTTTTAATTCTATGGGATTGAACCGTGTATTGGTTAGCATTTTCCCTTTAATGGGCATTGTAATTTTAAATGGCTATAACCAACTTGCAAATTACATCCCTACTAATTTTCAAAGTAAAATACGCTATGCGTTGTATGCCTTGGTTTTAATTTTTCCATTTTTACAAAACCCTGCAGCCATTAATTTTCAAGAAGCATGTACGCTTAGTAAGGAACAAAAATTTGTGAAAGATTTTGTGGCACCTTATGTATTAGAAAACTTTCCAAACAAACGCATTATGGCGGCAGATGCCAATATTGCCTTGTATGCCAACAAGAACATGAACAATCCCCAAGAGTGGATTTATGCAGGCTTAGGAAACCCCTTGCAGGATTTAAACTCCGGCGATTTGGTAATTGTAGATCCGTATTATTTTAGCACAGAAAGTGGCATTAGCTTGCAAGACATAGAAGCAGACACCACACTCAACACTTTAACAATAATGGAATCAAAGGCAGGAGACGTTAAGCCCTTTGCTATTTTCCAAAAAAAATAAAGATTAAACCAGCGGCTTCTCCCATTTCATTTGCACCAAAATTACCAAGCTCAAACAGAGCGGCACCCAATACAAATACACATAGGGAATAAAAACAAAAGCATAAAAATTGCTCAAGCTTAATTTTAAACTCAACAACAAAAATAAACGTTGCTCACTTTGCTGATTTTTAAAACGCGCCACAGCTAAAAAGAACATCCCCAAAATGCCCGAAGCAATCAAGGCATTTTTACAAGCAATTAATTTTTCTGTTAAAGTACCCGGGTAAAACTGATGAAACCAAGAGGCAAATCCCAATCCTTGAAACAACTGAAAAGGCCTGTCGCCAATAGGTTGCCAGTCTTGCCCATCCCATTCATTTAAGGCAGCATCCACCCATAGGTTCGAACCTTTTTGTAATACTTCTGGGTTCGGCCATACAAAAGGAAATATATAAAATAGGCAAACAAATAAGGCCAATCCACCAAATAAAATAAAGGCCGTTTTACGTTGGTATAAAACCTTTACCAAGGCCCAAACAGGCAACCAAAAAACCAAACTGTAACGAGAAAGCAAGGTCATACCCATTGCAATAACCTGAAAAAATTTGGAGCTGCTAAATAGGCTCAAACCAAGTAATACATAGTAAGCGGCTATTACCAATTCTACCGTTACCGCATAATCTTTTCCTTGCTTTATTAAGATCAAGAAATAAAACACAAAAGGTAAAATGGCTTTCCAAATAAACTCATTTGGCTTTACAGAAACTTTATAATTTCTATACAACAAAGCCAACAGCGCCACACAAAAAACCAAACTGTGTACCATCCTTGGATCAAGAGAAGTAATAGCACTTAATACAAAAGGCAACCAATGAAAAGGCATGTAATTGGGCACAAAAGTTCCGTAGTTAAAACCTGTGAAAGGCGCATAAACAGAAGCGCCTTGCACAAAACGCTCCACATACACTTTCATTATCAAAGGAATAATATCAGAATCTTTTACATCAATGGGATAGGTATTGATGAGGTATTGGGTAAATACAAAAACACCAATAAATAAAAATGCAAGAAGCATGTAATGCCAAAATGTAATTGGCGCTTTTGTTTCATTTGATTTTTCTAAATAAAACAATTGTGGCTTATTAATTAAATAGAAATAATAAAAACCACCACAGCCCAAAAACAAAAGCGGCGAAACAATAAATTCTAGCTCTTTGCGAAAGAAGAAAAAGTGCAGCAGCTCTATAGCAAACACCACTAGCACCAAGCGGTGACCCTTAATCTTCGTCGCCAACAGCTTCATGGTTTTCTATGAGTTGAAGTTCGCGTTCTATTAAGGTATCATTTACCAAAGTATCACTTTTTATGATATACTGCTTAGCAGCACCTGTAATGCTTATTTGATGCGTAAGTCCTATGGTGTCTTCTGGAATAATTAAACCACGTACAATCATTTTGGTAGACAAATAACGGTAGGTTTTTTCTAAGTACGGTTTGGCCGCACCATCTTTGCCAAAGCGCCACATAAAATGTTTTGGACCAGGAATAATGGTTGCCAAAAATAGGCTTTCGCTGAGGCTTAAATTGGCAGGTGCTTTTTGGAAATAAAATTGGGAGGCCTCGCCTATTCCATACACATTAGGACCCCATTCTATAATATTTAAATACACCTCAAACATCCTGTCTTTACTGCTTATGTAGTTGTTCTCTAAAATATAAACCAATAAAATTTCTTCCAATTTTCTGGCCATGGTTTTTTCACGCGTGAGGAAAACATTTTTCATCAACTGCATGCTAATGGTACTGGCACCGCGTTTAAATTTACCGGTGCGAATATTCTTCACAATAGATTGCCTAAACGCTTCCGTTACAAAACCCCTGTGCCAATAAAAAGATGGATCTTCTGTGGTTAAAACCGTTTTCTTCAACAAAGGCGAAATCAAATCCAAAGAGGTATAAGTAGGGTTTTCTACGCCCACTAAAATAGGTCGCATAGGCCTGCCATTTTCCATGGGCACATATACAAAATCGGCATTGAGCTTGCTTAAATTAGCTGCGCCGTATTTGGTAATCTTAAATTGTTCTTTGTCCAATACACTTTCAAAAACCAAATCGTTCGGATTGTTTTCGTTGTACTTAAAATCTAAGCGGTAACTAAAATTACCTGTTGCTTCCATTCCTTTAATATGGCTAAACAAACCCTCGGGCAAAGCATCAATAAATGTTTGTGCGGGCATTTTATCACTCTTCACTACCAAATGAAAAATGGTATCGGGTGCATTTTGAAAACGGATAAAAGGATGAAACAAAAATCCGTTGAAATTCACAGTAGACGCGCTGTCTAAGGAAATATAATTTGCGCCAACTTTGTATACATAATTAAAATCTACGGCATCTATCACCACATCTTTTGAAGAAATTTTAGGATGGTTTACCATAAAAGATTTTATGCTGGCCAGTCCATCAATCTGCAATTCATCATCGTCAAAACTAATATTATTTACCACCAATCTGGCAGAACCAAAGCCGGCTAACAGTTTAAATCGTTCGGGCAAATAAGGCAACATAACCCGGCCACTGTCTACACGCACAAATTGCAAATCGGCTTTTCTTTCGCTGGGCCTGGCTTGCCCATTCAATTGCCAATGTTGTTGCATGGCATTAGAATTTACAAACATATTAGAACTTAAGCTGCCATTGCTATAAACCAAGTGCTGAATATTAAAATCTACAAATAAATCTTCATCTACACCCTTCATAGAGAAATTAGCAATTTCCAATTCGTTGGGCACTTTATTAAGTACCTTGCTAATTAAATTATACAATACTTCTGCATAATTTATTTCCTCCCTGCTTTTGTTTGCACTTAAGTCTTTTTGTTCTGTTAAGTTGCTATCTGCTTTTTTCTGAAAAAATTGGTCGAAATTCTTCACGCCATTTTTCTTGGTAAGTTGCAAATAGCCATGCTGAATGCTTACCGAATTTACGCGCACATCTGCTAATAAGGCATACCAAAATTTAATACTCAAAGCAAAATTATTCACCACCAAAAGCGTGTCTTTGTTTTGGGGAATAAGCTGAATACCTTTTAGCTCAACGGCGGCAAATCCTGTAAAACCGGCCTCTTGCACGCGCAGTTCGGTATTGTATTTACTCAATAATTTTTGTTGTACTTTTTCTATAGCTTTATTTAAAAAATAACCACGCAAAGAAAAATAAGCCACAATGGCCATAAACAAAAAAACACCAAGCGCTTTCGCGCCCAGTGTTAAGTATTTTTTTGCCTTAGCAGAAAGCTGTAACATTCAATTAGAATTATACATGCATCAAATCTGCTTCTTTCGCAGCGGTAAGGTCATCAATTTTCTTGATGTACGCATCCGTGGTTTTTTGCACCTGCAATTCAGCACTTTTTGCATCGTCTTCTGGCACACCCTCTTTTTGCGCTTTCTTAATTCCTTCGTTAATGTCTTTGCGAATATTGCGAATAGCCACTTTGGCAAATTCTGCCTCGTGTTTCACTTTTTTTACAATTTCTTTTCTACGCTCTTCGGTTAACATGGGCAAGTTAATGCGAATCATGGTACCGTCGTTGCTAGGGTTAAAGCCTAAATTGGCAATAATAATTCCCTTTTCAATGGCTTGTAAGGTATTCTTTTCCCATGGCTGAACCGTGATGGTACGCGCATCGGTGGTATTGATATTGGCAACCTGACTAACAGGAACCAATGAGCCATAATAATCTACTTTTACGGCATCCAACATTGAAGGATGCGCTTTGCCCGCACGAATTTTTGTAAATTCATTGGCTGCATGATCCACCGCATTGTCCATGGCTTCTTTGAGGTGGTCGAAAAGGGGTTGTAATCTTGGGTCACTCATAATATTCACTAAATAATTTTGAACACAGGCCTGCAAAATACTACAGGTTCAACAAATTTTTGAATTTTATTTTAAAATTTGTCCATAACACTGAGCGATAGTAGGTAAAAACCGGCAACTTTCTATCTTTGTTCCCTCATATGATGGATAGAAGAGTTAGAGTAAGATTTGCACCTAGTCCTACCGGACCCCTGCACATTGGTGGTGTGCGCACCGCCTTATACAATTATTTATTTGCCAAAAAGCATGGCGGCGATTTCTTATTGCGCATAGAAGATACAGACCAAACGCGTTTTGTACCGGGTGCCGAAGCCTATATTATTGAAGCCCTTAAATGGCTGGGCATTGAAGCCAATGAAGGTATTGGTTTTGGCGATGGCCCCCACGCACCCTACCGCCAAAGCGAGCGCAAACCCATGTACAAAGATTACGTGATGCAGCTTATTGCAGCTGGCAATGCCTACTACGCCTTTGATACCGCCGAAGAATTGGAAGGCATGCGCGAACGCCTCAAAGCCAGTAACGTAGATGCCAAATACGATGCCATTACCCGTGGCACCATGAAAAACAGCCTCACCCTTCCAGAAGACGAAGTAACGCGTCGCCTAGAAAATGGCGATGCCTATGTGGTGCGTTTTAAATTACCACGCAAGGAAGAAGTAAAATTCCACGATGAAATTAGAGCTTGGGTAAGTTTTAACACCAACCAATTAGACGATAAAGTGCTTTTTAAAAGCGATGGCATGCCAACCTACCATTTGGCCAATGTGGTGGATGATTACTTAATGCAAATTACCCACGTAATTAGAGGCGAAGAATGGTTGCCTTCTGCCCCCTTGCATGTATTGCTCTACCGCGCCTTTGGCTGGGAAGAAGTAATGCCAAAATTTGCCCACCTGCCTTTGCTTTTAAAACCAGAAGGCAATGGTAAATTAAGCAAGCGTGACGGAGATCGTTTGGGTTTCCCTGTGTTTCCTTTAAATTGGATCGACCCAACAACGCAAGAGCAAAGCAGCGGTTACCGCGAAGCTGGTTACTTGCCAGAAGCAGTAATTAATTTATTGGCATTGCTAGGTTGGAACCCAGGCGGCAACCAAGAATTAATGACTATTGAAGAATTAATTGAAGCCTTTAGCTTGGAGCGTGTAAGCAAATCGGGTGCTAAGTTTGATCAAAACAAAGCCAAGTGGTTCAACCAACAATATGTGCGCAAAATGGACGATGCACTTTTAGTACCATTCCTGCAAAGCGCTTTAAATGCTGCTGGTTTGGAGAACAATTTCTCAGAAGCTTTCTTGTTAAAAACGTGCAGCCTCATCAAAGAAAAAATAAGTTTCACCAAAGAAATTTGGGAGTATAGTCAGTACTTTTTTGTAGCACCAACCAGCTATGATGAAGGCGTAATTAAAAAACGTTGGAACGAAAAAATGCCTGCCCTTTTAGCAGAAATTAAAACATTGTTTGAAGGCATTGAAACATTTAACCATCTTGCTATTGAGGCCGCATACAACCAAGCTTTAGAAAATAATGGCATTGCTGGAAAAGATTTCTTACAATTGTTCCGTGTAGTGTTAAGCGGCGTGGCAGGCGGACCACCTTTATTTGAAATAGCAGAATTAATTGGCAAAACAGAAAGTATAACGCGCATTGAAAACGCAATTAATAAACTTGCATAAAACTTTATGAAAATGAAAAAAATCTTCTTTATTTTATTCAGCAGCTTTTTGTTAGTGAGCTGTGGCGACGCACGTTTTAATGGCGTTCCGGGTGTTTACCAAGATGTTATTCCGTCTGAAATACACGGTAATTACCGTTTCTATAATGCTTACGTGCACTCACAAAAATTTGATTCTTTGTTAATTTCAATCGACCAATATGAAATTAAATTGAGCACCAATACAGAAACTTTGAGCAAGCGTGTTCACCAAGATTTTCAAATGACAAAAATTAAGGACTTAATTTTAATTGGAACTCCCGACAAAACCTTTAATGCCTTGTGGAATTTAACGGTTATTCAAGCTACCTATAATGGCATCAAAGTTTATTTTATTAACAGCAATGTAGTGACTAAAAACGAACCCAGTCATTTATCAAAATATTTGCAGGTTAATGAATTAATGTTTCACCACGAACCAATAAACAACCAACCAACGCCTGTTGATGGCGGAAACCAAATACAAGCAGGACCGCTTGGCGAAAATCGTATTGCTTATTACAATGCCAATGCAGAAGAATTTAGACAATATTTTGATGCGGAAATAAAAGACAAAGACTATGTTTTTATTCCCAGAGAAAGAGGCATGAAAAGGAGAAGATAATGGAACGTCCAATAAGAGTATTAGTTGCCAAAATTGGCTTAGATGGGCATGATAGAGGCGCCAAAGTAATTGCCACTGCCCTGCGCGATGCGGGCATGGAAGTAATTTATACCGGCCTGCGCCAAACCCCAGAAATGGTGGTGCAAGCAGCCATGCAAGAAGATGTAGATGTAATTGGTGTAAGCATTTTATCGGGCGCCCACCTCAGTGTATTTAAACGTTTAAACGAACTCATGAAACAAAATGAAATGAGCGATGTTTTAATTACTGGTGGTGGCATTATTCCAGAAGAAGATATGGAAGCATTGAACCAATTGGGAATAGGAAAATTATTTACACCAGGAACACATACCCACGAAATTGCTACCTATATAAAAGAATGGGTTAGCACGCACAGAAGTTTTTAAAAAATTAGCAGCACACAAAAAGTTTTGCCACATGGAAAACACACAAACTGAAACTACTTACCAAAATATTTTGGTAGAAGCCAAAGACCAAATACTTTATATTACCATTAACCGCGAAGACAAAATGAATGCCTTAAACATTCTTACTTTGGCGGAAATTAAAAGTGCTGTTTTAGCAGTATACCAAGACAGTTCTATTAGAGGTATTATTCTTACAGGCAAGGGAACACGTGCCTTTGCGGCTGGTGCAGACATTGCAGAGTTTGCCAATTTTACCGTAGAAGAAGGCACCCGTTTGAGCGATGAAGGGCATGCCGTTTTACGTGCCATAGACAATTGTCCTAAACCCGTAATTGCCGCCATTAACGGTTTTTCTTTAGGTGGTGGAAACGAATTGGCCATGAGCGCACACATCCGTGTATGTAGCGAAAAAGCAAAATTTGGTCAGCCCGAAGTAAACTTGGGTGTAATACCAGGTTATGCCGGCACACAACGTTTGGCGCAATTAATTGGCAAAGGCAGGGCCTTAGAATATTTGCTTACCGGCGATATGATTGATGCACAAAAAGCCTTGCAAATGGGCTTGGTAAACCACGTGGTACCTGCAGAAGAATTGATAGCCAAATGCGAAGAAATTTTAAATAAAATAAAAACAAAAGCTCCTTTGGCCATTGCCAGTGTGATACGTTGTGTAAATACTTTTTACGAAAAGAAAGCAGATGGCAACCTCACCGAAATAAATGAGTTTGGCAATTTCTTTGGCTCAGAAGATTTTATTGAAGGCACCCAGGCGTTTTTACAAAAACGCCCAGCCAATTTCAAAGGAAATTAATTTTAAAAATGAAGCCAAGTGCTTCATTTTTTTTCGCTTGTTT
>CAIYNF010000028.1 GCA_903927505.1 uncultured Bacteroidota bacterium | reverse complement strand
CAATTAGGAGCAACCGCCATTAAAGGAGCTTTGGCTCAGGCCGGAATTGCACCAGAAATGGTTCAAGAAGTTTTTATGGGTAATGTTATTTCAGCAGGTTTGGGTCAGGCCCCAGCCACCCAAGCCATGATATATGCAGGTATTCCAAATACAGTTCCGGCAACTACCATCAATAAAGTTTGTGCCTCTGGTTCAAAAGCAATTATGATGGCAGCGCAATCCATTATGTTAGGAATAAATGATGTGGTGGTTGCTGGTGGTATGGAAAGCATGAGCAATATTCCTTATTATTTAGATAAAGCAAGAAATGGTTACCGTTTAGGACATGGAACCATTATTGATGGAATGGTAAAAGATGGTTTGTGGGATGTATATAATGATTACCACATGGGGAATGCAGCAGAACTTTGTGCGCGTGAATATAAATTTACCCGCGAAGACCAAGATGCCTTTGCTATTGAAAGCTATACACGCGCTCAAAAAGCCTATGCTGTAAATGCATTTGCCAATGAAATTGTGCCTGTAGAAATTCCGGTTCGTGGCAAAGATCCAATATTGGTTAGTGTAGATGAAGAATATACCAAAGTAAATTTCGATAAATTAAAAACTTTGAAACCTGCCTTTGAAAAAGAAGGAACCATTACTGCTGCCAATGCATCTAAATTAAATGATGGTGCAAGTGCTTTGGTTTTAATGAGTGAAGAAAAAGTAAAAGAATTAGGACTTACTCCTTTGGCAAAAATTATAGCTTTTGCAGACGCAGCGCAAGCGCCAGAATGGTTTACCACTGCTCCGGCATTGGCTATTCCGAAGGCTTTGAAGTGGGCTGGCGTTGATATAAAAGATGTTGACTTTTTTGAATTGAATGAAGCGTTCTCAGTTGTAGGTTTAGCGAATACCCAAATTTTAGGAATTGATGCGCAGAAAGTAAATATCCGCGGAGGTGCAGTTGCTTTGGGACATCCATTGGGAAGTTCTGGTTCACGTATTGTAGTTTCTTTGGCGCATATTTTAAAAGCTGAAGGTGGAAGATATGGTGTAACGGGTATTTGCAATGGTGGCGGTGGCGCTTCTGCCATTGTTATTGAAAATGTAAAATAATTAAATTGGTAAGTCCCGCATTTTTAAGGCGGGACTTGCTTAATAAATCTATAGCCAATGAGACCTTTTAAATTTTTGTTGATCCTATTTTTGTTTGCAACGCAATTGCGAGCGCAAAAAATTGATAGTTTGGCTATGGATTCACTGCGCGATTTTGAAGTGCGCTTAAGTGGTTTGAGTTACAATATGGTGCGCAATTTTGATGAGGAAATGCGCATAACCTCGGGTAAGAATTTTATTCGTCAAATGAGCAGGGCGCTAAGGGTAAATAATTCTTATTACTACCCATTTGATTCTTTGAAGAACCTGATGATCCTGCATTCGCCCGATGATATGTTCCGCATTTTTACTTGGAACGTAGCTACCAATGATGAGAAATTTAGGTATTTTGGGGTAATACAAATGAACCCAAAGGCGCTGGCAAAGTTGAATAAAAAACAGGAGTTGTTTGAAAATTTTTATCCCTTAATAGATAGGAGTGACAGTATTGATAATTTCCTTTTTAAAGAGGTAGATGCCAATCATTGGTTTGGGGCAGCCTATTATAAAATTCTAAAAACCACTTATAAAAAAGTAGATTATTATACCTTATTGGGTTGGGATGGCGCTGGTCCAGAAACAAACAGAAAGGTGGCAGATGTATTGCGTTTTAAGGATGCTAAGCCATTATTTGGCGCACCCATTTTTGATTTGAAACGCAAAGCAAAATTTTGCAGAATGGTATTTGAGTTTAATAACCAAGCCACCATGGCACTGCGTTACGATGAAAAGCGTAAGTATTTAATCTACGAAAATATAGTTCCTGATAAACCAGATAATGCAGCATTTTTTGAGCATTATTACCCAGATGGTAGCTTTGATTACCTTATTTGGAAAAATGGCATTTGGGAGAAGCAAAAAGGCTTCTTAGAAAATTAATTAATTTTTTGCAGCCCGCGAAAGCCTATCGTTGATAGCTCTTCCAAGGTGTTGGTTCGGAAAAGATTCTGCTACAATAATTTTTACTTGGCATTTTTCGGCCATTTTTAAAGCGGCAAATAGCTTTTGTGCGGCTTCCTCTATACTTCCTTCAGGAGATAAAATAAATTGATTTTGTGGCAACAAATCAGCTTGCGCATTTTGAAAACCTATAAAAGCAATTTCTGATTTGGCATAAGTTGAATAAAAATCTGCTGGTATCCCAATTCTAAGCGGTATGCTGGGTGCATAATGTTTGCTCAACATACCTGGAGCCTCTGGATTTTCATTGTTGATGAGTTTACTCAAATCTAGTTTTTGACCCAAAACATTTTCAATGGCTTCAATTGAAAGTCCGCCAAGGCGCAATAATTGAGGCTGCTCATTTACAAAAGAAACTATGCTGGATTCCAATCCAATTTTACATTCTCCTCCTTCTAAAACAGCGCCAATTTGTTCGCCCAATTGTTCTTCAACATGTTGGGCGGTGGTTGGACTCACAGTACCCGATAAATTAGCGCTGGGTGCAGCTAAAGGAAAATCCAAACTACTTAATAATTGTAAGGTGAGGGCATGATTTGGAATGCGAATGGCCACGCTAGATTGTCCTGCCGTAACAATGTCTGGCACCCAATTAGATTTTGGCACTACAAAGGTTATTGGACCTGGAGAAAATGCAGCTGCAAGTTTCAGAGCTGCTGCAGGAAGTTCAATCCCCCAAGCTTTGAAGCGTTCAAGTGAATTGCTGTGTAATATGAGAGGGTTAAATTGCGGCCTGTTTTTTACCTCATAAATTTGCGCAATGGCATTACCATCAAAACCATTAGCTGCCAAGCCATAAACCGTTTCGGTTGGAATGGCCACTAATTGACCTTGGTTGAGCAAGGCAGCAGCATTGTGGTAATCGTGGATAATCATTGTCTTACAAAAATAGGCAAAAAAAAGACCTGCCTTCGCAAGTCTTTTTTTTTATTGGTATTCGCTTAAGAATTAAACCTAGGCGATACCACCAATTCTTTTGAACCAGGCGTATAAACATAAAAACCTTCGCCAGACTTAACGCCCAATATGCCTGCTGTAACCATGTTTACTAAAAGCGGACTAGGGGCATATTTGGTATCACCTAAGCCATCGTTTAATACATTCATAATAGCCAAGCAAACATCTAAACCAATAAAATCTGCCAATTGTAATGGTCCCATTGGGTGTGCCATTCCTAATTTCATTACAGTGTCAATTGATTCAACCGAACCCACACCGCTTTGCAAGCAAATGATGGCTTCATTGATCATAGGCATTAAAATTCTATTGGCAATAAAACCCGCATAATCATTGGCAATAGCAGGAACTTTTCCAATAGCTTTTGAAAGGTTTGAAATTTTTTCGCTTACTTCTTTTGATGTTTTGTAACCATTGATAATTTCCACCAATTTCATCAATGGCACTGGGTTCATAAAGTGCATGCCAATTACTTGCTCTGGACGTTTGGTTACAGCAGCAATTTGGGTAATAGAAATAGAGGAGGTATTAGAAGCCAAAATGCAATGTGCTGGGGCAAACTCATCAATTTGTTTGAAAATTTCTAGCTTAATATTTTTGTTTTCGCTGGCAGCTTCAACAATTAAATCTGCCTGGGAGCAGGCTTCTTTTAGGTTTGTAAAGGTGGTGATATTGGCTAGGGTAGTGGCTTTAAGCTCTTCGCTGATACTGCCTTTGCTTACCATTCTATCCAAATTTTTGCCAATTGTTTCAATGGCTTTTTTTAATTGTGCTTCGTTTACATCAATTAAATTTACTTGGTAATTGTTTTGGGCAAATACATGTGCAATGCCATTGCCCATTGTGCCAGATCCTATTACAGTTATGTTCTTCATGTGTGTGCTAATGATTGGCAAAAGTAGAAAAGCAATTTTATAAAAAAAGGATTTTATTTAGCAAAACTTTCAAAGTCGGCCGGCGTATCAAAGCTTTTAATAATTTTAGCCTCATTTGGTTCGACCCGAACTGGCTTTATGCCTTTCAATATTTGCTGCAGCGAGTGCGTTCCTGCCCTATAAGCCTCCTCAAGTAATTTCTTATTGGAAGGGTGGTATATGGCCAAAACAGGTTCATTCATTTGGCTTTGTTTATTAAAATAACAAACGCTTTTTTGGTTCGACCCAAACGCTTTTACCAATTTTTCTATTGCAGATTCATTTAAGTAGGGGTAGTCGCAAGCCAAAAGTAAAATGGCTGCATTTGGAAATGCCTTCATGGCACTTAACAAACCTGTCATTGGTCCAGCATTTTCAAATTGCTCCTCATCAATAACAAAATTGTTACTTGCTTTAAAATTGGGGACTTGGGATGTTTTGCATGATAAGAACACTTCCAAATCTAAATTGTGGCATAAGTTGCTGAGGTATTGGTATTGCGGTATTTTGTGGTAGTGCAATAAGGCTTTGTTTTTACCCATGCGTGTGCTTTCACCTCCACATAATATTACGGCAATAATTGCGGATGTTTTTTGCATTTTAAAATTTGTTAAACCAATACACCAGCCAATTGGCCTGTTACTACCATGTCATTGTCAATTGACAATAATTTAAAAGGTTGGATTTCATTAACCAAGGAAGGGTCGTAAGCTGTTTTTACCTTTATATAATTGCTTGTAAAGCCATGCATGGTATCGCCATCGTTTTCTATTTCCCAGAGCACAGGATAGGTTTTGCTTATATGTTGTTCATAGAAATGCCTGCGCTTTTTATCTGATAAAATATGCAGCATTTTACTGCGTTCGTTGCGTTCTCTTAATAAAACCTTGCCTGGCAATTTTTGCGCGGTGGTATTTGGACGTTCGCTGTAAGTGAATACGTGCAAATACGAAATATCTAGTTCGTTGAGGTAGTTGTAAGTTTCTAAAAAATGTTCCTTGGTTTCGCCAGGGTAACCTATTATTACATCTACGCCAATGCAGGCTTCGGGCATCAGTGCTTTTATTTTTTCAACCCGTGAAGTATACAATTGGGTTAAATATTTCCTACGCATGCTTTGCAACATTTCGTCGGAACCTGATTGCAGAGGGATATGAAAATGCGGTACAATTGTTTTGCTAGTAGCTGCAAATTCTATAATTTCATCACTCAATAAGTTAGGCTCAATGCTGCTAATACGCAAACGATTTAGGCCTTCTACTTGGTCTAATGCTTGCAATAATTGCAGTAGGTTCTCATTTGTACCTGCGCCAAAATCGCCAGTATTTACGCCTGTTAAAACAATTTCTTTGGAGCCCAAAGCAACCACTTCTTCTGCTTGTTTTACCACATTTGCAATGGTATCACTTCTGCTTTTACCGCGGGCTAGTGGAATAGTACAGAAAGAACAAAAATAATCGCAGCCATCTTGTACTTTGAGGAAGGTTCGGGTTCTATCGCCAATGGAGTAGGAAGAGTGGTATTCTAAAACCTCTTTTATTTTGCCTTCTTTTATTTCTGCTTTGGCTTTTTTGGTACCATCGCCAATAAAATCTTGGATATTGAATTTTTCTGCAGCTCCCAAAACCAAATCAACGCCTTCAATATTGGCAATTTCCTGCGGTTTTAATTGGGCATAGCAGCCAATAACAGCAATAAATGCATTTGGGTTGTGGCGGAGAGCTTCATTCACAATTTTACGGCAACGCCTATCGGCATGGTCGGTAACCGAACAAGTATTAATAACATATACATCTGCTCCTTCGTGGAATTCCACTTTTTGGTAGCCTTCTTCGCTTAATTTTCTGCCAATGGTAGAAGTTTCGGAGAAGTTGAGCTTGCAGCCCAAGGTGTAAAATGCAAGTGTTTTCTGCATGCCGCGAAGATAGGAGATTTTTTAATTTTATACGCACCACTGCTCTTGAGCGGAAGGGCTTGGGCTTGAACCCTTGGCCAAAGCCCCTGGTTTTTAATTTTTTTTGAGGGATTAAACTTTTTAATTCAAGATGAATCGAATGATTAGAATTCAAATTAATTTGATAATTATTGTCTAATGAATAAATTTTCTTCAATGGCAGCTTTCCTTAAAAACATACCTGTGAAAGGGTGTTTTATTTTACTCTGTTTGTGCTGTTTTAATAACAACACACAAGCCCAAAACTATACTATTGTTTTGGGTCGGCCAACAGACAGTGCCATAACAATAAGTATTTTGTTTGATCAAAATGCGGATTATTACTTTAAGTATGGAACGCAAACAGGCAACTATCCCACTACTACAAGTGGTTATGTTGCTGCTGCAGGTATGCCCGATGAGCGTAATCTTTCTGGCTTGATTAGTAATACCAAATACTATTATAAAGTCTATTATAAGGCAAGCGGCGCAAGCAATTACTTGGTATCAAATGAATATTCTTTTCAAACCTGCCGGGCCAAGGGAAGCACATTTACTTTTACATTAGAGGCCGATGAGCACCTTTATGATAAGAAAGGTGTGCAGAATATGTACAGGGTTACACTTGCAAATGAAGCGGCTGATAAGCCAGATTTTATGATGACATTGGGTGATATTTTTGGGGATGACCATACCCCAAACACCACCAATAATTTTGAAATGGATTCTTTGCACAAGGCTTATAGACCTTTTATTGGTTCTATTTGCCATTCTGTTCCATTTTATGTTTGTTTAGGAAATCATGAGGGTGAAAAGAAATATTATTTATTAAAAAATCCGCCCAATAACATTGCTGTTTATGGTACTTTGGCTAGAAAAAAATATTATCCAAACCCATATCCTAATGAGTTTTATACAGGTAATACCAATGCAGAATTATTTGGAATGGGTACGCCAGAAAACTATTATGCTTGGACATGGGGTGATGCATTATTTGTGGTTTTAGATGCTTATAGAGACGATAATGATACTACGCCTAAGCCGCATGGATGGGATTGGACATTGGGTTTGCCACAATATACTTGGCTCAAAAATACTTTAGAGGGAAGCACTGCTAAGTACAAATTTGTTTTTGCGCATCATATCAGCGGAGAAAATAGGGGAGGTAAATTGGTTGCACCACTAAATGAATGGGGTGGATACCAAACTGTGGGTGGACAGTATAATTTCCCTACCTATAGGCCAGGTTGGGCAAAGCCAATTCATCAATTATTTGTAGACAACAAGGTAAATATTTTCTTTCAAGGGCATGATCATTTATACGCCCATGAAGAATTGGATAATGTGGTTTACCAGGAAGTTCCTATGGCTGCAGACTCTACCTATAATATTGGGATGTTGGCAAATGCAGATGCCTATACAAAAGACACTTTGGAGGGAACGGGCCATATACGTGTTACGGTTTCGCCAGATTGCATTCAGGTAGATTTTGTTAGGGCTTATCTCCCGGCAGATACCGTTGGGGGGAAACACAGAAATGGAGAAATTGGCTTGACTTATAAACTTGGCGCTTGTGCCAGTTCTGGTATTAATAATTTGAATAGTTTGCAACAATTAACAGTTTTTCCAAATCCTGCAATGGATGAAATTCATTGGACTATTCCTGATAACAGTTCTTTGATAAGTGCAAATTTGTTTAATTTAAATGGAAAAGAATTGCTAAAAACAACTACCAATACATTAGATGTTTCGTCATTGGCAAATGGCATTTATATTCTAAAATTAGAAGCAGGTTCAGAAATAATTTCTCGGAAAATTGTGATTTCAAGGTGATGAGTTGTGATTTAATTAATACGTTTAATAGCCAGTAGTTAAAAGCAATCATTCAAAAAAAAACATTAAATTTGCCTCGATGCGAAAAATAATTTACAGCTTAACCTTTTTACTTTTGCAAATAGGTTTGGTAATGCCTTTAGCAGCGCAGCAAAAAGGAGAACCCTTTGAGGGGATTGATGCTACTTGGCAAAATGGCAATGATAGGCGCGATTCCTCTGTGTTTAAAGATATGAAGTATTTTACCCCAAGCGTTTTGTTGGATGTTAATTATACCCATTCTTTTAATAATCCTATAGATAACACAGTTATTGGTTCCACTGCTTTGGCACGTAACAATGAAGTGCAATTATCTGCTTTGCATTTTGGTGGCGATTTTAGTTACAATGGTGCGCATGCACGTGTGATGACGCAGTTTGGAACGCGCTCTAACCTTATGCCTCGCGGTGATGTAAGCGTTTATAAAGGGCAATACCAATTGGCAAATGTTTACCGTTATTTAAGCGAAGCCTATACAGGCTTTCATTTTAATAAAATGTATGGCATAAATATAGATGCAGGTTTATTTGCTTCTTATTTAGGTCTCAATTCTTATTATCAAGCAGAAAATTGGGAGTACCAAGTGTCTTACACCTCTGATAATACAGCTTGGTTTTTTACGGGTTTGCGTTTGCAGTTTTTTGTGAGTAAACACCTCAAAATAGAACCATGGCTCATCAATGGTTGGCAAAGCTATGGTACTTTTAATAAGATGCCTGGCTTTGGTGCCAATATCACTTACAATCCCAATAGTAATTTTAAAATCCTTACCAATAGTTATTATGGAACAGATGCCGCTGGTATTCCTTCCCGTAAGCGTTTTCATTCAGACAATAGCATGTTGTTGCGCTATTTAAATAAGCCAAGTTCAAAAGGAATAAGTAGAATGGCTTTCTCTTTAACGGGCGATTTTGGATTTGAAAAAGGTGGAGGAGTAAATGGTTTTAAAAAAGGAGATTCAGCCCAAGGTCCTGCACAATATTTTGCCAGCTTAATGTTTTATAACCGCGTTTGGTTCGGCCAAAATAAATTTGCATGGACACTTGGAGGTGGCCTAATGACAAACCCTGGCAGGTATTTGGTGTTATGCCCAACAGGCCAGGCAAGTCCTTTGCCAAACCCAAACAACCCAACGCAAATAGAAGGTGCATTCCCCTTCACCGCAAATCCTGGTGATGAATTTAAAGCCTGGGATGCCTCAACAAATTTTGATTGGATGCCCAATCAAAGTATAACATTTAGAATAGAATATGTACACCGTCATAGCAATGTGCCTTACTTTGCTGGTAAGGGCGGTGTTACAAGCCAAACAGGTTATTCAACCAGTGTTTTAGATCCCAATTGGCGACCAGATTTAGTGAAAAATGAAGACCGAATAATTCTAGCTATGTTGTTTAGAATTTAATTAGGGTACAATTGTTAAATCATATTTTTCTAATAAGCCCGTAAGGCCTTGTTGTGAGAATTTTGCTTTCTTCATGCGGTTTTCTTCTGGGTTAATTCTATAGTTGAATGCGCTACTAAAATCAGCTTTCTCTAAGTTACAACGGTCAAAGGTAGCACCCAATAAATCACACTCGGTAAAAACCGCTTGCGTTAAATCTGCCTCTGTAAAATCTACTTCGTGTAAACTACAATTATTGAATTTTATTTTCTTCAATTGCAATTTGTAGAATGAAGAAACATTTAAAAAGCAATGGTTGAACCCAACGCTAAATAAAAAAGAATTGCAATTTTCAAATGGCAAGCCAAGTAATTTGCATGTTTTAAATTGGGTTTCTCTAAAGGCGGTCTGACTAATTTTAGCCAAGCTCATGTTGCATTGAATAAATTCACATTCGCTAAAAATAATTCCAGACAAATCTGCTTTTTCCATCAAGCAATCAACAAAAGTGCATTGCTCGTATTCGCCTTTTTCCATTGGCTTAGCAACAAAATCTATTTTTTCAAAACGTTCGTTATGATGGTATGCTTTAGTCATTTTTTATGCCATTAAATAAAATTTTCAATTCTCATCAATCCAACTTCAAACTCAAACCAATTCTCTTTCTAGCCAAATCTACCTCTAGTACTTTTACCAAAACCTGTTGTTGTAGTTTTACTATTTCATTGGGGTCACTTACATAGCGGTTTGCCATTTGCGAAATATGAACCATTCCATCTTGCTTAACGCCAATATCTACAAAACAGCCAAACTTGGTTATGTTACTTACAATGCCAGGTAATACCATGCCCACACTTAATTCCTCCGGTTTTTTATAAACCGAAAAAGAAAAGCTTTTCAAAGTATCCCTTGGATCGAGCCCAGGCTTTGCAAGCTCTTTTAAAATATCTGTAATAGTGGGTAAGCCAGCTTGGGCACTTACATATTTGCTGGGCTCAATTTTCTTCCGTAATCCTTCGTCTTTCAACAAATCTGCAACCTCACAGCCTTGGTCTTTTGCCATGGCCTCTACAATGGCATAACTTTCTGGATGCACTGCACTATTGTCTAATGGGTTTTTTGCTTGCGCTATTCTTAAAAAACCTGCGCATTGTTCAAATGCTTTTTCGCCCAAACGGGACACTTTTTTTAATTGTGTTCTGCTCTTAAAGGCACCATGTTCATTTCTGTATTGAACAATGTTTTGGGCCGTTTGCGCACCTAAACCAGAAACATGCATCAACAAACTTTTACTGGCACTGTTTAAATTTACACCTACTTTATTTACGCAACTTTCTACAACGCTATCCAAACGCTCTTTCAATTTTTGTTGGTCAACATCATGTTGGTATTGTCCCACACCAATAGATTTTGCATCTATTTTCACCAACTCTGCCAAGGGGTCTGCCAATCGTCGGCCAATAGATACAGCTCCGCGCACCGTTAAATCCTTATTTGGAAATTCTTCTCTTGCAATTTCAGATGCAGAATAAATGGAGGCACCACTTTCATTTACCAGAAATATTTCAGGTGCTTTTTCAAACGAAATAGATTTTACCAATTCCTCCGTTTCCCTTCCTGCTGTTCCGTTTCCAATAGCAATGGCTTCACATTTATAGGTTCGAACCAAATGCTCAAGGCTTGCAATAGACTTTGAAATTTCTCTTTGAGGTTCATGCGGATAGATTACGGAATCATGCAACAAAGTGCCTTCTTCATTTAAACAAACCACCTTGCATCCCGACCTAAAACCTGGGTCAATAGCCAATAATCTTTTATTCCCCAAAGGGGCTGCCAAGAGCAATTGACGAAGATTTTCGGCAAATACATGGATGGCCTCTTCATCTGCTTTTGCCTTTGCTAAATTCCTGAATTCTGTTTCAAGTGCTGGGGCAATTAATCGCTTATAAGAATCTTTAATTGCCAATGCAATTTGCTCCCCCGCATCCGTTTTTCTTTTGATATAATAGTTCTCTACTTTTTCTATACATAAACCCGCATCGGGTTCAATACTGAGTTTTAAAAATCCTTCTTCTTCACCTCTAAACAAAGCTAAAATTCTATGTGAAGGGCTGTTTTTAAGGGCTTCTTGGTAATTGAAATAATCTTGGTATTTGGCAGCTTCTTGTTCTTTTCCTTTGGCAACTTTACTGTAAAATACAGCCTGCTTTTCAAATTGAAAACGCAGCATGGCGCGCACTTTCGCATCTTCACTTACCCATTCTGCAATAATGTCTCGGGCACCTTGTAAGGCTGCGTCTTCACTTTCAATATTACCTTTTACAAACCTACTGGCTTCTCTAAAAATATCTTGGTAAGGTTCTTTTACAAGCCATGCTGCAAGCGGCTCTAAACCATTTTCTCTGGCAGTGCTTGCCTTTGTTTTACGCTTGGGTTTATAAGGTAAAAATAAGTCCTCCAAAAAATTGGCGTCTAAGCAATCTGCTATGCTTTGTGCCAATGCCGGACTTAATTTCCCCGCCTCCTCAATGGTGCTTAAAATATATTCCTTGCGCTTTTGTAAGGCAGTAAATTTTTGCAGCGCTAACCTAATATTCTCAATGGCTACTTCATCCAATCCTTGTGTAATTTCCTTGCGGTACCTAGCAATAAAGGGCACAGTGGCGCCTTCTTCCAAAAGCTTAATTGTTGCAACACATTGTTTTTCCGAAATGCCACATTGGTTCGAAACGGCTTTAATAATAAACTGATCTTCCATTCTACGCGCAATTATAAGCAATAGATTGGATTGCTTTCTTCACAAAAAATACCATCTTGGTTTACAATATTTATTTTTTTATTAAGACAATTTTAAGCAACTTTTTGAGCTAAATTAGTATCTTCCCATTGTAAATACGGCGCATGAAAAGAACCTTACTCTTTTTTACTTTATTGTTTCCCATTCTTTTGCTAGCGCAAAATTGCAAAATAAATGTTGCCAGCCACAAGGTATGTTTAGGTAATACTTTATTGTTTAGCGCAACTTTTGATGCAGGTTTAACTGCCACTTCTTATAGTTGGAATTTTGGCAATGCTGCTACCAGCACACAAGCAACTCCAGTATACCAATATCCTCTTCGAGGTAGTTTTGTGCCAAGTGTTACCATCAATTTTTCAAATTCCACTTCTTGCACCGTCACGGGAGATACCATTCGCGTGGTAGATAATCCAAAGGCAGATTTTGCCATTACCACTGCGCTTACTCAATGTTTTAAAAACAATTTTACCTGCCTTTGGGATAAAACCAAATTGGGTTTAGATAATGCGCCCATTTCTACCCGCTTATTCCTTTTTGGTGATGGCGATTTTAGCACCCAAACTCCCGGAACCGGCGATACCATTTGCCACAATTATCCTAATCCACTTGGGGGCGTTTATACCCTTGTATTAGAAGTTACAGATACCAATAATTGTTTATCGCGCAAGGAAATTACCAATGTAATTACAGTTTATTCTAAAATGCAGGAAGTGAGTTTTAGAACCAATTACGTTACACAATGCGGAAAAACACCTGCTTTGTTTACCAATACCAGTAAAATTCCTTTAGGACAAATTGCAAAATATACCTGGGATTTTGGTGATGGTACTACTGCAAACTCACCATGGACAGGCTTCACGCACCTATACACTACAACAGGCGTTTTTACCGCAAGCCTTGCAGTAGAAGATAAAAATGGTTGTCGAGATACTTTTAGGGTTTATCCTGCTGCAGAAAATTATGTAATAGACAGCACCATTTATTTAAATGCCACTTCCATGTGCTATTACCACAATGGTTTTAGGGTTCGATCCAATAATTTTTATCCAGGGGCTTCCACCATTTATTGGGCATATTACAAAGTTGGCAACCCCACACAAATTGATACCGTTTTTACAAACTTATATACAGATACTATTAATTTTTCTGATTGCGGTGAGTACCAAATTCGCATGTATGTGAAGCTAGGTAACTGCTTTGTGCGTTCAGATACCATTGTAAAAGTATTTGGGCCTAAATCTGTGATTGAAACAGTAGAGGATGCCATTATAAATAGCATTCAATGTGAGGTGCACGATACTGTTTTATTTAGAACACCCGTTGGCGACCATTCATGTTTTTATAATAACAGCAATGTAAAATGGTTCTGGGATTTTGATGATGGATTTGCTCCGCAATGTACCACAGATACCAAACTCAATCAAAATGTGGGCATGAATTGTAATTTTAGTAGAGATAGTATCAATGTGCGGCATGCCTATAAACCTGGCGAAGACAAATGTTATTACCCTAAATTAATCTTAACAGATATTGTTACTGGTTGTACTGATACAAGCAAGGCGGCTATGAAACTAACACAACCAGATGCCGGCTGGGATAGCCTTTCTGCACCCATTCGCAGGGGTTTATATTACTCGCCTCCAAAGCCTTGTTTGAATCAAAATATTACTTTTTACCTCGACCAAACCTTGCCTTTATGTGGCAGAGAAAAGGTTTGGTTTATGCCAGATTCTATTTGTCCTAATGCCTCTTGGATTAAAATAGATTCGAGCTTAAATATGTTTGGTCATACCTACACCAGTACTTGCGATCCTAAGGGCTATGTAACGGTTGGCCTCATTATTAAAAACGGAAAAGATAAAAATGGCAATGATTGTTATGATACAGCTTGGTACCATAATATGTTTAAATTCTTTCCAATATTGCCAGCTTTTACTGCGGTTCGAACCAATACGGGTTGCGGGCCTTGGACTTTTAAATTGTCTTTAAATGATTCTATTCAAGACAGTATAAAAACGGTTACATTTAATTTTGGTGCTACCGGTGGGCTTAAACAAATTACTTTAGGAATAAATGATTCCATTATTCCAAGTCAGTATTTTACTTATACCAAACAAGGTATTTACCAAATTACTGTTTCGCTTGTAAATACGCGTGGTTGTGCCCTTGCAAGTTCTATGTATATATATCTTGGGTTCTCTGCAAATTTCACACCCGCAAAGCCAATTATTTGTTTGTATGATAGTTTGGTGCTCACAGATAATATTAAATATTATAGCAGTCCAAGCTTGTTTTGGCGCGACTCGCTGCGGGCAAAAGCAGGTAAAGAAAGTATTATTTGGGATTATGGCGATGGCCGTGGTTTTGTGCAAACGGGTTCTTTACCAAAATGGAAATACAACCGTGTAGGTAATTATAAACTGCGCATGATTGCCATAGATAGCCTTGGTTGTCGTGATACTTTTAGCTTTGCAACACCTGTAAAAGTGGTGGATGTAGATGCCCGCATCAAAGCCATGCAGCCACGTTATTTATGCGCCCCGCAGGTTTTAAATTTTACGGATTTGTCTGTTTACATCGATTCTAGTAGCCTTTACAACCAAGCGCCTTATGATACTTTGCGTTATTGGACATGGGATTTTGGCGATAATAAAATAAAAAGTCTCCTGCAAAATCCTGTACATGATTTTACTGCCAACGGTACCTACCTGGTTAAGTTGATTGCGCAAACCAGCAAGGGTTGCATAGATTCAGCCACCGTGCCAATTTGGATTGATGGTCCGCGTCCTAAATTTAATATTGTTTCAGATACGGTAGGTTGTGCTCCGTTTTTATTGAACCTAAAAAATACTACTGGCTATCCATTGGTGAATTGGGTTTGGTATTTCCGCGACCAAAACAATGCTACTGCCAGCAGTCAATTGGATACCAATGTTAGGCATATTTATACCAAAGGTGGAATCTATAAAATTTATTTGGTAGGGGAGGATACCATTTTTAATCCTATGTCGGGTCAGTATAAAACTTGCCTTTCTGTATTTCCAGATTCAATGAATGCAAATGCGCCGGTTCGAACCATACGCGTTATTGACCCAATAAAAGCAACACTTACAGCTCCAGATACCGTTTGTATAGGTATTCCATTTAGCATGGAAGCCCATCCAGAAAAATTGGTTCCTGGCTTTGCTTGGTATTTTGGCGATACCAGTAAAATAAAACAAACTTTATATCCAGATACCATTGTAAAATATACCTACAATAATTTGGGTACTTACCGTGTAAAAATGTACCCTCTAATGGCAGGTGTGCAATGCACAGATACAGCGGTAAAAGACATTACAGTAGCAACCGTAAAAGCAGATTTTGATATGGATCAATCTGAATTGCCATTGGTAAAGTTTAGCAATAAATCTATTGCCGCCATTCGCTATGAATGGGATTTTGGACAACCAAGAAGTGGTTCAAAAAATAGCAGTACACTAGAAAATCCAACACATTCATATGTGGGCGATTCTGGGTCATTTGTAGTTTGTTTAAAAGCCTTTAATAACCAAGATTGTTGGGACAGTGTTTGCAAAAGAACATTGCCTGCAGAAATGCATTTAACCATTCCCAATGTTTTTACCCCAAACAATGATGGCAACAACGATGCCTATGACATTGATATTTTAGGTTATCAATTATATAGTTTGGTTATTTATAACCGTTGGGGAAATAAGGTTTTTGAAAGTGAAAAAGATGGTTTTGGTGTAGATGAAAACAACTGGAATGGCCGCAATTTTAATATTGGTTTAGAATGCCCAGAAGGCGTGTATTTCTTTATCTTCAAATACCAAATGAATAACCAAACTACCCCCAAATTGGTGAATGGTACCATTACACTCCTACGAAATGATTAAGGGGAATTATGAATGATGAATGTTGAAATGACTTGCTAATTTTAATGCGCTTCTTCAAGTATTATGTCATTCATAATTTATAATTCATAATTTTAAAACGGGTATCCAACGCCAAAATTAAAAATGGTATTTTGCCACAAAAGTGCGGGGTCGTATTTGTTTAAAATATAGCGGCTTCCCATAGGTTTTCTGGGGTCCATAATTGGGAAGGATGCATCTACACGAATAATTAAAAAATCTAAATTCAAACGTATTCCAGCGCCTGTTCCAATTGCCAATTGCTGGTAAAAAGTATTGAGGTGAAATACGGCGTCTTTTCTTCCGTCTTCCTTTATGCGCCAAATGTTTCCGGCATCCACAAAAATGGCTCCCTCAATAAATTTATTGTAAATATTGAAACGCAATTCCACATTGGCCTCTATGCGCACATCGCCACTTCTGTCTAAGTTGCCAATGGTATCGTAAGATCCAGGACCAATAGACCTAGGTAAAAATGCCCTAATACTATTCGCCCCACCTGTAAAAAAACGTCTGTCGAAAGGTACATAATTGGGCGAATTTCCAAATGGCATTGCCACGCCTACCGCCAAACGGCCAGCCAAACGGTCATTTTCATCTAAGTAACGATTGTAGCGCATGTCAACAAAAGTTTTGGCATATTGAAAATACTGCACACCAAAAAGTGTGGTATTCCCACTGCTGTCTTTTGATCCTAAATTAAAAGATTTACAAGCTAAATCAAGCAATGTTCCTGCCAATTCTAATATATCCCATTTGATAAAGGTATAATGCTTCTTGCGTATATCACTTTGGTTATTAAAGATAAAACCATACTTGGCAGAAGTAATTAAATTGTTGCTAAAAACACTCTGCAAATAAGGGTCGTTTTTACTAGTTAGCTCTAATTCTTTGTTGTTAAATTGCGTTCTAATAAAACTCAATTCAAAGGGTGAAAAATATTGGTTAAAATACTTCTGATTCTTTTGCCAAGTAAATCCTACCGCATACACATTTCTAATCCAATTCACATTTTTCTCGTAAATATTAGAAGCGGCAAGCACACTTTTATTGGTAGATTTTGTCCATTTATGGTCGAGCGCAGGTAAGAATAATAATTTAGGAAAAATGAGCATTGCAGTTAGATTCGACTCATAACTATTGAAAAAAGGATTTTTAGGTATATTGGCACCTCGCTGCGCCTCAATTGAAATGCGGTAAGTGAGTTGCAAAATTTCTGCGTTGTGAAATATATTCTTATCGGCCAAAGTAATTTGCGAGGCCAAGCCATAGTTTCTTCCAGAGGAACCCGTTACCAGGTTAGATTGGTCGGATGTAATTGCTTGCGGTTCTATGGTATAATCGTATTTTTTTGCAGGTTGTAGCTTTATTAAATAACGCACAGAGGGGGTGTCTGTATTTTCATTTGAAGGAAAGGCATTCATGTTTACCGACCTAAATATCTGTAAATCGTTTAAACGGTTAAAGGTGGCATTAGATGTTTCAATCTTAAATAGTTTATTGGGTTGCAAGAGTACCGCCCGGTCTAAAATATTCGGATTTAATGGAAAGCCATTTGGCTTGTATATAAAATTGGAAAAGTGCAAGCTGTCCAATTTGTATTTCAAACTATCCTCGTTTTCTATTTCTACTCGAATGTCCTTAATGGTGTAGGTAGCAAAACGTTTAAAATCTGCAGGGTTGTTAATGTTAATTCCCACCAGGGTATGAAAATCGCCCATGTTGGTATCTACATCAAAACTTACAAAGTCTTTGTTAAACGCAAAATAACCATTGTTTCTTAACTGCTCATTTACCCTGTTTTTTTCCTTCAGCATGTTTTCAAAATTCAAAGGATTGCCCAATCTAATATGGCTAAATTCATTTTGGGTTCGAACCAATGAGTCTATAAATCTATCTGCAATATGTTGTTCTATGCGGTAAATATGGTAAGGAGCGCCTGTGCTCACTTTGTATATGACTTCCTTTTTATGAATTTCACCAAGCACCTCATACGAAATACTAGGATAAAAATAGCCCTGCGTTTTCAAATAGCTGCGCATGCCTTTTATAGAAACTTCAATTAAACTGGTATCTAAAATAATAGGCGCTTCACCTAGTTTTATCTGTAAGTTTCGGCCAATCCAGGAGTTTGGAATCCCCATGCCCAATTTATACATGCGCAAACCAAAACGGTTAATTCCCAGCAGTTTTTTATTAGGCCTTTGTTTGATATAAGCATCTATGCCACTCGAAAATAAGCGGGCTTCTTTTTTTTCCTTTATGATAATTTGATTTTTATATAAAAAGGCACCTTCTTTTCTTGCAAGTTTTGGTAAATTGCAGGCCTGCATCACTCCCAAAAGGAGAAGCGAAATTAAAGTAGTACGTATGTTTACAAAAGCCGATCTCAAACTGGTTAAATCATTAGGAGAAAAAAATCTCCGACATGCAAATAAGTTATTTGTTGCCGAAGGTAGCAAATCGGTAACGGATTTGTTAGCATCTCCTTTAAAGGTGGCAAAAATATTTGCCTTGCAAGCATGGATAAATCAACAGCCTGCAGCATTTTTAAAGCAAACAGAAGTTTGTCAAGTTACTGCAAAAGAGCTCGAGCAAATGAGTAGCCTCAAAAGTACCCGTGAGCTTATTGGCCTTTTTCATTTGCCCGAACCCCAATTTCAAGCAAAAGATATGAAGGGTCTTATTTTGGCTTTGGATACCTTGCAAGATCCCGGGAATTTAGGTACCCTCATCCGCTTGGCAGATTGGTATGGTATCCAACATATTTTGTGTTCGAACCAAACCGTAGATTGTTTTAATGCCAAAGTTATTCAATCTACCATGGGTTCTATTGGCAGAGTAAAATTGCATTATGGCGATTTGGCAGATTTTATCAAAGAACTGCAACTACCCGTTTTTGCTGCCAGTATGGAAGGAAGCCCCTCCCGCAATTATAAATTTCCAAGCAATATGGTTTTGCTGCTAGGCAATGAAGGTTCAGGTATTTCTGAGGCTTTGCGGGCAAAAGTTACCCAAACCATTTCCATTGAAAAACGGGGCGAGGCAGAAAGTTTAAACGTGGCCATGGCAGGTGCCATTCTTATAGATAGATATTTTGGTCAGTAGCCCTTTGCTTGGCATGGCAATTGTAAATAAATAGAGCCTTCGTACTTTGGAAGGCTAACAGCAAAAAGAAAAAAATGAACGACAGATTGATATTGAGCAATATAATTAACGACGAGGGCGAGAGCTCCGATTTTATTTCCCTTTTAAGCCAAGAAGAGGAAGACCAAATGAACAAGGAAAACTTGCCTGAAAGTCTGCCAATTTTACCGCTTAGAAATACCATTTTGTTTCCAGGTGTGGTAATGCCTATTACCGTTGCTAGAGATAAATCTATTCAATTGTTAAAAGAAGCCTACAAAACACCCGATAAATTAGTAGGTGTAGTTGCCCAGCGCTCGGCAGATATTGAAGAACCTTCCTTGGCAGATTTATACGAAATAGGTACCGTTGCCTCCATCTTGCGCATGATTAAAATGCCCGATGGCAGTACCATGGCGGTTATTCAAGGCAAACGTCGTTTCAAAATTTCTGAATTGGTGCAGCAAGATCCCTATATCAAAGCGCAAATTGTGGCTTTGCCCGAACCGGATTTTGTAGAAGATGAAGAATCAAAAGCCCTCGCAGAATCTATCAAAGACTTCTCTCAGAAAATTATCAATATGTCGCCGCACATGCCAAGTGAAGCGGCCTCAGCAGTTAGTAAAATTAAAAGTCCTACCTTCTTGGTAAACTTTGTTGCCTCTAACCTAAACTCTGAAATTCAAGTGAAGCAGGCTATTTTGGAGGAAATTCCCTACAAAACCCGTGCGCAAAAAGTCTTAGAAGCCCTCAAGCGCGATTATCAATTTGCGGAAATTAAAGCCCAAATTGAAAGCAAAGTGCGTGGCGATTTAGATAAACAACAACGTGATTTTTTCCTTCAACAACAAATCAAAGCCATTCAAGAAGAATTGGGTGGCGATTCGCCAGAACGTGATATTGAAAACCTTTTAATTACCTCAAAAGGTAAAAAATGGGATGAAAAAGTTGCCGAGGCCTTCTATAAAGAAGTAGAGCGTTTGCGCCGAACCAACCCAATGGCGCCAGATTACAGCATTCAACTCAATTATTTACAATTGCTACTTGATTTGCCTTGGGGCGATTATTCTAAAGATAATTTTGATTTACGTCGTGCCGAAAAAATATTAAATGAAGACCATTTTGGCCTCGAAAAAGTAAAACAAAGAATCCTCGAATATTTGGCTGTTCTAAAGTTGAAAAACAATATGAAGAGCCCTATCCTTTGTTTATACGGCCCCCCAGGCGTTGGTAAAACCTCATTGGGTAAGTCTATTGCCAAAGCAGTAGGCAGAAAATATGCCCGCGTTGCCCTGGGTGGTTTAAGCGATGAAAGCGAAATCAGAGGTCACCGCAGAACCTATATTGGTGCCATGCCAGGTAGGATCATCCAAAACCTTAAAAAAGTAAAAACCAATAACCCTGTTTTTGTTTTAGATGAAGTAGATAAAATTGGCAATAGCTTTAGGGGCGATCCAAGCAGCGCGCTTTTGGAAGTATTGGATCCAGAACAAAATGGCACATTCTACGATAATTTTGTAGAGATTGAATACGACCTTTCACATGTGATGTTTATTGCCACAGCAAACTCTTTAGATACCATTCAACCTGCCTTGCTAGACAGAATGGAAATTATTGAGATCAATGGGTATACCTTAGAAGAGAAAGTGCAAATTGCAAAAAAATACCTCATTCCAAAGCAGAAAGAAAACCATGGTTTGCTGCCTAAAGATTTTGAATTGAGTGAAGACATTCTCAAAAAAATAATTGATGGCTATACCCGCGAAAGTGGCGTTCGTGGCCTAGAAAAACAAATTGCTTCTGTAGCCCGTCATATTGCGCGCGAAAAAGTAATGAGCAATAAATATGTCAAGAAAATAGATGCCGATAAAATCATTGAAATTCTTGGTGCAGATAGAGGTGAGAAAGAAATTTACCAAGGTAATGATGTGGCAGGTGTGGTTACAGGTCTTGCCTGGACAAGTGTAGGCGGTGAAATTCTGTTTGTGGAAAGTATCCTTTCAAAAGGAAAAGGAAAACTAACACTAACCGGGCATTTGGGCGAAGTAATGAAAGAATCTGCTATTACCGCACTCAGTTACCTCAAAGCTAATTGCGAAAAATTAGGCATCGATGCCAAGGTTTTCGATCATTTTGATTTACATATCCATGTGCCTGCAGGTGCCGTTCCAAAAGATGGTCCTTCTGCAGGAGTTACCATGCTTACCTCTTTGGCCTCTGTGTTTACGCAAAGAAAAGTTCGCCCGCATTTGGCCATGACAGGCGAAATTACCCTGCGTGGCAAGGTATTGCCAATTGGTGGTGTGAAAGAAAAAATACTGGCCGCAAAACGCGCGGGTATCAAAGATATTCTCTTGTGCGAAGCCAATAGAAAAGATATTTTGGAAATAAAAGGAGATTACCTCAATGACTTAACTTTTACTTATGTAAAAGAAATGCACGAAGTAATAGACTTTGCTTTAATGCCAGAAAAGATTGCTAATCCTATGGACTTGAGCATTCCGGAAGAAAAGACCAATAGCACTAAATAGAAATTATATATCGTATTTTTCTAGTAGTTTAAGCAATACCGCAAAGTCTTTTGGGTAAGGTGCTACTATATTGTATCCTTTCTCAAAAAGGGTAAAGTGTATGGAGTAGGAATGAAGCGCAACACGTTTCATCATAGGCTCTTCATTTTCCCATTTGCCTTCTTTAAATTTTGCTTTTATTTTAGATAAGAAAGGCATTTTGCCACCATAGGTTACATCTGCCACCAAGGGAAAATTTTGCGATGCCAAGTGAATCCTAATTTGGTGTAAACGCCCAGTAACCGGACTACAAGCGAGCAAGGTAAAGTGTCTAAATATTTTTAGTGTATTTACAATAGTTTCAGATGCTTTGCCATCTATTTTATCTATTTTGGCAATGCCTTTAGCGGTTTGACCCAATGGCAAAACTATTTTCTGTTCTTGTACTTGTAAGGCGCCAGGTACCACGGCATGGTATACTTTTTTTACTTCGCGTTTTTCAAACAGCATAGCCATTTCACGGTATACACTTTCGTTTTTGGCAATCACTAAAATACCACTGGTTTCTTTATCAAGGCGGTGACAAAGTTGTAGGTTTTCATCGTGTTTTTTAGCCTGACGAATAATTGAAAAAACATCCCCATGACGATCGTCTAGGGAAGAGTATAGGGCAGGTTTATTTATAAAGATGAAATGCTCATCTTCCTCAATAATCATTTGTTTAAAGGGAATTACCTTAGGATTTTCCATGGCTGCAAAGGTAATGGAATAATTGGGAATGCGAGAATGCTGAAATGATGATGCTTGTATTACCGGCATTTTATCATATATAAAAAAAACAAAAAATAAAGTATTTTTGATAATCAAAAATGAAAACCAAAGACACCGATAATGAATTAAATGAGCCCTCTTTTAACTATCAAAGGGAGTTTCATGTTTTTGATTCTTTTGAGGAACAAGCTGCTTTTGAAAGACGCCAAATGCAGGAGTTGAGTCCTGTTGAAAGATTAAGGCAGCTTAGGCAGTTTATAAATATTGCCTATGGTATGCATGGATACGATCCCAATAATTTACCTACCATTCATACCGTAAGAATAATTGAATGAATATTTTTGATAATTATACATTTCAACTACTGCAAGAATTAAATACAAAACAGGTTAAGTATTTGCTTGTTTAAAATTGATGTTGAGGAATTACAGCGTTTAAAATTAAAATAACAAATCTTTTAAATAGTAAAGTTTTAAAAGCCAAAGGAGGAATCAATTATGATAATTCCAACCAGCGTAATTCTTTTTCATCTAGCTCATTTTTGATGGTCTCAATTTCTGTGCTCCACGACAAAAGCTCTTGGTGATCATTGCTTCCTTGGCTGAGTAAGTTTTCCAAGTCCTTTTTGCGGCCTGCGAGCATTTCCATGTCGGTTTCTAATTGCTCCAATTCGCGTTGTTCCTTAAAGCTTAATTTTTTCTTTTCAGTAGGCTTTGGTGCTTCCTCTTTTTTGGGCTCTACTTTTGGTTTCAGTAATTCTTGCTTGGCTGCATAAGCGGCAAGTTTCTTATCTTCAATTTCATTCAAGTAATCCTGGTAATTACCATTAAAATCGCGGATATGGCCTTCGCCCTCAAAAACAAATAACTTCTCTACCAAGGTGTCCATAAAATAACGGTCGTGGGTAACCACCAATAAACAGCCTTCATAACTTTCAAGAAACTCTTCCAATACATTTAGCGTTTCAATATCTAAGTCATTGGTAGGTTCGTCCAAAATTAAAAAGTTGGGTTTCTCCATTAAGATGGTCAATAAATACAACCTTCTTTTTTCACCACCACTTAAAGAACTTACATAATTATGTTGCTTCTTTGGGTCGAACAAAAACATGCGTAACAAAGCAATGGCTGTGAGTTTTACCCCTTTACCAACCTCTAAATATTCTGCAATGTCTGTTATAACTTCTACAACGCGTTTGTCTTCTTTGAGTTGCAAACCTTGCTGGCCATAATACCCAAACTTAATGGTTTCGCCTTTTACAATTTTGCCCGAATCTGGTTTCTCAATGCCTTGCAACATATTAAGAAAAGTAGATTTACCAACGCCATTTTTTCCAATAACACCAATGCGTTCGCCTGGTTTAAAGAGGTAAGTAAAGTCATCGGCAATTTTGAGTTTGCCAAAACTTTTTTGCAATTGGTTTACCTCCAAAATTTTATTTCCCATGCGCTTCATTTGCATTTGTATTTCTACTTGGGAATCGTCTTTTCTAAAGGATGCTTTTTCTTTTGTTTCGTAATACGCGTCAATCCTGCTCTTAGATTTAGTGGTTCTTGCCTTTGGCATTCTGCGCATCCACTCCAACTCTTTTTTAGCCAATTTGCGGGCCTCGTCTGCTTCTTTGGCTTGGTAGGTTTCGCGTTGTTCTTTTTTCTCTAAAAAGTAAGCGTAATTGCCTTTATAAATAAACAATTGGTTCAAGTCCATTTCAATAATTTCATTGCACACATTGTCCAAGAAATACCTGTCGTGGGTAACCAATAAAAGTGTAATATCCTGTGATTTCAAATAAGCCTCTAACCACTCAATCATGGGAATATCAAGGTGATTGGTAGGTTCGTCCAAAATAAGCATATCCGGACTTTGAATTAAAACCCTTGCCAAGGCCAAGCGCTTTTTTTGTCCGCCACTGAGTTGGTCGGCGGTATGGTGTAAATGGTGTTGTAAGTTTAATTCGGTAAGAACCGTATGCACGCGGGCCTCAATATCCCATGCTTGAAATACATCCATTTGTTCCATGGCTGCCTGCAACCTGTTTTGCAACTTGGTATCTTCGGGTGTTGTTTCTAATTCTTCAATGCACCATTCGTATTCAGCTACCGCTTTTAAAACTTCATTTTCAGAATTGAACACGGCTTGCCAAACGGTTTCGGCTTTGTCAAATTTTGGATCTTGTTCTAAATAGGCCCATTTAATGTTTTTGTCAATTACTACTTTACCCGAATCTGGCTCATCGTTTTGGGTTAAAATGTTTAACAAAGATGTTTTGCCCGTTCCGTTTTTGGCAATCAATGCCACGCGGTTACCTTTTGCTAATGTATAGGAAATGTTTTCAAATAAAATTCTCTCTCCAAAGCGTTTCGACAGGTTTTCTGCCCTCAAATAATTCATGCCTGCAAGGTAGCTAAATTTTGCGCGTTTTATTGGTTTGCGCAAATTTTGGCCTTTATTCACGGGCATAAGATTATATTTGCATTTTATTTCAAATTAATATGTTTAGGTTCAATACAATAGAGGAAGCGGTGGAGGATATTCGTCAGGGTAAGATGATAATTGTGGTAGATGATGAAGACCGTGAGAATGAAGGAGATTTTTTAACAGCTGCCCGCAATGTAACCCCCGAAATTATTAATTTTATGGCCCGCGAAGGTCGTGGTTTGATCTGCGCTCCGCTAACAGATACAAGATGTGCAGAGCTTCACTTGGATTTAATGGTGAATGTAAATACTACTTCGCACGAAACGCCCTTTACCGTTTCTGTAGATTTATTGGGCAAAGGTTGTACCACAGGTATTTCTGCCCAAGACCGCGCTAAAACGGTTCAAGCTTTGATTGATCCAAATAGCAAGCCAGAAGATTTTGGTAAGCCTGGTCAT
>CAIYNF010000027.1 GCA_903927505.1 uncultured Bacteroidota bacterium | reverse complement strand
TTCCGGTCCCTGAGCGAAGTCGAAGGGCCAACAATAAGAGGCAAATTAGCCTCTAGAGGAAATATCTCAATTATGAATGATGAATTATGAATTATGAAAAACACGTCATGCTGAGCTTGCCGAAGCACTTTTCAATGATGAATGATGAAAGCACTCTAAATCACAAAACAAAAAAAATCTGGACTCTGGATTCTGGACTCTGGATTCTCTAAAAATCCCAAACAAAAATGTGTAACTCTAATTTCCCAAACTCGTTTCTCGCTTCTCGCTTCTCGTTTCTCGTTTCTAGTCTCTTCCCTTCTCCTCAATCCACTTGCTCATATATTTCGTACTCGCCATACTTTGGTGGTGCAAGATTGAACCAATGAAATTACTTCTTCTATGTGCAGGTAAATTTCCTAAGAGCTGTTGCATTTCTGTTTCTAATTTTACTTCAAAAAATTCTTGAGAAAAACGAGCTTCCAACAATTGAAATCCTATGCTTTGTTTTTGGTTCCAAAGTGCTTCATCAGTATATAATTGAAAGGCGGCGACTGTAATTTCTTCGGGAGTAGTTGCTACAAATCCAGGCCAATCATTGGCAGCGGCAATACCCTCGGCACCTATTTGCGTAGTAACAGAAGGCGTTCCACAATACATGGCTTCAAGCAATTTTCCTTTTAAGCCTGCCCCAAAAAGCAAAGGTGCCAAAGAAACGCGCATTTGCGAAACCACAGCAAAAGCATTTTCTGCCCTGCCATGCACCAAAAATTTCTCTTTGGTATTTTGCAAATTAAAAACTTTCTCAGAAGGGTAGGCGCCATAAATATGCAGGGTGGCTTCAGGTAAATTTTTTCGCAACAAAGGCCAAATTTTTTCTTTCAAATACAAGACCGCTTGCCAATTGGGTTCGTGCCAAAAATTGCCAATAAAAACAAAATCTTTGCGCTGCGCAAAAAGTTGCAAAGGCTTATCAAATAGATGGTTTTGGGCATTTACAAACAAGGGGAAATAGCACAGCAATTGGGTCGAAATACCAAATTCATTTTGCAATAAATGCATTTCAAATTCAGAAACAATGAGGCTTAAATCGCAACGTAATATACTGGCAATTTCACGCCTGGCTTTGTCGTTTTGCAACTCCAATTCGCCATTTTTTAGCGCATGCTGTCGTGCCTCCCTTAAAAAATGCAAATCTTCTGTATCCAATAGGCGCATGGCATCAGGACAATTTTCATACACCCGCCAGCCAAATTGTTCTTCTATCATAAACCTATCAAACAGAACCAAATTGGGCTGCAGTTCTTTGATAAAGGTATCAAAGCTAGAATGGTTTAATTGTATATGTACCTTTTCTACACCAATAGTGCTTAGATCAAAAGTAAATTCACTCTCTTGGGCTGCAGAAGCAAAGTAAACGCGGTATCCCAAGCGCTTAAAAAAATGAATCAAGACCATCATTCTGCCACCCGCGGCAGAAGAATTTGGTTCGGGCCAAACATATCCAATGATTAGTAAAACAGGGTCTTTGCGCATGCCTGCAAAATAATTCAATTATTCCAATTGCCATAAGATTGAAAAAACAGGTATTTTTGTGCTCTTAATAGTGAAATTATGTTAGGTTTAAAATTGGCTACCGACCCACGCTGGGTAAATATTGTAGAATCAAATATTGAAGAAATCCTCACAGACCATGCTTGGTGCGAGCAAAAAGCTGCTACCAATGCCATTTCTATTATTACTTATAATTCAGAACACCAAGATTTAGTAACCGATTTATTGGCCATTGCAAAAGAAGAAATAGAACATTTTGAAATGGTGCATGAGCTCATCAAGAAAAAAGGTTTAACTTTAGGCAGGGAGCGCAAAGACCATTACGTAAACGAACTGTATAAATTTATGGAAAAAGGCGGCAGCAGAATTTCATCATTTGTAGAGCGCCTCTTATTTTCTGCCATGATTGAAGCACGCAGCTGCGAAAGGTTTAAGGTTTTATCGCAAAATATTGCCGACAAAGAACTGGCGAAATTCTACCACGATTTAATGATCAGCGAAGCCGGCCATTACACCACATTTCTAGGCTATGCAAAGAAATATGGTGTAGGCATCGACGTTGACAAGCGTTGGAAAGCTTGGATAGATTACGAAGCTTCTATTATCGTAAATTACGGCAAAAATGAAACCGTGCACGGGTAGTTAATAGATAAACCTGTTTACCCGCTTTCCTCTAAAATAATACAGCAAAGACAATTGCGGACTTTGCTTCAAGTTAACAGTAAAGCTCCTGATATTTTCTGTTTTAGCGTACCATTCATAGGTAGACTCCTTTCTCTGCAATTTCATTAATTGATTCCATCCAAGACCAATTCCAAAATGCTTATTCATTTGATAATTAATTTGCAGGCCAAGGCTTAAACCACTATTAGAATAGGAACCTCGCGTTTCATCCTCACCATAACTTCCAACACTATAATAATTTATTTTTTTATGGTAAGTGTATATATCACCAAATAAACCTAGGTGCGGAATAAAAACTAGTTTTTTAGTTGGCAAAACATAAAACGTTTTGCCAAACCCTGAATAAATAGTAAATCTATTACTTGTTACGGTTTCTTTTTCAATACACTTTGGATCTGCTAAAGCATAATTAGCATAATTTAATTCAGAGGCATAAGCCTCAAATCCATAGCCAAACATAGAGATGGCAAAAAAATTACGCGGCAATTGTGCCATATAATAAATTGGGATAGTAAACCCCGTATAATTCACCTTCATTTTTTCCTCATAAATAAGATTGGGAGAATTGTTACCCGGAATATTCTGCACAGACAATGGAAATTCCAAATTAGTTAAATCTGGTTGCGTAGTAAAAAAAGGAGCTATTCCAATAATGTTTTGCATAGAATCTTGGCCTTGGGCCGAACCCAAAAACAAAGAAAAAATAAGCGGTAACAGGGTTGTGATTTTCATATGGGATATTTTAATATTTTATCTCATCTGGAAGTTTATAGCAAACAACATAATTTCTATCTTGCACATAAAAACAACGTTTGGCTTCATTGATTTCCAAACCAAATTGAAGACAACCATTTGGAAGAACGATATTTTTAAAATAAACAATACTTCCATTGTCTAAGTTTAATACTAGAAGATGGTCACACTGGGTAGAAAAAAGGTAGTTTTTAAATATTTTTGAATCGCCATTAGTAAAATTAATTCCTGCCAAAACAGTCGGATTAAATGCTTGCTGCCATGCTATATCTCCTGTAATTAAATCATAGGCAACAACCGAACTGCGACCATTGCAAACAGGTATTATTGTATTTTTATACATATAAATTCCAACTCCAAAATCTGGCAATACCTTTTCCCATAAAATACTTCCATCATTTGCATCTATTGCTATTAAATAATCTTGATCGCTATATGTTCCGAAGGTATAAATAATGCCATTGGCACTTCCCATTTTACATACATCAAATTCAACATATTTGTAAGTATAATCCTTCATCCAATCATATTGTTTGGTAACCAAATTAAATCCAAAAATCTTTGCACTATATTTTGAATTATCTGTTTTAGAAGCCAAATACATGGTATAGATCATCATTTTTTCGCCTTTGTGGTTAACGGAAAAAGTAGCTGGTGTCGAATACATTTTATCATAAGTCTTGGTGCTGTCTTCGAACGTACAAACTTTCTCCCATTTACCTTCATCATATTTTGTGCGGTAAACATAACTTTTGTAATTATTTACCGCATCAATATATCCTTGGTATATATAGCCGTCATCGTCTTGGTAAATCTGACTTTCCCCATACATATTAGCCATTTGATTCCTCCAAACGGTTTTGCCAGTGATAGTATTGAAAGCATAAGTATTTTGCTTTGCAGCTAGCACTAAAACATCATTTACTAAAACATGGGCATTATCATAAAAACCAACTTCAGGAGTAAAATAATCATGCCATTCCCATTTTAATTTTCCATTGCTTCCATCAAATAATTTAAAAATTTCCCCCTCTGGATTATCAAACACCTTACTCATTAAAATATCTTGATTAGCAGTTAGGATAGGATTAACACTATATCCTACAATTAATGAGCGCCACAAGGTGTCTAAGGTTAACGACTTAGAATTTATAGGAAGAGGCTTTAACACCTCTTCCTTACTTTTACAAGAAATATGAAGCAGTAATAAACCTACTACAAGGTAAATAATTTTTATTCTATTCATTATCTTGGATCTAATTTAAAAAATCTTCCATATTTTTCACCTTGGTATAAATCTAATAATGCCTTTTTTGTTTCCAAACAATTTTTCATTTGATCATGATTTGTTTTTGGCATTATTCCAACTCTATGAGTAATTCTAGGATCATTTGACCTATCAACTAAAATTTTCCTTCCAGCAGATTCTGCTAAAACCACACCATCATTAGGAATATAGGTAGAAGTAACCTTCCAAGTTGGAATGGCGGTTTGGGATCCAAAACAATAGCCATGCCAAGTTTTCCCATCCAAACCAGGGAAAGAATAATTCTTATATTTTATTCCAAGCGCAGCAACATCGCATGCTTTGCCACTTGAATCCGGTCCAACATTATATGAAAAATTTAGACGTACCAATGGAAACGTTGTGCCAATAATTGTTGTGTCTTTGCAAAACAAATTTTCAATAATTAAACAAGATGCAACGCTCGTAGTTGATGTCCTTCCACCTATTAATTCAGCCAAATAATAATCATTCGCATTCGACAACCAAACATAAGCATTATTATATGCATGTTCAAGTTTTTCTAAATCTCTTACTCTCCTTCTTGTTCCATTAAAAAATGCAACAAAATTTCCATATACAGAATTTTGTAACCTAATTTTTTCTATGTTAGCGGCATCACGCCCCGCAGAATAATCGGATATTTTATCACTTACATCCTTTTCCATTTGGTCATCTTGTGTATATCCATAATTTATATCGGCATTGCTCAATTCATCATGACCCAGTCCACGCGTACTGCTTAGAAATTTCCAAAGGATTGGCTGTTCTTCCTCCCCATAAAACTGAACCACTGGAACTTTTAAAGCATATTCCGCTAGACCTTGGGTATGTAATCCATTAGCATCATTTTTTCCAGTTAAAAATGGCGACCCCACATAGAAATCTCTAGTTGTTGGCTTGAAATAATTTACCAATGCCAATGGAATAATTGTTTCAGAAAGTGTTGCACAAAGCGCATCCTTTATTTTATTTTTTAAAGTGGGTGTTATAACCAAACTTGTAAAAAAAGTATTTTTGATAGAACCTTCAATTATTGGACCAGACAAGGCTTGACAAGCTTCATTCATAAAATATGGCACTTTGTTTTTCAACTCAGGACGGGTATTGTTAAGCACTTGCGCACCCCAATGTGGCGTACCAAAAGTTACCAAACCATGGGCGAAATTTTCATACATTGTTGGCTTTTGTTCCATATTTCGCAACCACTCACGAGCAACTATTCCTCCTTGGCTATGGGCAATTATATAATCACGGTTGGTCCTTTTAGAAATATCTAAAACTGTTTTGCAATAATTATTTATATCTCCAGTGGCGTCTGTAATACTCCCATCCTCAGAATATAATTGTACTGGATTTGAAATTGATGAAGCAACACCTCTAATAGAATTTACCTTTCTTGCAGGAAATGTTGAACCGTCTCCGTATTGCGTAGTCATTGCCGGAACTCTCAATGAACCTGTATACCCGTTTAATCCATGAATCCAAAAAATATTAATATCTCCAGCTACATTATCCCAAACACCGGGTAAAGTATCTCCGGGAAATTTTTCTTCTGGTTCAGGATTGTAGGGTAAATTAGGAATTAATTTATCCCCATGTTTTACTACGGGTGGCCCACCACGTTGACAAAAGTCGTTTTCAGGAAATTCTAAAGTTTTTAATCCAAACTTTGACATTTGTGCCTCTAATTCCTTTTGATTTTTAAAAATATTCTGAGTTGAATCTATTGTATTATCCTGGGCAAAAGCCTTATTACTTAATAGTAATATATATAAAACCGATAAGGTACTTAAAATTAAATTTTTCATAGTTGTAAAATCCTTCTATTAATTCTTAAAAAAATTGTAAGTCAGCGTTTTTTGTTCACTTGTTAATATTTGAATAACATACTGACCTGTTGCCAAACTTGGAAGGTTAACCAAGAATATCTTTTGACTATTATGCTCAATTGGAATGATTGATCCTGTTAAAACATTTATAATTTTAACACTAGAAATGCCAACATTGTTATTTAGGTTAGCCTTTACCGTAAATACACCATCATTTGGATTTGGATAAAGTTCAATAGTTTCAGGAAATCGAATTGCTTTATCAATTAATCCCCCATTATCTAAAATAACATAATCGTTGAAATAACTCAATTTTGTTTCCGTAATACATGGCCCATTTACAGAATTCAAAAACTTCTCCTTTTTATAAATTCGAAGTAAATATCCCTTGTTTTCCAAATAGGGTTCATAGCCTTTTGTTTCGCGATTCTTCTTTCCATCATCATCAATAAATTCCTCAACTATAGTAAATTTATATTTATTGAAAATAACAGTTCGGCTATCAAATGAAACCTTTACTTCACCATTTGGCATATTTGAAACCAAAATATTTTGCGAATCAAGTAAAGCAATATCTGATGCGCTAAAATTTGGAAAAGAAATTAATCCTGGATGAAATCCATTTTCTCTCATTTCAACTTTTCTCTCAAGACGACTTGCAATCTGATCTGGTGTGTTTACGATTGATTTTATTAAGGAATTATTTTCATCAAACAATTCTGTTCCAACATTGCCGTATCTTATTCTTTTAGGCAATTTCATCCATGGCTGCTCATATTCATTACTATCAACTTTAAGTTCAATTTGCGACTCATAATTCTGGTCAATCGTTTCGGAATAACTTTGTTGGGTGAACTTTAATTCATACTTAATTTTTTCAATTTCGCTAAGCTTGTTCATGCCTGCGGTGTCTACTACGCCATAGTCGTAGCTGAGAATCTTGTTGCTTTGCTTGTACAAGATGTTTTGCCCGTAGCAAACTCCTTGCAGTAACAAAGCAATAGTTAGGGTAGATAACTTCATTTTTGTTTTGTTTAATTGGTTTAAAATTTTGAAAATTATTTGCATCATTACACTGGCCAGGCTTTTTGTTGCAAATCGAAATCAAACATAAAATTGCGCAAATATTTTTCAAGGCTTCCTAAAGTGCTTGAGTGGATGTAATGCAAATAAAATTGCCTGAAAATATTATTCCCCTAGCGCTACAAGCTTTTATTGAAAACCGGATTTATCCCTTACCCTAAAAAAAAGCATGCAAATTTTTAGCACTATTGCCCTAAATTGCAGTTAGCTTTACAAGCAAAATAATTCAAAAAAACATGCCCGTTTACATTCACCTTGCCAACCTCCTTGTTCCTAAAAACACCATAGAAATTAATTATGAAGGTGGCATCAATCAATTTAAAATAGATTTCAATGCTGGGGCAGAATACTTTCAAGAAGACGATGAATTGTTTTGTGTGGCCGGCATGAATGAAGACGAATTTAATACGGAGCTCCTGCAGCAACGTGGCTTAAGATTTAACAGCCAATTGCAACAATCTACCGACTATGTAATTATAACGCGTTATGGTGGCTTAGAATGGCCCGTAAATTGGTTGGAAGACAATGAAGTGTATGCATGGCATATTGCATGTGCAACCAGCTCCAAAGAAAAGGCAAAGGCCTATGAAGAGATGCTTATGTCGGATATTGAAGATGCCTTCAACCGTGGTGAAAATCCTTTTGGGGTAATCAAATTGTAATTGTATCCCTATTTTTTAGCCGCTAAAACTATTCCAATTTATCCGTAAAGCATTTGCCTGCAGCATTCGGTTAGAACCAAAACCAAGCAACAGAAAAAACTACCCATATTAAGGAAATAAATTGTCATATTATTTCTGAAATGGCGCTTTTTTAGCAATTCGTTTTATCATCTTATCGCTATCCCTTAATTTTGATTTAACCACGACTTTATTCTTTAGTTGTTTTAACTTTTAAAAACAGCAACAGCATTTAGACCTAACAAAATTTAATTTATTTAAACCAAGCCTAATTCCAATGGATGAAAAGACCCTCAAGCAAAAAGACAATTTTGCTTCCCTAAAACTAAATCGCAGAAAATTTATTTTTACCGCAGCCGCTTCATCTGTGGCCTTCTATTATACTGCCTGTAAAAAGACTACTGCCAAATCACTTGAAGTTCGCAAAATTACGCCACCCCGCTTGGATACTGCTTACCTAGGCGAAAAAGTACTTTGTTACCGTCCCCTTCGCCATGGTGCCCCAAACATGAGCATTGAAACAGTAGGCACCCAACTTATAGCACATAATTATGGGCATGGTGGCAGTGGTTGGACACTTGCTCCGGGTTGTGCCAAATACGTTACCGATTTAGTAACAGCTTCTACTACAGGTAAAGCCATTCCTAAAGATGCAGCAGTGACTGTTGTGGGTGGTGGTGTTTTGGGTTTGTTTACAACTTACGAATTGGTGAAACGTGGTTATACCAATATCACAGTTATCGCAGAATCATTCGACAAACTTACCTCACACAATGCAGGCGGATTATTGGCACCAGTATCTATGAGCAATAACCCAGATTTGCAACCGCTCATTGATCAAATTGGAATTGATGCCTATAAATTTTATGCAGAAATTGCCACAGGTACCCAAGCAGATTTTAGCAAAGGTGCCGTGGTGGTGCCAACTTATTTTGAAGACAGAGAATCCTCTGGATTAGAACCCTACGTAGGAAAAGTAATGCAGCCTGCCAAAGATGTAACTTTAGATTTTGGCAATGGCACCCAACGCACCATGGTTACTTACGATGATGGTATTTTTATTGATACAGCCATTATGATGAAAAGCCTGCATGATTATTTAGAACCAAAGGCAAAATTTGTAACACAAAAACTTGCTAAATTCTCGGATGTTTCTTCTCCCTTGGTATTTAATTGCACAGGCCTAGGCGCCGCAGGTATTAACAACGATGTAGAAGTAGTTCCAGTGCAAGGCCATTTAATTATGTTGCGCGACCAAATTCCTGCCAATTTACAATACATGATTTTGGTGTATTTTTCAAAAGGAAAAACTACTGTTGGGCAAGATGTAAAACGTTCATTCTATATTTTCCCTAAACACCTTTTGGGAACGGGAGTAAATGATGTAGGCGTTGTTGGCGGAACCTTTATTGAAGGCGCAAATACAGATACACCAAACCTAGAAGAGTTTCAAATTATGATAGATAATGCCAAAAACTTCTACGGCATTTAATTAAAATTAGACCATTGCATAAACTTTGTGCAATGGTCTATTTTTATTTTACACAATTTTCGCTCCTTGAGGTGAATCTTGTTTGATATAATGAATAACCTGTTTAAAATAAAGTTTAGCCTCTCCATCCCAATAAATGGGAATTTTCTTCTTCATCACCATCCCTGACTCTCAATTTCCAAATCCTCCTGTGAGGTAAATTTCCCACTTTTTATTCTTTCTTCTGCGGCTGCTAATTCATTGTTATATTGAATAAGTGATAAAGATTCATCCTTCTCTGATTTCTTAAATACAGCTAATAATTGCTCTAATAGCTGCTCATCTGTTGTACGCAACAATTTGTTCAATAATTCAAATTTTGCTACTTCAATATTCATAAGCTAATGATATATCCAATTATACAATTATTTGCCTATTTTTCAATTTACCTCAAGTACCGCAAGGTTTTACGCAAATATTTTCGGTTCGAACCGACCCCACTTTGCGCAATTCCGTAAAAATAGTGTTGGCAATTGCAGAATGCCGTAATTCATTGTAAAAATTGCCCCTTAATTTTGTGTTTTTAAATTAATTCATGGCATTTCACAAGGACCTATCTACTTATTTCAAGTTTCAACATATTGGTTTTATTATTTCCCTTTGCAGCTTGGGCGCTGTGGTGGCAAGTAAATTCCCCGGCATACTTACCACAGATACGCTGCGCATTTTTTACAAAGCCCCAACGCTAAACTTTGTTTTCTGGGCAGCCATAGGCTTCTCCTTTATTGCAGCCATCTATGGCCTTCTTGTTGCAGAAAACAAAAAGACAACTTATATCAATTTAGCCAGTATTATGTTGGCCTTTCTTATTTATCTCTTACCCGCTTTCGACTATGAAATAGGGCAAGGTACTATTACCATTGGTCTTGATTGGCTAATCATAGACCTGCTCTTAACTGGGCTAATTTTTACCCCCTTTGAATTATTTGCGCCCCTGCATCCTAGCCAAAGTAAATTCCATGCAAATTGGAAAACAGACCTCACTTATTTCATTGTATTTGATTTAAGTATCAAATTTATTTTGTTGGCCATTCGCTTTCCTGCCTTGTACTTTTTTACCAATCCAGCTTACGCCCAGTTCCAAAGTAAAATTCAAGCTATCCCCTTTCCTTTACAATTATTGATGGCTTTAATTATTGCTGATTTTTTTCAATACGCAAGGCATTATACTGCCCACAAAATACCCTTCCTATGGAAATTTCACAGCATCCATCACTCGCCAGAAAACATGGATTGGTTAGCAGGTTCACGCTCTCATTTATGTGATTTAATTTTCGACCGCTCGGTAATTTTTATGCCCATTTATTTTTTAGGATTTTCTACACCTGTTTTCTTAAGTTATACCTTTGTGGTGGCCTTTCAATCTGTATGGGCACATACCAATTCGCATATCAATTTAGGCTTCTTAAAATACGTAATCGTTACGCCACAATTTCACCATTGGCACCATGCCAAAGAAAAGGATGCACATGATAAAAACTTTGCCGTTCATTTCCCCTTTATCGACATGCTTTTTGGCACCTACCAATCCTTAGAAAATGGTCATCCACAATCCACTGGCGTTCCAGATCCAACATTCCCTAAGCAGGGTTACCTTAAACAGTTTTTATACCCTTTTAAGAGATAAAATAGCCTTTAGGGAATACCAATTATTTATTCACTTTATTAAATCTTTTTTGGGGATGCCGGCGCGCATTAATAAAACGGTATATTACTACACTTGATTCATCTATTTCAAACAGGACCAAATAAGGAAATCGATTAAGTAAGGATTGCCTAAAATTTTTATATTTCTTTTGAAAACTTTCCGGATTTTTACTTATCCTTATTAAAGCCGATTCAAACTCTTCTAAAAGAGCCAACCCAAGAGAATCCTGACGTTCTTCATAATACAATGCTGCCTCATTTAACTCTGCAAAAACCTCATCCAAAATAACCAAACGGAATTTCATTCTTAAAGGTTTTTAAGCACTTTTTTGCGAACTTCACTTAGTGAATACGTTTTTGCATTTCCGCTTTTATAGGCCAACTTTCTTTCGTCCAGAATTTGTTTATCCTCTTTGCTTAATTCATGCTCAAAGGCATCATTTCTGTTACTTATAATAGTATAGAGCGCCTCCAAAAACGACTTGTCATTAATCTCATGTAATGCTTTGGTTATTTCGTTTTTTAACAAAGTAGTTGTCATGATATCTTTTTATTCAAATATAAGCTTTTTTCATTTTACAAAAAAAACTACTTAGCAATTCAAAATAATAAAAACCACCTATATGTCATTGGCATTTGGCACATAAGGTTATATTATAAATGCCTATCAGAAACAATTATTCGGTTCGAACCGACCCCAATAAGACATTTTATTAAAACCCTGGCATAAAAAAAGCAGCCAGTAAAAATTACAGGCTGCTTTTTTTATAATTAGTTAGAAAATAATGCTATTGAATGGTAAAGTTTAAAGCGAAGCTATTTGAAAAATAGCCCGGACCATTTACCGTGGTAGAACTTTGATAAGCGCCTACTGATTTATCTACAGAAATTTTAGCCGTTACATTGCCGGCGGCATTTAAATAAATATTATTTTTTGTTGTTCCAACAGTTTTTAATTCTAGCGGAAACGGACGGGTGCTGCTGGTAATGGTAACTGTTTTCGACCAATAGGTTTTACCAGGTGTAAAATCGGTGGCTGTTTGCAATTGCCCATTGGCATCTGTGTATTTCAGTAAAGCATTTGCAGCGGTATCCTTTATGGCAACGCTTAAATTTACTTCGTACAAAACTGTAATGGGAGTGGCGGCAGGCGTTGGGGTGGTATTACTTTTTTTACAAGCAGAAAAACCAATCATTGCCAAAATTAATAGGACAAATACATTTTTCATAAATGGTTGTTTTAATGAGTATTACACAAAAATAAGATTAATTCTAGATTAAAAAAGAATTTTTACCTGGCAAGGCTTTCCGCTCACAAAAATTTTAAAGAAAATGATATTAAAAAGAAAATAGAACTCAGAAAACCTAATTACTTATTCCATTTACTTTAAGTTTTTAGCAATTACTATTTGTTATTCTATACTAATTTTATGTGTGTAGCTATTCGTTCCATCATAAACTTTCATAAAATAAAACCCTTTTGGAAAGCCCGATAAGTCTATGTCTAATGTAGCTTGTTGTCCCTTAAAAAATGTAGTATATATTTCTTGCCCTAATAAATTACATATTTCTAGTTTACAATTTGCCTGTTGAAGCCCTTCAGCCTTAAATGTAAACTTGCCATTGGAAGGATTTGGATAAACAGTAAACAAGGATGGATTTATAGAAATATTGTTTACGGCAGTTAATGGGGAGCAAACAATTGCTGAATCAAACAAATTAATTTCAGGCCAACTTGTTATAAGTGGTATAATAGAACCAACTAAACTGCTGAGCGCATTATATTGACCACTGGTATAATTGGAATTTACTAAAAGAGCATAGTTTATTTCAGTATTACGTCTGGCTTGATAGGTCATGGTGCCAATTAGTGAACCATCGTGCCACCAAGCGTTAGTGCTTGTATTAATGAACCATCCAAGCGCGTAAGGACTTCCACTTACATAAAGACTAGTAGGTTGAACCATGGTATTAATGGTTGCTGGCAAAAGAATGTCTGGCCTTGTGCTAAATTTATCTACAGCGCACAACAATTTACATAAATCTTGAGCCGAAGCAATCCATCCACCACATGCTTTGCTACCTTCCATATAGATACTTCCACCATATTGTCTTGGTACCAATACAGTAGAATCAAAAATTGAGGGAACAAGGGGAGCGCCCGGATAATCATAATAATGAACCTCCTTAGGAAACTTATTAATTAAAAGACTTTTTCCAGCCTGCATATCCGTGATACCTAATGGAGCTAATATGGTATCTCGCACATAAGTTTCATAGTCCTGCTTGGTTATTTTTTCAATTACACTTCCAAGAACGACATACCCTACATTAGAATAGGAAGCAGCTGTTCCCGGAAAAGTATCAAGCATTTGACTCTTTATATAAAAACTATAACTAGGTATTCCACTCTGATGAGAAAGTAAATGCTTCACTTTAATGCTATAAACCCTAGGGTCAAATGCAGTTTGATAAATTGAATCATTTAATATTCCATTTGCACCAAAAACAATATCATTTAAACCTACTCTACCTTGCTCGTAAAGATGCATGATTGTAATAGCTGTAATTTGCTTGGACAAGCTTGCTATTCTAAAAATATTATCGGGACAAACAGCAGTTTTCGCCAATTCATCAGCAAAACCAAACCCTCGGCTGTATACTAGACGACCTTTATAAGTAATGGCTAATTGTCCTCCGGGTATATCATAATTATTTAAAAGATTCTTCATGGCAACATCGAAGTTGACAAGTGAAGGAGAATAATAACCTGTTTGAGCTTTTACACTTTGCGTACATGTGAATAATAACAAAATTGCAATGCCCTTGAAAAATAAGTTTTTTGTTTTCATAATTTTTGATTGATTGAATTATTGCTTTTCAGCATTCTTTGAAATGATTTTATGTTTATTCTTTTATCACTTTAATAGTTTGTGTAAAATTATTATCTTCAATACTGAGCATATAAACACCACCCGATAAATTACCTAATTCAATAATTGTATTTTCTGCATTCAATTTTCCTATAAGAACTATTTTACCTAATAAGTCATGAATTATATAATCCGAACCAACTAATTTTGCAGCTGTTTTTACAGTTATTTGGCTTTTTGCTGGATTCGGATGTATAGAAATAATGTTGAAACGCTCTTCCCTTAAACCTGAAACTACACCTACATTAACTGTTTTAGAAACTTTACAACCATTACAATCAGTAGCTGTTACAGCATAAGTTCCTGCAGCAACTCCAGAAAGATCTTCAGTTGTTGCACCATTAGACCATTTATAAGTAAGCGTGGAAGTATTGGTTCCGTAATGAACTTTAATAAGAGGCGCTCTTGGAGTATTAAGTGGATTTGGAAAATCACCGCCATGTCCAACAGTAATTGTAAGCGCGTCATCACTTCCCCAAGGTGAAAAGCCACTTTTACCAGTAGCAATTGAATAGGTTAAGGTTCCATTAATACCTAGGTAAAAACCGTATGATGCACCAGCAGGTATAGTAACCGCTCTCATTGGAATTGCACCACTAAATACAGGAACCGATAAAGTCCCTCCAGATGGAACTGTGCCACTTGCATTTGTAGCAACTGCGATCCAACCATCTTGATTGGACATGTGAGTAACATACGAACCGGGATAATAATAAATATTGTAACTGGTAGCTGAACCAAAATAAGAGCCATAACTACCTTGAGAAATTCCTGTAATAGTTAATGGATTCGCAGAAGTGTTTATCATGTTGAACATTACTCCAGTTGAACCAGTTGCCGCTCCAAAGTTTGAAGCTAAGCTAGCAGGTGTAATGCAATTCCAACCAATCACTGATAAATCAACAGAACCATCTAAAGCACTTGCACTACTTGGATTAACAACTACTGTTGAAGCTGAAATATTACAGTACAAACAGGAAGCAGTATCACTTATTGTAGCTAAAGAATCGTATGAATATGCAGCTGAGTCCATACAACCCTTGCAGGTAGTATAATTGCAATCAACATTAACAGTAGCTGTTGCAGAATAATTACACGCTAAAGGATCAGTACAACCATAAACAACTCCCGCCGGACATACATAGGTAAGCAAGCTAGGTCTAAATGTATTTATAGCCGCTATCATTCTGGTTTTTTGATCTTGCGTAAACATATTCCTGCAATCCGTATAATCCATATAATTCATAAACATTTCACCATTAGCCCCTGAATTACATGCGCTGTATGTATTATAAGGAAATGTTGGCGTTCCATAAGTTGAGGATGACTCGGTTGGCGTATCATCACAAGAATCACTTCCGCAACTTGAAGTTTCTAAAATGTTATTTCCCCATATATGACTTAAGTTTAACCAATGCCCTATTTCATGTGTTGCAGTTCTTACTATAAAAGAATTGCCGGCTGCAGTGCCAATATTGCCAAACCTTGTATAATCAATTACTACACCATCAGAACTAGCGGGGCCGCCAGGCAACTGAGCATAACCGTTATACCCATTAATATCACAAACCCAAATATTTAAATATTGTGAAGTATTCCAAGCATTCATACCACCAGATGCTGTATATTTTACTATGTCATTTGACCAACTTACCCCATTAAAAGTTCCACCAGAAAAGCTAGTTTGTGCAGTAGCAGTTCTAGTAATACCAGATGTGGCATTGCCATTTGGATCTAATGTGGCAAGACAAAACTCAATTTCACAATCTGCTGCTACAGCTGCAAAAACTGAAGGAGTAGCTGAAGTATCCGCACTTAATCTTCTAAAATCCTTATTTATAATAGCTATTGCAGATAAAATTTGTGCAGCACTAATATTCTCCGATGGATTAGAATAAACAATATGAACAACAACGGGAATAGTTATGATTGCTCTTTTCTTTCCTAGTTTAGAGCTCGCATGCGTTTGAATCCATTTTTGCAATGCTTGCTCATTTTGCAACATTTTATTTACCAGTTGTGGATCTTGCGTTTTTAAATATTCAAGATATTCCATCGTTCCACATTCTTTTTGCTGAGCTGATACAAAAGAAAAAGAAAAGAAAAACAAAAAAGAAAATAGTATGCTTTTTTTCATGCTTTAAAATTTTAATATTAATAAACCATACTGGTCGTATTAGTTCTGCCTAAGCGACAAAAATATTTCGACAGATTAATAAAAAATTGTAAAAACCGAAAGTTGGTTGACTATTTACAAAACAAAATTTAGGAGTGATACCTAATAAAAATAGTTGGGATATAATTACTACTAAATTATATTTCCAAAACTATCATAGCCCCAATGTTGAAAATCGGAAAAATCGGAATAGAGTTGGCTGTTTAAATAATACTGTTTAGGAGAAATACCTATTGAATCTTTAAAATCCCTACAAAAATGCGCTTGGTCGAAATAGTTTAAACGATAAGCTATTTGGGTGAGTGATTCTTCGCTGCTAACCTGAAAGCCCAATCCCTTTTTTATTCGGTGTATTTTGATTAAATCTTTGGGAGAAATTCCAACATGTTTATTAAAAATAGTGCGTAAAGTGGTGGATGTAACATTTAAGATTGAACTTATTTCATCAACCTTATACATGTTTTCATTTGTAATTAAATGGTGGGCTACTAAAACCCTTTTATCTAATTCCTCAAGGAGAATATTATCTTTCAAAAAATCTTCAATTTTGCCCATTAAGGCTTCATCATTATTGCATTGACTTAAATTTTCATAAAGTTTATTCACTTTATCTTTTTTAAGCAAATCAAACAAATCAGTTCCATTTGTTTTGTTAATAGAATGCAAAGAATCTTTTAAAAATAATTGAAGATAATGTGGATAGAATCCAATTGAAATTTCACGGTAATTGGGGCTCATTTTAAGCAATTGAACCTTATTAATTAATCCATAAAGATGTACATTCGATTGTTTCTGCCATCCATCTTCTGTTTTTATATGGCATTCGCCTTCTAAAACTACCGTTATCCCTAATTCTCCATTGGGAACACAACAATAAGTATATTCACTGTGCTCATTCGACAAATCATAAACATCAGTCAAATATTTGGCTGAGAGTCTTTGTGTTTTATGATTAATTAATCGAAATTTCAAATAGGTGTCAATTATAATTTTGGGGAATCAACAAGATGAATTAGCAATTAATTAAATACAACAAACAACTTCTTGCTATCTCAAATATATGTATTAAATACTATTTTAAGTTACTAATGCTTACAATTATGCAGTTTTCCTTAATTACCAATCTCTATTCAAATCTAAATCTTGAAAGTCAAAGCTGAAGTCAATATTTGGGGAAATACCTTTCATCTTAAAAGATTGTGCTTTACCTGTTTTATCAAAAGAAAATTGGGCAAAGGCATCACAATTCATAGCTTGGTATTCCCACTTTATTGCAAAGGTATTTTCGTTGTAAAAAGCCATTGGTCCATTTAATTTTGGAGAACGAAAACATTTAATCCATAATTGTTTATTTTTTTCAAACACTTCCACTTTCCCAAACCATTTGTCGGCATATATTCCTATAAAGTTTTCGTTTTTTACTTTTATTCCTTTTGCCAATTCAACTTTTTCCCAAGTTTCTTTTGTAATACTATCTTCTTCATTTTTATCCGCATTTCTCCATGCTACCATTTTATCTATCCAAGCATAATCGTTTAATCCTAAATAACTGTCAGCAATAGTATTTGTAATGGAAGAAAAAAGTGCTTCACCACCATTTTCAGTATTGGTTAAAATTACAATGCCTAAATTTAAATCTGGATACATTGTTACAATAGAAAGCATTCCGGGCAATCCACCAGTATGAGACACTTCAAATTTGCCCACTGCATCTGTTAACACCCAGCCCAAGCCGTAGCCGTTAAAATGGGAATTGTATCTTGGATTTTGATTCGTTTTTAAAACTGTGTGTATCCGCCACATTTCATGGTGATTTTTTAATGAGAACAAAGAAGTTTTCAAATCAATACCATACTTTCCTTTATTTAATTGCAACAGCATCCATTTCGACATATCTGCTACATTAGAGAATATTCCGCCGGCTGCATCTGCCATTCCTATGTTATAACAATCTATTGTTTTTATAGTACCTAATTCAGAAGAATGTGGCGTTGCCAGGTTGCTTTTGTCTTTCTGCAAATAACCAACAAACGAATTGTTCATTTCTAAGGGTTCAATAATTCGCTTTTGAACAAACATTTCATAACTCATGCCACTGGCTCTTGCAATTACTTCTCCTGCCACCATGTATAATAAATTATCATAATCAAACTTAGTTCGAAAGGCTGAAGCAGGTTTAAAATATTGAAAGCAGCTTACTACATCTTTAATTGTAAAGTCTGAACCATCTGGAAAAAACATCAAATCGCCAGCACCCAATGCAAGTCCGCTGCGATGCGTTAATAGGTCTTGAATAGTAAAATTTTCGGTAACATATTCATTATACATTTTAAATTCAGGTATATGGTCTATCACCTTATCGGTCCACTTTATTTTTCCTTCCTCTTCCAAAATAGCAAGTGCCGCTGCTGTAAATGCTTTGGTATTAGAAGCAATCTGAAAATTAGTGTTTTCATCGACAGCTATTTTAGTATTTATATTCGTTACGCCATATCCTTTTGAGTGAATTACTTTTCCATCTTTCACAATGGCAATAGCAGCACCTGCCACTTTAAATTTTAGCAAAGCAACTGCCACCAATGAATCAATTTGTGGAGATGAAATTTGAGCAAAAATTATAGATGGCGCTAAACAAATAAAAAATAAGGATTTCAGAAAGAAGTTTTTCATGGATTGTTTTTAAATGTTTTTAAAGCTCCCAGCTTGGAGCTGCACAGCCAATAAAAACCTATTCACTTTCGTATCCAAAATCTTTTAATGTTTTGGAATTGTCTCTCCAGTCTTCTTTTACTTTTACAAAAGTTTTGAGGAATATTTTCTTTTTGAAAAACAATTCCAAATCGCGGCGGGCGGCAATTCCAACATTTTTTAGGGCCGAACCACCTTTGCCAATGAGAATTATTTTTTGACTGTCACGCATTACATAGATGAGTGCATGAATATGAATGATGTCTTTTTCTTCTTTGAAGAGTTCTATTTCTACTTGCACACTGTAGGGTATTTCTTCCTTATAACGCACCATTATTTTTTCACGGATAATTTCTGAAGCAACAAAGCGCTCACTTTTATCGGTAAGTTGGTCGGTTTCGTAATAAGGTGCGCCTACAGGCATATAGCTCAGGATGCTTTTAAGCAACACATCTACATTAAATTTATTGAGGGCAGAAATAGGAATAATTTCTTTGAAGAGTTTCATGTCGTTCCAGAAATTCACCTTCGCCATTAACTGATCTTGGTTTACGCCATCAATTTTATTGAGGATACAGATCATTGGGGTTTTAATAGCCCTCAAGCGTTCAAATAATTCTTCCTCCTCATTTCTTTGGTCAAAATCGCACATAAATACCACCAAATCTGAATCGGTAAGACTTTCATTTACAAACTTCATCATGTTTCCTTGCAGTTTGTATTTAGGATTTATAATACCTGGGGTATCAGAAAAAACTATTTGGTAGTTGGGTTTATTAAGAATTCCTTTGATTCGGTGTCTGGTGGTTTGCACCTTTTCACTGATTATAGAGAGCTTTTCGCCCAGTAGGGCATTCAGCAGGGTAGATTTGCCCACATTGGGTTTACCTATAATAGACACAAAACCAGATTGGAAAGACATTTAGTTAATAATTTATTTGCACAGCAAAGAAACAATAATATCTTTGCAGTCCCAAAAAGATAGAGATTATCTTTTGTTAGGGACAAATAGAATACCACAGTATAAAGATATATCGCGGAGTGGAGCAGTGGTAGCTCGTTGGGCTCATAACCCAAAGGTCGTAGGTTCGAGTCCTGCCTCCGCAACCAAAACCAGCTTAGGCTGGTTTTTTTTATGCATTTGCACGTCGTAGGTTCGTCCCGATACCTATCGGGATGCCTCCGCAACCAAAACCAGCTTAGGCTGGTTTTTTTTATGCATTTGTGCGTCGTAGGTTCGTCCCGATTGCTAATAGGTAACAGCTAAAAGCTTTTTTCCCTATCTTTGCGGGTTCAAACCGGAAAATAATGGGCAATATAGTAGCGATAGTAGGCAGACCAAACGTAGGGAAATCAACCCTCTTCAATAGATTATTGGGAGAATTCAAAGCCATTGTCGACGATTTTAGTGGCGTTACCCGCGACCGCCACTACGGTAAAGCCGAGTGGCAAAACAAAGAATTTACCCTTATTGATACGGGTGGTTACGTACACAACAGCACCGATATTTTTGAAATTGCCATTCGCGAACAGGTAAAAATTGCCATGGAAGAAGCCGATGTTTTGCTCTTTATGGTAGATGTGCAAGTGGGTATTACAGATTTAGATTCGGCTTTCGCTAGCCTTTTGCGCCGAACCAAAAAGCCCGTTTTAGTGGTGGTGAACAAATGTGATACCTTTGATAAAAACCACGATAGCTATGAATTTTACAGCTTAGGTTTTGATAATCTTTTCTGCATTTCTTCCGGAAGCGGCGCCGGAACCGGTGAATTATTGGATGAAATTATTGGCCTGATCCCAGAAGAAGACTTGGCCATTACCGAAGAAGAAGAGCAATTACCAAAAATTGCCGTGGTGGGCAGACCCAATGTAGGCAAATCTTCTTTGGTAAATGCCCTATTGGGTGAAGACAGAAACATTGTAACTGATGTGGCCGGTACCACCCGCGATACCATTAACTCGCACTATAAATTATTTGATAAAGAATTCTTATTGGTAGATACTGCCGGTATTAGGCGTAAAAAGAAAGTAAGTGAAGACATTGAATTTTACTCGGTAATGCGCTCTTTGCGTGCCTTGGAAAATTGCGATATTGTTATTTTGGTATTGGATGCACAACTGGGTTTGGATCAGCAGGACCTTAACTTGGTAAGCTTGGCCATTAAAAATGGCAAAGGCTTGGTAATTTTGGTAAACAAATGGGATTTGATGGCCAAAGAAACCAATACAGCCAGAAACTATGAAATGGAAATCAAAGAAAAATTGAAGCCATTTGATGATGTGCCTATTATTTTCACCTCTGCCATAGAAAAACAACGTATCCATAAAGCTGTGGAAGTAGCCATGCAGGTTTTTGAAAACAGAACCAAACGCATTACCACTTCAAAATTAAATGAATTTGCAGAACGCATTATTGATGCTTACCCGCCGCCTTCTATTAAAGGAAAGTTTGTAAGTATTAAATACGTAACCCAATTGCCAGGCAGAAGTCCTAAGTTTGCTTTCTTCTGTAACCTGCCTCAGTATGTGAGCGATAGCTACAAACGCTACATAGAAAACAAAATGAGGGAAGAATATGATTTCTCTGGGGTGCCAATTACCATTTATTTTAGAAAAAAGTAAAAAAATATTTGCAAAAGTGATTTTCAACCCTATCTTCGCACCGATTTTAGAAACAATTTAAAAACAAGTAAAATGAAAAAAGTATTATCAATCGTTGCCGCTTCTGCTATGTTGGCTATCGTAGCATGTGGTCCTTCTGCTGAAGAAAAAAAGAAAGCTGAAGAAAAAAGAATTACAGATTCAATCGAAGCATCTCAGCGTAATGCTGATTCATTAGCTGCTTTGGAAGCTTCTATGTTGCCAGCTGATACTGCTGCTGTTGATACAGCTGCTGCTGCTAACTAGTCTTTAAGGCTCAGAATCAATGACAAAAAGAGTCCCGATTATTTCGGGGCTCTTTTTTTTTAAGTTTTTAACAAAAAATATTTGTCATCCGGAAAATTATACATATTTTCGCAGTCCTAAAAATTAAAGGCAATGGCTCAACCAACATTTAACCCATCAATAAAAAAGCGCAAAAACAAACATGGTTTTCGCGAGAGAATGTCTAGCGCATCTGGCAGAAAAGTAATCAAAGCTAGAAGAGCTCATGGTCGTAAGAAATTAAGTGTTTCTGACGAAAAACGTCATAAGCACTAGGCGCAACGCAGCCCAAGTATAGGTTAATCCTTTCACTTGGCGCAGGCTGTTCACCGATATTGAATCCCGCTATTAGCGGGATTTTTTTATTTATGCCGCTTTGAACTTAAATTGCTCAGCAAATCCCATGGGAAAATTCTCCTTACATAAATCGGAACGCATCCATGCCCAAAAGCATATTGATGCCCTATTTGGCAAAGAAAGTGCGGCCATGGTAGCATACGGCTTTCGCTTTTCTTGGATTTTACTCCCAGCTCCGGCCCAAACTTGTGCCGTTCTTTTTATTAGCTCAAAAAAGAAACTGAAATCCGCTGTAGAACGCAACCAAAGAAAAAGACTCTTGCGCGAACTCTACCGACTCAATAAAAACCCTTTGCTTGATTTCTTGTTAGCGAATGAACTCCGTTTAGCCCTATCTTTGAATTATGTAGGTTCGAGCCCAATAAAAATGAGCACCCATGAACCTGCCTTTGTACAAGCCATTAATAAATTGATTCTTGCTGTTCAAAAAAATCATACAAGCGCCCTTCCTGCTGCTCATTAGGCTTTATCAAATCCTGCTTTCTCCCCTATTGCCCAATGCCTGCCGCTATACCCCCACCTGCAGCACGTATGCCATGCACGCCATTCAAAAATATGGTGTTATCAAAGGCATTTGGCTCGGCCTAAAAAGAATTGCACGCTGCAATCCTTGGGGTGGCCATGGCCATGATCCTGTTCCTTAGTCGGTTCGAACCGAACAATAAAATTTATTTGGACTTGCTGCGTTTTGATAGCTATCTGCTAAATTCGAACAAAATGAAAATGATTGCAAAAAAATTCCGTTGGTATTATTTATTGATACTGCTTGTAATTGGCTTTTTCTCTTTTAAAACTGCCGATAACTATTTTGAAATTTCTAAAAACTTAGAATTATACGCCTCTGTGTTTAGAGAAATTAATACGTATTACGTTGATGAAATAGATGCGGGCAAATTAAACAAGAAAGCCATTGATGAAATGTTGCGCACCTTGGACCCCTATACCAATTTTATTAGTGAATCAGAAGCAGAAGATTTTCGCTTTCAAATGACAGGTCAATATGGCGGCGTGGGTTCTCAAATAGCACAAAAAGGCGAATACATTGTTATTACAGATCCTTATGAGGCATACCCTGCGCAGAAAGCCGACTTACGGGCGGGTGATTTAATTATTAGTGTTGACGGTAAAGATGTGAAAGGCAAAAATCCTTCCGACATGAGTAAATTACTGAAAGGGCAACCTGGTACTGCTGTTCATTTAGTGATTAAAAGAAACGGACAAGACATTCAAAAGGTAATTACACGCGAAGAAATAAAGGTGAAGAATGTACCTTATTATGGTTTAATAAATCCTACAATAGGCTATATCAAACTCACAGGATTTACACAAGAAGCGGGCAAAGAAGTGAGAGATGCTTTACTAGATTTGAAAAAACAAAACATCAAAAGTTTGGTATTGGATTTACGTGGTAACCCGGGTGGTTTGTTAAATGAAGCTGTAAATATTGTGAATGTTTTTGTTCCGCAAGGTCAGCAAGTGGTATTTACAAAAGGCAAAGTAAGCGAATGGGATAAAAGCTATGAAACCCCAATGGGCGCCACAGACGCTAGTATACCTTTGGTTGTATTGGTAAACAGAGGCTCAGCTTCGGCATCGGAAATTGTTTCTGGTACGATCCAAGATTTAGACCGTGGAATTGTAATTGGACAAAGAAGTTTTGGAAAAGGTTTGGTGCAAAGTACACGTCCATTGAATTACAATACCCAAATAAAAATTACTACTGCCAAATACCATACCCCAAGTGGCAGATGCATACAGGCTTTGGATTATAGTCACCGCAACGAAGATGGCAGTGTAGGTACCATTGCCGATTCTTTGAAAAAGGCATTTAAAACAAAAAATGGCCGAACCGTTTACGATGGCGGCGGCATTGATCCAGATATTAAAGTGGAGATTAAACCTTACTCGCAATTGGCGCAAAGCCTCTTGTTGAAAATGGTTGTTTTTGATTTTGCTACCGATTACCGCAATAACCATGAAAACATTGGTGATGCTAGGAATTTTAAACTTACTGCTGCAGATTTTGCCGCTTTTAAAACTTTTGTGGAAACCAAAGAAATAGATTACAGCACCCAAACAGAAAAAGAATTGGAGGAGCTCAAGAAAAAAGCAGAATTGGAAAATTATTTTGAGGCAATTAAGGGCTCTTATGAAACTTTGAAAAAACAATTGAAACATGATAAGCAGGCTGATTTGGATAAAAACCAAGAAGAAATAATTTCATTATTGGAAGAAGAAATTGTGCGCAGGTACTTTTTTCAAAAAGGCAGAACAGAAGCTTCATTTGCGCACGATAAAGAAATTATTGAAGCACTATCTATTTTGGGCGATCCAACTAAATATAACAATTTATTGAGTCCGCTTCCACCTAAAAAATAAATCCATTGGAATTTAGCGATTATATCATTTTAGCCTTGTTTGGCTCGCTTGGCGCCTTTATTTCCGGCTTTCTTGGCGTGGGCGGTGGCATTATTTATATTCCAGTTTTGGATTATTTTTTAAACAAAGCCGGCATGCAAAACGATGTTTTGGTAAAAGGTATTTTAGCCAATTCTTTGTTTACCATTATTTTTTCTGGTAGTGTTTCTTCCTTTAAACAATACAAGGTTGGTAATTTCTTTCCCAAGCAAATTATACAAACCGCCTTACCCGGAATGCTCAGTGCGTTTGTAATTACTTACCTGATTAAAAATGGCACATGGTATTCAAAAGAAATTTTTAACCTGGTTTTTGCAAGTATGCTATTGGTAATTGTGCTTCGTTTATTTGGCAGCAAAAGCAAAGAACATTTGCAAAGCGATACGGAAATGCCCATTTGGAATTATAGCATTACAGGATTTTTTGCAGGAATTATTACGGCGTTTTCTGGCTTAGGTGGTGGCGTGGTAATGACACCTGTATTTACAGATATTTTACACCAACCTATAAAGAAGGCCAGCTCCATTGCAAATGGCGTAATACCTCTATTTGCAATTGTTTTGGGCATTTATAATTTATGGGACGAACCCACACAGCATATCAATAATTGGCAAATAGGATATATTGTTTTGCCTGTAGTTTTGCCGCTTATTTTAAGCACATTTATTTTTGCGCCAATAGGCGTGAAAGTTGCACAAAAAACACCCCAAAATATTATTCGTTATGTGTTTGCGTCCTTTGCAAGTATTGTTTTAATTAAACTCGTTTATGAAATTTTTTACAAATAAATTTTCGCTTTTACTGTTAAGTTGTTTGCTTGGCGCTAAACTTTTAGTGGCACAAAAGCTTCCAAAACCGGAAGAGGAAATTCTACAATCATTGGAACACAATTTGGCTTACCTATCTGACGACCACCTAGAGGGACGATTGATTGGAAGCAGGGGTGAAAAATTAGCTTACGATTTTATTGTTGAAAATTTTCAATCTTTAAACCTATTACCAAAAGGAGAAATTGGTTTTATACAAAGTTTTCAATTGAAGAAAATTGCCTGTAAAAATGCCAGCTTGGTATTAAAGGTAAAAGGCAATGAAGTTCGTTTCGACAGAATTGCACCTGGAAAAAGCTTTCCCTTATCGTCGGCAATGCCAGGTAAATTTTCGGGTAAATGTATATGGGTGGGTTATGGCATTGAAGCACCTGCCTTGGGACATAATGATTATGCCAATATTAAAAGTGTGAAAGGAAAAATTGTGGTTATGCGCTTGGGTCATCCAGATTACAATAACCCACACGCACAATTGGCTGCCTATGCCAGCTTAGAAGCCAAAATAGATACCGCTATTCACAAAGGTGCCTCAGGTGTTATTATTATTAATACCCATGATGAAATTTTAGAGCCAGATTTTAAACCTATTGTAAAAGCACCATTTAGAGCAGTACCCATTTACTTTTTAGGAAAGCTAGCAGGCATTGACTCATCATCATTTTTTAGCACCAAAGCAAGTATGCAAATTGATACCATGAGCCTTCCTTTGGAAGGTCATAATGTAATTGGGTATATAAATAACAAAGCGCCTTTAACCGTAGTTATTGGTGCGCATTACGATCATTTAGGTTACAATGAATTGGGTGGTTCTACTTATAGAAAACAACAAAATGAAAAGCCACAAGTGCACAATGGTGCAGACGACAATGCCAGTGGCACTGCAGCTTTGATTGAATTGGCAGAATTGTTGCAAAAATCACCTTACAGAAACCACAATTATTTATTTATTGCCTTCAGTGGTGAAGAAGAAGGTTTATTGGGTTCGCATTATTTTGTAGATCATCCAACTTTGCCAATAGAGAAAATTGATTACATGATTAACATGGATATGGTGGGCAGATTAGATACCGTAAAAAATTCTTTTTCAATTAGTGGTACTGGAACATCTCCAAGATGGGACAGTATTTTGCCGGCTATACACCAAGATTCTTTGCATGTAAAGTATGATGCAAGTGGCACAGGAGCCAGCGACCATACCAGCTTTTACAATGTGGGTGTTCCTGTTTTGCATTTCTTTACAGGCAACCACAGTGATTACCACAAACCAAGCGACGATTGGGAATTGATTAATTTCAAGGGTGAATTGCAAATTATCAAATACATTTATAAAGTTGTAGGCACCTTAGATAAGCAAACAAAATTGAGCTTTAGCAAAACCAAAGAAGCAACTACCAGCAGTTCAAATTTTAAAGTCACCCTGGGCATTATGCCCGATTATTTATTTGAAGGCAAAGGCTTAAAAATAGATGGCACCACAGATGGAAAACCCGCTGCCATAGCAGGCTTGAAACGTGGTGACATTATTATTCAGCTAGACCAATACCTCATTGGTGGCATGGAGGATTACATGAAAACGCTTGGAAAATTGGAGAAGGGAATGAAAACCAAAGTGAAGATTTTACGTGTAGGGAAAGAGGAGGTTTTTGATATTACTTTGTAAAAATGAATTATGCTTGCCCAACGAAGCTTTAGCGAAGGTGGGAATGATGATTTTTTTTGTTTTAGTGACATTGTTGGTTGGGGGTGATTTTTTTAACACAAAGGGCACGAAGGAAAACAAAGGTTTTTTTCAGTCTAAAAAAACCATGGACAATCGACTATGGACTATCTAATTAAAATATGAAGGTAAAAATTCTAAAGGCAAAAGATTACAGCAATAGTGATTGGGCGGGTGGAAGTACGCAGCAATTATTGCTATTGCCGGTAGATGCAAGTTTTGCGAAGCGTGATTTTGAAGTACGAATTAGCAAAGCCACCATAAAGGCTGCAAAATCTACCTTTACCTTATTACCTGGAATAAATAGAAATTTGCTTTTACTCAGTGGGCAAACAATGTTGCATATCAACAAAGAATTGCCACAATTAGTATTGCCTGGTTCGGAAATAAATTTTAGTGGCAGCGACCAAATTACCTGCCAAGGAAGCGGCAGTGATTTTAATGTAATGCATGCCGGAGAAGGCCATGTATCTTCACAATTTCTGCAATTTAAGAAATCAAATATCTTGCATTTTATAACTTATGCTGTTGGACAAATTTTGTTTATTTATGCCAATCAAGGCAGTTTAAAAATTGAAATAGACCAAGATAAATTTGAATTGAAAGAAGACCAAAGTTTATTTATTCCGTCATTAATTGCTAAAAAAGAATTGCGCATTGAAGCGAACAAAAACAGCAATGCGGTGTTATCAGAAATATGGTTGGATAAATAAAAAATGAGTACCAAAATTTTTGAAACTTTAAGTGAACAGCAGCAAGCACACAAGAACCAATTGGTGAAAGTGCTGACCGAATACCTGCCAGAAAACGCCTTGAGTTTATGTGCAGAGCTTATTATGTTGCACCGTTTGCACCTGCACATTGAGGTAGAGCGCAAAGGTCGTTATGGCGATTATACACCCCACTCGGGCAAGGGTTCACGCATTAGCATCAACCATAATTTAAGTCCGTACGAATTTCTAATAACCTTTATACATGAGTTGGCACACCATACAACTTTTCTAAAATATGGTAACCGCCATGAACCACATGGAACAGAATGGAAAAGTGAATTTAAGATTTGCATGCGCCCATTTTTTGAATTAGAAATTTTTCCGTACGACCTCAAAGCTATTTTGGCAAAACACATGCAAAACCCCAAATATTCGCAATCTGCGGATGTAAAGCTCTTGCAAGTTTTGAGGAAGTACGATGAAAGTAAAAAAGATATTTTAACCTTGGCACAATTGGCAGATGGCACAGTTTTTATGATGAAAAAAGACCCCACTCCCATGCGCCGCCTCAATAAATTACGCACCTATATTCTTTGCGAGAGTATGGATGGCAGGCATAAATACCGTGTGCACAGTATGGTGGAGGTTGTTGTTTTTTAAGAAGCGAGAGACGAGAGCCAAATTGAGAGTCCAGAATCCAGAGTCCAGAGACCAGAATTATTATCCTTAAAAGAAAAATGGTTCGCGGGCTCACCGTGACGAAAAAAAAAGCCTTTGGCTTTCTTAAACCTGAATTTTATCAGCAAGGTTCCATAATTAAAATTAAAGCACCATATTTGCTTTGATAATTTAAAGAAATGGAAAAAAGCGATATTCTAAAGGCCTTGAGCACGGTGCAGGAGCCTGATTTAAAGAAAGATTTAGTGAGCCTGAAAATGATTCAGGATATTGAAATCGATGGTAATTTGGTAAGTTTTAAAGTGGTATTAACTACGCCAGCTTGTCCAATGAAGGAAAAGATTGAAAAGGATTGTATTAATGCGATCCTTAAATTGGTGTCGGATCAAGCCGTAGTTAAAATTGAAATGACGGCCAATGTAACCAGTAACCGCAGCGACAAACTTACTTTACCCAATGTAAAAAATATTATTGCAATAGCCAGCGGAAAAGGTGGCGTAGGTAAATCAAGCGTGGCATCTAACTTGGCTATTGCCTTGGCTGCCAAAGGGGCAAAGGTTGGTTTATTAGATGCGGATATTCATGGTCCGTCTGTGCCAATGATGTTTGGTGTAATGCACGAACAACCATTGATGCGCAATGTAGATGGCAAAGAGTTAATGGTACCCATTGAAAAATATGGCGTTAAATTATTGTCGATTGGCTTTTTGATTAAACCAGAACAAGCGGTAGTATGGCGTGGACCAATGGTTTCATCGGCCTTACGCCAATTTGTAAATGATACTGATTGGGGCGATTTAGATTACTTAATTTTGGATTTACCTCCAGGAACGGGTGATGTACATTTAACCATGGTACAAATAGTACCTTTAACAGGAGTAGTAATGGTTACCACACCACAGGCCATTGCCTTGGCAGATGCCTATAAAGCAGCAACCATGTTTGGCATGACAGGTGTAAAAGTGCCTATTTTGGGCATAGTAGAGAATATGGCTTATTTTACACCAGCAGAATTACCAGACAACAAATACCATATTTTTGGCTACGGTGGCGGTAAAACCATGTCGAATGAATTGCAAGTTCCCTTTTTAGGGGAGGTGCCAATTTTCATGAGTGTGCGTGAAGGTGGTGATACTGGCGCTCCGGCAGCCACTATGGATGGATCACCAGCACAAAAAGTATTTTTTCAAATAGCTGAAAAAGTTGCCCAACAAATTGCAGTATTAAATGCCACTCCAAAAGAAGAAGTAGCAAACGCATAAAGTATAGGATTTTGGCTGTGCATCAAATTTTACGTGCACAGCCAAAAGAAATCCTTATTTTCGAAACAATGAATTCTGAATTAAAAGAAAAAATAGAAATCGCTTTGAATGGCATGCGCCCGTTTTTGCAGGCCGATGGCGGTGATGTGGAGTTGGTAGAATTAACAGCGGATATGGAGCTTAAATTGCGCTTAGTGGGCAATTGCAGTAGTTGCAGCATGAGCACCATGACCATGAAAGCCGGTATTGAAAGTGGCATCAGAAATGCCTTGCCAGAAATCTTAAAAGTAACTGCGGTTGATTAGTTAAATTTGATAGGATGCCCCAAGAAAATCAAGACATACGTTGGAAGCAACGCCTAAGTAATTACACCAAGGCATTGGCTCAATTGACTTTGTTTTTTGAAAAAGCAGACAGCCTCAATCGCCTTGAAGAACAAGGTTTAATAAAAGCCTTTGAATACAACTACGAATTAGCGTGGAACTGCATAAAAGACTTCTATGAAAGTCAGGGCAAAACAGGCATACAAGGCAGCAGAGATGCCATACAATTGGCATTTAAAAGAGAACTAATTGTGAATGGGGAAGCTTGGATGCAAATGCTACAAGATAGAAATAGAACATCTCATAGTTATAATGAAGAAACTGCAAATGAAATTGTAGCACATATTATTTCAAGCTATTATCAGCTTTTCATTGCCCTCAGAAATGAGTTGCAAAGAATTGCTGGATTAAATTAAACAATACCAATGCCATACGGATTAAGCGAAAAAACACTTGAGGATATTTGTGTCGTATTTCGTTTTTCTCCAGCAATTGAAAGTGCCGTATTATATGGTTCTAGGGCAAAGGGAAACTTCAAAACTGGCTCAGACATAGACATTAGCCTTATTGGAGAAGAAATAAATTTATTTATGCTGAACCAAGTTTCAATAGCATTAGAGAATTTAAATTTACCACAACAATTTGACCTTACAATAAAGCACCAAATAGAAAACAAGGAGCTTCTGGCACATATTGAAAGAATTGGAATTGTAATTTACCAGAAAAACAATTGAGGGGTTGGCTTATTCAAAACACCAAAATAGTTAGGCCCAAACTTTGGTGCCTTCGGTGCAATTGGTGCAGATATCTATTTCTTTTCTCGACTTAAGAATGGCGCCTCTAAAGGCTTGGTAATTTTCTCCGTGCCAAACGCTTTCAAAATTATCTTTACTAATATCGCCAAATTGGTGTGTGGCATCTTTATCAAAACAACAAGGCACTACCAAACCATCCCAAGTTACTACGCTACCACGCCATAAGCGCCAACATTGGTTCAGTAATTCATTTTTAATTTCGTAGCCTTTTTCGGTTTTTTTGTACCTGCTCAATTCCTCATTTTCAGGAATCAACTCATCGGTATTTTGGTAATCATAAATCTGTGCAGTTTTAATTCCCAACTCATCTACTCCAATTTCTTTGGCCAATTTTTTAAGTTCAGGAATTTGGTGTTCGTTGTGTTTAAAAGCAATGAATTGCCAAATTATATGCGGAGTAGATTTGCCCAATTCCTTTTTCCATTTTACCAGGTTTTTGGTGCCCTCCAATACTTTTTCCAAATTACCACCACGACGGTATTTTTCGTAAGTATCTTGCGTGATGCCATCTACGGAAATAATGAGTCGATCGAGGCCAGATTCAATGGTTGCTTTGGCCATTTCATCTGTAAAATAATGCGCGTTGCTAGAGGTAGCTGTATAAATATTTTTTGCAGCAGCCACTTTTACAAATTCCAAAAACTGTTTGTTTAAAAATGGTTCGCCCTGAAAATACAAAATGAGGTAAACCAAATTGGGATGCAATTCTTCAATTATTTTCTGGTAAAGTGGCAAATCCAACATACCCGTATTGCGAGAAAATTCTCTCAATCCACTAGGGCATTGTGGGCAACGCAAATTACAGCTTGTAGTGGGCTCAATTTCCATAACCATTGGCATTCCCCAATGAATGGGCTTGCGCCTCACACGGCTTAGCAAATAGCTTGTATATAACAAAAATGCATTCCCTACCCTTTTGGCATTTAGCTTAGAAAGAAAATTTATGCCATCAGTTAAGTTGCGGTTCATGCTTATTTAGAAAGTCCATGGTCCATAGTCGATGGTCCATGGTTTTGTTTGGTTGAAAGTCCATGGTTCATAGTCGATGGTCCATGGTTTTATTTATTTTTAGGTTTAAAATCTGTTGTCCAAATTCTTAGGAAAATTCCGTCAACTATGGTCTATCGGCTATGGTCTATGGACTATGGACTAGATTTACCTAATCAACATTATCGTGGAGGAAAGAATTATTCGTTTTCAATTCGGGTTTACCGGTATTGTCGTCGAATAAACTGAGGCGACTTACTTGC
>CAIYNF010000026.1 GCA_903927505.1 uncultured Bacteroidota bacterium | reverse complement strand
TTCTGCAAAAATTTGGTTGGAGACTTTTAAAGTTGCTGAAAAAGGTACACTAAACGAGAAGGAATTAAATCAAGCAATTAGTTTGATTAAAAAGAATCAAACAATACTAGTTGAATCATTTAATAAGGTAAAAAATGGTCAAAGAATAACCACTATAAAATTAAAATAAATGATAACTACACTCAAAAACGCCAAAATTTGTATCGAAAAATTAAATTTCGATATCGCGGGGAAAATGTCACTAAAACTTGAAGATGGTCGTGTAATTATTGTTCCTTTAAAATATTTTCCCGATATACAAAAGTTGCCGGTTGAAAAAAGAAAAAAATACACAATTGTTGACGACCGAACTGTTCTTTTCGCTTATTCCGACTCTGTTTATCATTTGGAGGATTTTATGGGATTAGAAAGCAAATGGCGAGAACGATAAGAAAGGCAGCTTATAACAGCACCTGCAAAAATTGGCGGTTCAGTGCTTCGTATAACAGTTTTGTGGTTCAACAAACATTCGTTTTTCGTATGAACATTTGTGGTGAAAAACGCCAACTTCTTGTAGCTGCAAAACTTTATGGGCAAGTTTAATAGACACAAACCAAACGGACAAATGACAAAAGAACCACCACATATTATGAACTACATTTGAAAAAACTGACGACCAGAGAAATTAATTTAGGAGACTTGAAACCATAAAAAACGGGGCGACACCGAAAAGCCAAATGAGTAGAAATTAATTTTAAACAAAAAACCAAAATGAAAAATTTCTTAATTACATTAGCAATTGCCTTGCTGACATCATCTAATAGTTTTTCACAGGACAAAGGTTACATTGGTATTTCCCTCGGACCGAGTATTCCTATTGGCGAATATGCTAGTAGAGATGCAAGTAACAAGTCTGCAGGTTGGGCAACAACTGGGGCTATTTTTGACATATCATTCGCTTATAAACTTGGACAAAATTTTGGTGTAACTGGCTTATTACGCGGACAAGCCAACGGCATAGATAACGATGCCTATGCCAGCGAATTAAGTAATCAAGCAGGAGGTAACTGGACTGTTGATAGCAAGGCATGGAGTATCGGAGGGTTTATGTTTGGTGCTTATGGGTCATTCCCAATCTCTGACAAAGTATCATTTGACACTAGAGCAATGATTGGCTTTTTAAGTGCAACATCTCCAGAATTAAATGTGACACTAAATGGCAGCGGAGGCTTGGCATGGTTTAAACAAAGTAGTGTATCCGCCACATCATTCTCATATCTCATCGGAGGTGGTTTTAAATTTGATGTTGGTAATAAAATATGTTTGCTTGCGAACCTTGACTATTTAGGGGCAAAGCCAGAATTTAGATACGTGGAAGTAACATCTAGTGCGGGTGGTGCACCACAAAAAAGTACTTTTAGTCAAGGTTTTGGATCAATAAATTTTGGCTTCGGTATAGGGCTGCGACTATAAAACCATCCCATAACACACGTCTTGCGCCATTGCCGTTAAAGCACTAAAATGAAGCTTTTATTTTCGCATAAAAATTTATTTTGGTTGACAGTTTGTACTACGCTATCGGCAAGGAGCAAAAGGCGATGAACCGTTAAAACCAAAATATTGAAACCATTCCTCCTAATAAACCTGCTTTTCAAACATTATTGGGACTTGCTTGTTTTAATTTTTTAGATAAACTAATCATTAAGAAATTGAAAAAGCACCTTTTATTATTTGCCCTATTTTTTGTTGTAAATATTGCAGTAGCTCAAAACGTTGGTATTGTACGGAAAAATTATTTTACTACGGTCTATGATACTTCGCTTATGACAAGTATTGAAGTGCTGGATTCCTCCACCATACGGCTCGGAACCATTAACCCTGTATCGGGGGTGGTTAGCAATATTGGAAACAAGGAATACACCTCAAGTATCAACTTAACGGGGGCAACTATCAATCCATACTCAAACCGGTATTACATTGGAAAAGGCACTAATTTCTTAACTTTTGATATCAATGCGGGTGAAATAATAGCTGATGTTCCAGTTTCTGGTTCTTTGCCTTCCTCGTATTTTCAGAATTTTCGCTTTAACAATAGTGATTCAACTATCTATGGCATGCTACCCGTAAATTTTTATTCAACATATTACGACAGCATTGCCATGATGGAAATTGAAGTGCTTGATTCTACTCAAATTCGTTTTGCTTCTTTAAATCCAGAAACAGGTAAATACAAAGTAATAGGCAATACCTCCTTTAGCAATCTTTATACCTTGGCTGGAAACTCCATAGACCCCTATCAAATGCTTTATTACTACTCCGCAGTAGATACCTTGATTGGGATAGATTTATATACTGGCTCCGCCTATAGCACAGTGCCCATTCAATTACCTCCAAATGGGATTTTTGAAAACATAACCTACAGCTGCAGGGACACTGCTATATATGGCATAACACGCCAAAATCACATCAGATCTATTTTTGATAGTCTTTACATGGACTCCATTCAGGTGTTAGATTCAACCACCTTTAGGTTATCTAAAATAAACCCAACCACTGGCGTGGTAACTTTTATTTCGCCAAAAAATATTGGAACTGGCGGAAATTTAAACGGTGGGGCATTTATAGATCCTTTTACCATGATGTTTTATTACAGCAATGGAAACCAATTGGTGGGCGTTTCTATGATTACCGGACTCATTAGCACAAGGGTAGTAAAAACATTCAGCTCCAATGCCTTTGCATTTGACATGATGCGCAGTAACCAAAACTGCTATGGGGCAGCTAAAATGCGCTTAAATTGGCCAAGCGGAATGCCCAAAATCAAAAGTGTGATGAAAGAAATACGCTTGTACCCTAATCCTGCTCAAACAGAAATTACGCTAGATTTTAATAGCCCATTCAGTAAAATTGAAATATTGGATTACAGGTGTAAGTTGATACTTGAAACCAAAGACAAAACAATAAATATTTCAAGTTTGTCAGATGGTTTGTATTTCGCAAAAATTACAGATGAAAATGAAAAGGTTTTTACCTGTAAATTTGTTAAAAATTAAATTTCGGTAGCAATACCAAAATTGCTACCGTAAAAAATGAAAACTAAAACAACAATTCTACCAAAAACCACTGGCCTTCTGATGGTTTTGTTGTTGCATTTATTAAAATTTAGTGCCCTTGCTCAGGTAAAATATACAGATATTCCAGACGCTACTCCTAATGCTACTTATCCATTGGATTTAAACAACGACAGCATCGTTGATTTTTTAATACAATTTGAACTAAGCGAAAAGTTGGTTTGTAAGCCTCAAAACAACAATTCATATGCGGGGAATTTTGTTGGGGGAAATCATTTGGCTTGGGCTTTAGCTGCCTCCAGCACCATTTGCGATTCAACGGCCACCTGGTATTCTGCAGATACAAATGGAATTATGACTTGGGGAACAAGCTTGGGTTACTGGGTTGGAGAGAGCAACAAATATTTGGCCTTTAAATTAAGGGTAGATTCCCAAACTTATTTTGGCTGGGCACGTTTTGATGTAGCAGCAATAGCGAGCTCATTTACCATTAAAGATTATGCCTACCAAAGCAGCCCCAATACCTGCATTTTGGCAGGACAAACCGCCACAGGAATGGGTGAAAGTATAAGCAAACCTGTTTTTAGCATCTTCCCCAATCCCTTTGTTTCTGAAACAACTATTGAGCTAAATGCTAATCTTAAAAATGCATGTTTAACAATTTATAACGCAATGGGGCAGCCTGTTCAACACGTTAAAAACATAAATGGAGAATCCTATTCTTTATGCCGTGAAAAGCTTCCAAGCGGACTGTATTACCTGCAGCTAACAGATGAAAACAATTTTAATGCCCTAGAAAAATTAATTATTACCGACTAACAAAACAGATGAAAAAACTACAATTCACCATTCTTATTCATGCCCCAGCCTCCGAAGTTTATGATGTAATGTTAGGGATAAGTAAGAAATCAACCTATGAAACATGGACAGCCTTGTTTAATCCTACATCTTCCTTTGAAGGCAATTGGGAAAAGGGAAGTAAAATGTTATTTGTAGGAACGGATGAGAAGGGCGAAAAAGGAGGCATTGTCTCAGAAATTTACGAAAATATTCCCAATCAATTTATTTCTATTCGTCATTACGGACTTATACAGTCCAATATAGAAATATTGGATGGACCTGAGGTGGAAAAATGGGCCAATGGATTTGAAAATTATACTTTTACTGAAACCGATGGGCTTACCAATGTAATTGTGAATTTAGACCTTACAGAAGATTTTATGGATTACATGAACGAGGCTTATCCAAAGGCACTAAGCAAGCTGAAAGAAATTTGTGAGGAGTAAGATTTATACTTTTTATTTGTTTTCATACCATAATTACTATTTTAGAGTTATTAATAGAAATGTTTATTGACCAATTAATCTTTCAATCATTATGAAGAAACTCCTTTACGCAACGCTCCTTACCTTGCTTGTAATAGGTGTGTTAGTATATGCAAATCGTGTAAGTAAAATTAATACAACACCAATCCCAAAACCACTCACAGCTGCTGAAAAGAATGCAGCCATCAAAGAATGGGAAGCAACTCCAGCAGGAGCCAACTTTAGAAAATGGGAAGCGTCTCCTGCAGGCCAAAAAGTACATACCAGTATGGCTAAAATAAGAAAGTCCATTAAGAATTTCTCAAATATGGAGGGCATTGTAAGTTCCCTAACACTTCCCCCAGGGGCAAGATTAGGTTTCGGAATTATGGTAAAAATTAATGGCGAAGAATATATACTTAGCTTTGGCAGAGAGAATGCCAGCAATAGTATAAAAGATTACGAACCCTTGCATAAACTACAAGTAAACGACAAAATAATTATTAGAAGTCATCATCAATCTTATGCTCCCAAGTATGCCTGCCCCATTATTGCGGGCGATTATATAGCGCAGGATGGCAAAGTAATTTTCAAACGTATTCCACGCCAAGGAGCTTGCTAAATAGTTAAATTTACAAAACGTCTTAAGTTATTTGTCTTTTTGCCCTTTATAGGCTTTATTAGCTAAATCCCCAAGCGCAATACTCGGTTCGAAGCGAAACAAAAAAGCCTTGCAAATCATACGATTTACAAGGCTTTTGTACTCGGGGCGGGACTTGAACCCGCACGTCTTTAAAGGACACAGGATTTTAAGTCCTGCGTGTCTACC
>CAIYNF010000025.1 GCA_903927505.1 uncultured Bacteroidota bacterium | reverse complement strand
GCAATTAATAGCATAAAAAAAATCCTGCTTAAATACTTAAGCAGGATTTTTTTATTTAAAAACCATCGACTATCGACTATGGACCATCGACTAAACTACTTAGCGAAATTAACAGAACGCTTTTCTCTAATAACCGTAATCTTAATCTGACCAGGGTAGGTCATTTCTTTTTGGATACGTTGGCTCATGTCAATAGACATTAAGTCTGCTTGGTCGTCGGTTACTTTATCAGATTCAACCATTACACGTAATTCTCTACCTGCTTGAATGGCAAATGCTTTTTCTACACCAGGGTAGCTCAATGCAATATTTTCAAGGTTTTTCAAGCGTTTCATGTAGTTCTCGGTATCTTCTCTTCTGGCACCAGGACGTGAACCGCTAATGGCATCACAAGCTTGTATAATTGGAGATAGGATAGAGGTCATTTCAATTTCATCGTGATGCGCGCCAATAGCATTTATCACTTCAGGGTGCTCTTTGTATTTCTCGGCAAGCTTCATACCCAGCAATGCATGCGGTGTTTCAGCATCGTCATCTGGCACTTTACCAATATCATGCAATAGGCCAGCACGTTTAGCCAATTTAACGTTTAAGCCAAATTCTGCTGCCATGGTTGCACAAAGGTTGGCAACTTCTCTACTGTGCATTAATAAGTTTTGGCCGTAGCTACTTCTGTAACGCATTCTACCTACCATTCGAATTAATTCTGGATGGAGGCCATGAATTTGTAAATCTATACAAGTACGCTCGCCAATTTCTACAATTTCTTCTTCTAATTGTTTTTTGGTTTTAGCTACTACCTCTTCAATGCGCGCTGGATGTATTCTGCCATCTGTTACCAAACGGTGCATAGATAAACGCGCAATCTCTCTTCTAATTGGGTCGAAACAAGAAAGAATAATAGCTTCTGGGGTATCATCTACAATAAACTCAACGCCTGTTGCTGCTTCCAATGCACGGATGTTACGGCCTTCTCTACCAATAATTCTACCTTTTAATTCATCGCTTTCAATATTGAAAATACTTACTGCATTTTCAATGGCATGCTCTGCTGCGGTACGTTGAATGGTACTTAAAATAATTTTCTTGGCTTCTTTTGAGGCAGTTAATTTTGCTTCATCGGTAATGTCCTTAATTTTTGAAAGTGCTTCTGTGCGCGCTTCCTCATGTAAGGCTTCTACCATTTGTTTTTTAGCTTCTTCGGCAGTTAAGCCAGCAATTTTTTCCAATTGCTTTACTTGGTTGTGAAGGGCTTTTTCAGCTTCTTCTTTTTTAATTGCAACTGCTTCCATTTGGCGCTCTAAGCTCTGCTTAATAGAATCAAGTTCAGCATCTTTGCGCTGACTTTGTTCCATTTTTTGCTTTAGGCTTTGCTCCTGTTGCTTAATTTTGTTTTCTTCTTTTTGGATGTTAGAGTTGCGTGTGTTTACTTCTTTCTCGTGTTCTGCTTTTAATTGCAAGAACTTTTCTTTGGCTTCAAGCATTTTGTCTTTTTTCATGACTTCTGCTTTTTCTTCAGCCTCCTTCAGTATCTGAGAGGATTTTGATTTAGAAAGGTTGTTATTCACGACCCACATCACCACCGCACCAGCCCCTAAGGACAGCATGGCAATAATTACTACGAATGAGTTTTCCATTGGTTTAACATTTATTTGGTTAACGTTAAATCCATTTGTTCATTACAATTGAATGTGTTTGAGCAACTGGCTTATTTTGTCCAGTTCTTTGTCCGTTTCCTTGCTACCCTCTTCGAGTTGGCGTTTTAGGGCAAGGTTCTCATTTGCAACCTCTATGGCAAACATGGCCAAAGCGTCTTGCTGGTCGCGTAGGTTAAACTGCGTGCTGTATTGCAAGAGTTTATCCTGAATGAGTTTACCGGCTGTTCTCAAATTAGTTTCCTCATTTGAGTCTACAGTGAGGGGATAAACCCTCCCGGCTATATGGATATTTATAGATAGCTCGTTCAATTGTTGTTAGGCAAATGGTTTAACAACTTTAGGCATTCATCTATTTCGCGAACATATTGGTTGATCGATTTTTTCACTTCCGTTATGTCTTGCTTTCCTAGTTGAATTCCATCAGCAAGTTTACTAATTTTATTCTTATCTTCTAATATTTCTGCTCTTTTTGTTTGCAATAGGAGTGCTTCTTCCATATTTTTAAGGTCCTTTCGCTGTTTGTCGATGGTATGCTCCAAGCTGTTTACCTGGTTCAACAATGCGGTAACCTTTAATTTGATAAGCGCTAATTTCTCCTTCTCGGTCATTGCTTAACCTCTTAAAATGGCTCCAGCCTCCTTGGTAAAATTGGCAATCAACTTGGCCATTACCTCTTCAATTTCTTGGTCGGTAAGCGTTTTGCTATCATCTTGCAATACAAAACTAAGCGCATACGATTTCTTTCCCTTTTCAATTTTATCACCCACATACACATCAAAAGCATTCATTTGCTTGAGGATGTTCGGGGCTGTTTTGGCAGCAATCTTCTCTAATTGGTTATAAGTTACTGTTTGATCCAAAAGCAAAGCCAAATCTCTTCTTACTGCAGGGAAAACAGGAATATGGTTTAGTTTAAACTTCAAATCCTTTGCCATTTCAATCAATAAATCTAAATCAATAGCTGCATACCAAAGGTCTTTGTCGAGGTCGTATTTTTTGCTCAATGCGGCATTTATATTTCCAAAAACCGCAATTTGTTTTTTCTTTACTAAAACTTGGCAGGCAACGTCAAAACGCTCGTCTGGGTTGTAAGTATATTGGTATGTGCCGAACCCAACCTTGCCCAAAATTTGCTCCAACACATTTTTAATACCAAAGAAGCCAAATTCATTTTTGCTATTGTTCCAGGTTTCGGGTTGTTTTCTTCCCAATACGGCCAATACCAAGTGCTTTTGTTCTTTGTAATTATTCAATTGGTTGGCATCACCGTTTCTTGAATAGGTTTTGCCAATTTCAAAAAAGCGCACATCGCTGTTCTTTCTGTTGTTGTTGTATTGAACCGCTTCCAAAACACTGTGCAACATATCCAAACGCATGGTGTCGAGGTCCTGACTCAATGGGTTCAAAAGCTGAACAGCATTGGCCATTTCGGTTTCTGTATAATTACTGCTTTTGGTAAGCGAATTGCTGGCCATTTCAAAAAAGCCATTATTGCTTAAAAAGTTGGCCAATTTGTTTTTGAGGTTCAAACCAAATTCATCCTTGCTAAAAGTCATTGCCGATTTAATATCGGTACCCATTTCAATATTGTTGAGGCCATAAATACGCAGAATTTCTTCTGTTATATCAATTGGGCGTTCAATATCTACACGGTAGGGAGGAACTGTTAACTCCCATTCATCCTGGCTGTTTTCGTGAATTAAAATTTGTAAATCTGTAAGAATTTTCTTTTGTGTTTCCAAAGAAATTTCCTTCCCAATCAATGCATTTGATTTGCTTGGTGAAAACAAAATAATTCTATCTGCAATTGGTTCGGGATAAACATCAATAATTTGGCTCGGAAGGTAACCACCAGCAATTTCCAAAATCAAAGCAGCCACATCATGCACGGCCTCAAAAGTAATGTTGGGATCAGTACCACGCTCATACCTGAAACTGGCGTCGGTGTTTAAGCCATGTGCTTTGGCTGCTTTGCGCACCGCAGCACTTTCAAAATAGGCACTTTCAATAAAAATATTTTTGGTTTCGGCACTAATTCCAGAATGCAAACCGCCAAAAACACCAGCAATGGCTAGTGGTCGAACCGCATCACAAATTAGGCATTCATGACCTTTTAGTTTTCTATCAACTTGGTCGAGGGTAACAATTTTTTCACCTTCTTTGGCCGTGCGCACATTAATTTGATGCCCTGCAATTTCGCTGGCATCAAAGGCGTGCAAAGGCTGACCAATATTGTGCATCATATAATTGGTGGCATCTACAATATTGTTGATAGGTGAGAGGCCAATTGCTTTTAGGTTGTTTTGCAACCATTCTGGCGAAGGCTTAACAGTGATGTTATTAATCTCAATTCCTGTATAGCGCAAGCAAGCACTTCCTTTGTTAAGGTTAATGGTATAAGGGTTTTCGGCCTGACCCAAAATAAGGGGTGGAATGATGGTTCTTCTTTTTTTAACGCCTAGTGCGTAAAGGTCTCTGGCAACGCCATAATGACTGGTGGCATCGCCACGATTGGCGGTGAGACCAATTTCAAAAATTTGGTCGGCATAAATGGGAAAATAAGTGCTGGCCGCTTTGCCCACTTCATATTCATTTGGCAATACCAAAATGCCGTCATGACTTTCCCCCAAGCTCAGTTCGTCTTCTGCGCAGATCATGCCTTCGCTTACCTCGCCTCTAATTTTTGCTTTGTTTATGGTAAAAGGTTCGCCTTTGCTAGGGTAAACAGTAGCACCAACGGTAGCAACCAATACCTTTTGTCCGGCCGCAACATTGGGTGCGCCACATACAATTTGTTTTTGGGTATCGCCTAAATTTACTTGGCAAATGCGCAATTTATCTGCGTTTGGATGCGGAATGGCCGAAATTACTTCACCAATTACAATACCTTCTAATCCGCCAGGAATGGAATAATAATCTGCAATGTCTTCCACTTCAAGTCCACTACCTGTAAGCAATGCGCCAATTTCTGCGGCTGATGCTTCAGTATCTATATAGGCTTTGAGCCAATTAAAACTAATCTTCATGAATCAATATTTGCTTAATGATGTTGCGAAAATAAGAATAAAAAAGCTTTTCTATTGTGTTCTACATCGCTTTTATTTGTGGCTACAAAATGAAAAGAACATTGATAGTTGGCGCTTCCGAAAAGCCCGAGCGCTATGCCTTTAAGGCAAGTGTGATGTTAAATGAATATGGCCATGAGGTTTATGCCTATGGTTTGCGCGCGGGTAAAATGGAAAATCAAACCATTGAAACCCTTTGGCCAAGCCAAGCAGATTTTGATACCGTAACGCTTTATGTAGGTCCACAAAATCAAGGTGAATATGAGGATAAAATTATTGCCTTAAAACCCAAACGCGTTGTTTTTAATCCAGGCACAGAGAATCCTGCGTTTGCTGCAAAGCTAGAAAATGCGGGCATTTCAGCTGTTGAGGCTTGCACCTTGGTAATGTTAAGAACGGG
>CAIYNF010000024.1 GCA_903927505.1 uncultured Bacteroidota bacterium | reverse complement strand
GCAAAAGAATTAATTGATTTTCTGAACAACCAAAAAGGATATAAAATTTCAATAGATATACCAAGTGGATTGTTTGGAGACATTGATTTGGCAATACGCCAGGAGAATGCTCCTGTTTTTGTTGCGCATCAAACCTATACTTTTCAAATTCCTAAATCTAGTTTTTTATTCGCTGAAACGGGGAAAGCGGTTGGTGAATTATTTATTATTGATATTGGTTTACTCCCTCATTTTTTGTCGCAAATTCAATCAAATTGGACTTGGCTCAATGAAGATAATATATCAAATAGTGCTGCTTCAAAATTTGATTATAAATGGCAAAAAGGGCATGCACTTTTAATAACAGGTAGCCGGGGTAAGCTAGGCGCAGCAATACTTTCTTCCACGGCAGCATTGAGGGCAGCTTGTGGTTTGTTAACGGTTTTTTCTCCTAATTGTGCCTATGCTATTTTACAAACGTCTTTGCCGGAAGCAATGGTGCTTACCGACGTAGAAGAAAATGAAATAAGAAATTTTCCCGCCACCAATAATTACCAAGCAATAGGTGTTGGACCAGGTATTGGAATTCATGCTGGAACAATTAAAAGTTTTGGAAAATGGCTATCTCAAATCAAACAGGCTATCGTGTTAGATGCCGATGCAATTAATGCCTGTGCAAGCCTCAGAAAGGAGAATCCTGCTTTTCAATTTCCCCCCAATTGCATCATAACGCCTCATCACAAAGAGTTCGATCGCCTATTCGGTCCCTCCAAAAATTCTTTAGAACGATTGAATTTAGCTATTGAAATGGCAGAAAAATATCAAATTGTTATTGTTTTGAAAGGAGCATATACGGCTATTATTTCTTCAGAAAAGAACGTTTATTTCAATTCTACTGGTCATCCATTATTAGCCACAGCAGGCAGTGGCGACGTGTTAACGGGAATAGTAACTGCTTATCTAGCAAATGGATTATTGCCCCTAGAAGCAGCTATTAAAGCGGTATTTGTGCATGGGAATTTGGCGCAATCTCTTCACCTTAAAAATTACAAACACGCCATCGCATCAGATTTAATTGATGAATTAAAATTCTTTGTTTAAATCAATAATTTTCTTGAGCATAATCTTGTAATCGTATTGCAAATCTTCGTGTAATTTTTTTAAATCAGAAGCTATTTTAATAATTTGGCGTTCATAAATTCCTTCAATAGCTTGGTATTTTTGCCAATAATTTTTAAGTTTTTTTAGTTCAAAACAAAAGTGCAAAAGTAATTCAATTTCTGTTTGGGGTAATTTGCTGTATTGTGCGTATTGTTTAGCTATGCGAAGGGTTTTTCTTAAATGTTTTGTACTAAAAAATAAACTGCTTGTTGGCATTTCTTCAAAGCGATTGCTTATTTCTATTTTTGCTTTTTCAATATATCCATTTTCATTTTGTGACTCAAACAAAATATAATGAGCCAGTTCTTTATTTGTTTTCTTATACTTTGCTAATCGCAAACAAATTTCAATCAATTCCTTAGGAGAAAGTAATTGTAGCTCTTTTTTAATTTCTGAAATACTACTAGTTTCCATTTTTAGGCCTCATAAAAATTTCCATCTCTTTCAATAAGCAAATGAAAAGGCTCTTTGTCAATAATTAAACAGCCATCTAAATCTGCATATTGGGCAAGCGAACATAAATCCCAAGCACTTTTAATTCCTAGTGTTGTTTCTACCATACAGCCAATCATGGTTTTCATGTTGCGCTTTTTAGCTTCTTTCAAGGTTTTAATGCCATTTAAATAGGATCCTGCTTTCATCAATTTCATGTTAACCCCATCAAACTGTTTTTCTAACAAATCGAAATTGGGATTATGCAACACACTTTCATCTCCCATTAGCGGTAAGTAACAATGTTTCTTTAATTGCACATATTCATCTTCAAAAGTTGAAGGCATGGGCTGCTCAATAAATTCTACTGGAAATGACTTTAATTTAGGAATGAAATTAATAAGTACATCTAAATCTTTCCATGCCTCATTGGCATCAATCATTAATGGATGATTTCCCAACTTGCCAATCTCTTTCATCATGTCTAATGCAGCCTCGTCATTTACCTTTACTTTTAAGAAATTAAACCTTCTTAAATTATGCAGTTCATAAAAATCCTTAATATCGCTTGGATCCATAATAGGCAAGGTGTAACAGCTGGCTACATGCTGTGGCTTTTCAATACCTAAAAATTGTTGAAGAGTAATATTGTTTTTTTTGCAATGCCAATGTAAAAAAGCACTTTCTATCCCAAATTTTAAAGCATTTGGAATAGTATCTATTCCTATAAAAGTTTCAATGGCTTCTGAATTACTTGGGCATTGTTCTAAATTATTTTTTATAATCCCAAAAGTTGCTGCAATATTTTCTGGTGTTTCATTGTAACGAATATTAGGTGCAACTTCACCTATTCCCTCAAAGCCGTCACCCTGGCATTTTACAATAAAATTCTCCTTAAATGTACTTGCATTTCGAGAGATTTTCCAAGTGTATTTTAAGTCTAATCTTATTTTCTCTATGGTCCATTCCATTTTGCAATTTAATTGCTGAATCTTGGGCGAACCAATTATCTTTTACACTTTAGTGTTTGAGTGACTACTTACGTAGAATTGATGAAATCTTTGCAGGTTAATCTCCTTATGTAAGCGTTCCCCTGTTAATAGGTGATTGCATAAATGTGCTGCTAAGAAAGGGGCTTGTAACATTCCTTTTGTTCCCAAGCCATTGAAAACATATAAATTGGAAACAGTAGGATGTTGTCCCAAAATTGCCGCTCTGTCTCTAGTTGTTGGCCTAATGCCCGCCAAATGGTCTATTACTTCAAATGGCAGCTTAATCATTTGTTTAACCTTTTCTATCAAAGTTTCTCTGCCTGCTTCAGTTGGTTCTGCATTTTCAAAATCCCATTCATAGCTTGCGCCAACTTTATAAATAGTATCGTATTGGTGAACCAAATAAACACCTCTTTTTAAAATGTATTTTTCATTCAAATCTTTGCAATCAATTAATAAAACTTGTCCTTTGCAGAGTTTAAAAGGCAACCAATTGAAATAAGGGTTTTGGCCAAATTGGGATCCCTCACAACAAATTATTTTTTCAAATTGATAGTCTTTCCATTGCCAATTCTCGCCGCAGTTTTCTATTTGTTCCCAATTGTAGTGTTCCTGAAGAAAGTTTCCTTCATTTTTTAGGAAATCCTGAAAGGCATTTATCCATTCTGCTGTTTTTACCCATCCGGATCCAATAACTTCAAATAAGCCAAATTCGTTTTTTAAAGCACAATCAATAGTACTTTCTACATTCACATATTGCTTAAAGGCAGGGTAATCCAACCTTGCCATAAAATCATTGGATTCTTTTACATTCCCAAATGCCTGAAGAATATTGGAGTGAACCAAATAATTGGCACCAAGCAAGGATTCCATTTCAATAAAATCTTTGTGTAATTGTGCCAATAATTCTTCTGCTTTCCAATTTACACTCATGCGTTTTCCACTAATTGGATTATACATTCCAGCAGCAATCTTACTAGATGATTGCGCAAGCTTATTGTCAATTACCAAAAAACTTTTACCTGCTTTTCTTAAATGAAAGGCCATCATTAATCCCGCAATTCCTCCGCCAGTAATCAAGAATTCAAAGTTTTTGTTTTTCATAGTTAACTTGGTTTAATTGCCCTAAGCATATGTCTTTTCCTGGGAGGACCAGCAATTTTCTCTACCTTAAATCCTGCTGCTAATAAAGCTCTCCTTACATCTCCCTTTGATGCATAGGTTACAAAAATTGCACCCTTATTCATCATTGAAAATAATTTCTCAAAAATTTCTAGCTGCCACAGCTCAGTTTGTTTATCGGGGCCAAATGCATCAAAATAAACTAAATCAAATAGATCGCTGGTTTTGAAATCAAGTAAACTTTCATTGATTTTTTTTAATTTAAATCCATTACTAATTTCAATGAATTCATCCCAGTTGCCTTGGTGCATCAGCGCAAATCTATTTTCGTCCAATTCGCTCCAATAATTGTTGTATTGTAAGTCTTGAACCAAAGAATAGGGGAGTGGAATGGTTTCTAAACTTTGGTACCTAAGGTTTAAATTATTGTTTATTGTTTCCAGATAACTCAACATGGCATTTAAGCCAGTACCAAACCCAACCTCAATAATTGAGATGTTTTTATTGTTATTATTTTCTAAATAATAATGCAAACCTTCCTTGATAAAAACATGCAAACTTTCCGCAATGGCGCCATGTCTCGAATGATACGTTTCATCAATGTCTGCGCGGAACAATGTTTTACTTCCGTCTATATTGGTAAATACTGTTGGTAAAACCGACATTAATTCAAATTCAAGTATAAATACACAGGTAAGTGGTCACTGTACCCATTCAAATATTTTTTGCCGCCAAACGTTCTCTTCGGATTTCCTTTGTATTTTTCTTCCGTTTCCAACATCCAATCTTCTTTGAAAGTATTAGCCGAGTTGTTCTCATAACTCAATTTACCCTTCGCATTTACCAAGTTTTGGTTCAACAGCATTTGGTCTAAAAAATTCCATTCACCTTTGTGCTTGTAAGATCCTTTTCCTTCTGCCAACAATTGATTCATGGGATTGTAAAAGCCTAATCTCCCCGTTTCTTTTATATTTGCTCCGGCCTGCAATACTTCGCGAATACTTGTATTGTTAGGATAGTCATTAAAATCTCCCATTACTAAAATAAAACACGTAGGATCTTGTAACTGTATACTATCGCAAATGGTTTTTAAACGTTGCGCAACATAAATACGTTTAAACTCACTCTCTTTTTCACCTTCTCTTCTACTGGGAAAATGATTCACTAAAACGACTAAGCGACTATTATTTATTAATGTAAAATCTGCCATTACAATCCCTCTGGTATTATCACCTCCAATGCCTGCTGTATCTACGGTAAACATTTTAGAACTGCTTTTCTTTACATTACTCTTTTTGTAAATTAAGGCATTGTCTATCCCACGCTCATCCGGACTATCAAACCATACATAGCCATAATCTATTTTGTTTTTTCTTAATTCATTGCATAAATCCTTCACAGCAATTTCAGTCTCTACTTCGCACATGCCCAGCATATCTGGACCATTACCTTCATTCATTGCCCCAATTACCTTGGCCATATTGTTAAGTTTGTTGTTGTATTTTTCTGTGTTCCACCTATAGGTTCCTTCAGGTAAAAATTCCTCGTCGTTTTTATTGGGAGTGTCCAATGTGTCAAATAAATTTTCTTGATTATAAAATGCAATGCAAATCTTTTTCTTGTTTTGTGCATTTAAATTCAAGCAAAATAAAAGACTTATGCCTAAGGTTATTTGTATTTTCATGCAACGAAAATAAGCAGAATCTTGAAGTCGCAAATAAATTAACACAAATTTCACGCTTATTCCTTTTGGTGGCCTGCGTTCAATAATTTATATTGCTGAAATGAAAACCAAACAAGAAATTGTAAATGATTGGCTGCCCCGCTATACTGGTCGTCCTTTAGAGGCTTTTGGCGAATATATCTTAATGACTAATTTTATTCATTATGTTGATTTGTTTGCAGAAAGATTTAATGTAGAAGTTATGGGTAGAGATAAACCCATGCAAACCGCAACAGCAGATAATATTACCATCATCAATTTTGGTATGGGTAGTGCTATGGCTGCTACCTGTATGGATTTGTTAAGTGCTGTACATCCCAAAGCAGCCTTGTTTTTAGGTAAATGTGGTGGATTAAAAAAAGCAACAAAAATTGGAGATTTAATTCTTCCAATCGCTGCCATCAGAGGCGAGGGAACCAGCAATGATTATATTATGCAAGAAATTCCTGCACTGCCTTCTTTTCGCTTGCAAAAGGCCGTTTCTGCTACCATTGTAAAACATGAAATGGATTATTGGACCGGTACCGTATATACCACCAATAGGCGTGTTTGGGAACATGATGAAGAATTTAAAACATACTTGCGTAAAACACGTGCAATGGGAATAGATATGGAAACAGCAACCATCTTTATTACAGGATTTGTTAATGAAATACCCAAAGGGGCTTTGTTACTGGTAAGTGATAATCCAATGGTGCCAGAAGGAGTCAAAACATCTAAAAGTGATGCATCGGTAACCAATAATTTTGTTGCTAAACACCTCTTAATTGGAATAGATTCACTCATAGAATTGCGCGATTCTGGCGACTCAGTTAAACACATGCGTTTCGAATAATGGATTTGGATTTCGAAATTTTATCGTCATTTTCTTTCTTTTCAAAGAAAAAATATTTGCCCTTGCTCTTGCTGCTTATATTTGCAGTCAATTTATGGCCAAAAGAAGTTTTAATAGCAACGGAAACCTAGAACAAGAGCCCGTTAAAGCAAAGATTACAAAAGAAAGTTTAGGTGAAGCTTTATCTCTATTTGCATACATCAAACCATTCAGAGGAAAGTTTATTTTAAGTTTGGTATTTATTGCCCTCTCGGCTTTTAGTACCATGATTTTCCCTTTCCTACTTGGTAAAATGATTGATGCTGCGGCGCCCGGTTCGCAAGTGCAATTGCCCCAATCGGGAATGAATGCAACCTCTTTAGGCTTCGATCTCAAAACAGTGCAGTGGAGTTTAAATACCATTTTATTATTGCTCTTCTTGCAACTTTCGGTTCAAACCATTTTTTCTTTTATGCGTATTTATTTGCTTACCGAGGTAGGTGAAAAATCCTTAGCCAATATGCGTTCCGACTTATACGGCAAGCTCCTAAGCATGCCCATGAGTTTCTACAGTGATCAGCGTGTTGGCGAATTGAGCAATAGAATTAGCTCTGATTTATCTCAAATTCAAGATGCCATCTCCTTTACTTTGGCCGAATTTTTAAGGGGTATTTTTACCCTTATCATAGGATTAAGTTTTATTTTTTGGATTTCTAAAGAGCTCGCTTTTGTAATGCTTTCAGTTGTTCCCCTCATAGCAGTTGTAGCCGTTGTTTTTGGTATGCGCATCAGAAAAATGTCTCGCAAAGCGCAAGATCAATTGGCCGAAAGTGGCACCATCGTGCAAGAAACTTTTCAAGGTATTTCTATTGTAAAAGCTTTTACAAGTGAAGCGCACGAAATGAAGCGTTACCGCAAAAGCATTTTTAGCGTAGTTGAAACAGCCATTTCAAATGCCCGTTACCGTGGGGCCTTTGTTAGTTTTATGATTTTTAGTGTTTTTGGAGCCATCGCTTTTGTAATGTGGTATGGTGCAGGCTTAATTAAAACAGGGGAATTAAGCGCAGGTGATTTAACCATGTTCGTTATCTTCTCTGCCTTTGTTGGCGGTACATTTGCGGGTTTTGCAGATATGTTTAGCCAATTACAGAAAACACTAGGTGCCACCCAACGTGTACGCGAATTATTGCGCGAAACCGGCGAAGATGTTCAATTAACTGAAGAAGCCATTCAACTAAAACATAGAATAGTTGGAAATGTTCAATTCAAAAATGTAGCATTTTCTTATCCTTCAAGAAAAGATGTACAAGTCTTAAGAGAAATAAATTTAGAAGTGAAGAATGGCGAGCAGGTTGCCTTGGTAGGCCCAAGTGGTGCCGGAAAAAGCACCATCGCCTCGCTATTATTGAAGTTTTACGAACCAAGTGAAGGTGAAATTCTATTTGATGGGGTAGATAGCCGTGAATTTTCGCTTACCGAATTACGTAAACAAATTGCTTTCGTTCCTCAAGATGTTATCCTTTTTGGCGGAACCATTCAAGAAAACATTGCCTATGGTAAGCCAAATGCTTCTTTGGAAGAAATAATGGAGGCTGCAAAAAAAGCCAATGCACATGAGTTTATTGCTCGTTTCCCTGAGGCTTATGATACCATCGTAGGCGAACGTGGAATTAAATTGAGCGGTGGTCAACGCCAACGTATTGCAATTGCACGCGCCATTCTAAAGAACCCAGCCATCCTTCTTTTAGATGAAGCTACCAGCTCATTGGATTCTGAAAGCGAACAATTGGTGCAAGATGCCCTTGAGAATTTAATGAAAGACCGCACCAGTTTTGTTATTGCACATAGGTTGTCTACAGTGAGAAATGCAGATAAAATTATTGTAATAGATAAAGGTACCGTGCAAGAAATGGGAACACATGAAACCTTGATGGCAAACCAAACTGGCATTTACCGTAAGTTGGTCGACTTACAACTGGAATGGTCATCCATTGAGAAATAAGGGGTTGCAGCTGTAATTGCAGAAAAGTTTTTTCAATTGCTAAATTAAAATAAATTTGCCTCGCAATTGGTTCCAATTTCGGTTCGAACCAATTGAAAAAGCAGGAATTAATTATCCAAATAAATTACTATGTCGGAATTTCAATTGGTGATGCCCAAAATGGGCGAAAGTATTGCAGAAGCAACCATTATTCGTTGGACAAAAAATGAAGGCGATATGATTGCCATCGACGAAACAGTGTTAGAAATTGCAACCGATAAAGTAGATTCGGAAGTTCCTTCACCCAAAGCTGGTAAACTGATTAAGTTATTATTTAAAGAAGGTGATGTTGTGCCTGTAAATGCACCAATAGCAATAATTGCATTGGATGGCACCGCAGCAAGTGCGCCAGCAGCTCCTAAAGTGGAAGCTGCCGCACCTGTAGAGGTGAAAGCCGCCGTGCAACAGGTTGAACAAACAATAGTTGCTGCACAAAATACAGTTAGTTCAAATTCAGGAAATCGTTTTTATAGCCCATTGGTTTTAAATATTGCCCGTGCCGAAAATATCAGTATGGCAGAGTTAGAAACCATTGCTGGAACTGGTGCCGAGGGTCGTGTTACCAAACGCGATATTTTAGCCCATGTTCAAAATAGAGGTGCTGGATCAATTCCTGCAGCTGCAGTTAACGCAGCTCCTGTATCGGTTCAACCCGAAAAGCCAAGCAGCCCAGCTCCTGTGGCAAAACCTGCAGTAAGTATGAATGGTGGCGATGAGGTAATTGAAATGGACCGCATGCGCAAACTCATTGCCGATCACATGGTCATGAGCAAACATACCAGTCCGCATGTAACTTCATTTGTGGAAGCCGATGTAACCAATATGGTTCTTTGGAGAGATAAAGCCAAAAAAGTTTACGAAAAACGTGAAGGCGAAAAAATCACTTTTACCCCAATGTTTATTGAGTGTGTGGTAAAAGCCATCAAAGATTTCCCTATGATTAACATTACCGTTGATGGGTATAATATTATCAAACGCAAAGCAATTAATATTGGAATGGCTGCCGCATTACCAAGTGGCAACTTAATTGTTCCTGTAATTAAAAATGCAGATAACATGAACTTGGTTGGATTAACCAAATCTGTGAATGGCCTTGCTAATAAAGCACGTGCAAATAAATTGGCCCCAGACGATATTCAAGGTGGAACTTTTACCCTTACAAATGTGGGTGGTTTTGGAAATGTAATGGGTACGCCTATTATTAACCAACCTCAGGTTGCAATTATGGCAACTGGTGCTATTAAGAAAAAACCCGCTGTATTAGAAACTGAAATGGGCGATGTAATTGCCATTCGACATATGATGTTCCTTAGCTTGAGTTATGATCACCGTGTGGTGGATGGTTCCCTTGGTGGAAGCTTCCTACGCAGGGTAGGTCATTACATGGAACAATGGGATGTAAATAGAGAAATTTAGGCTGTTTCGGCATTTTTCCCTTTTGATTTTAGTTTCCTATTTCTTGCCCAAAAGACGTGCATGTTAACAACTTATTGAAAACAAAGTGCTGCCAACCTTGGTACGCAGGTGATAAGCAACTATTTTTGTATCCCGTAAATACACAATTACGGTTTAAAAAAATCTTCCCTCTAAATCGCTGCAAATGCCTATTGTATGCGAATTTACCCGTTATTTTAAAGCCGTTTTTGGTGTAATTTCATTTTACCATTATGACACCAAAATATATTTTCGTTACTGGCGGAGTTACTTCGTCTTTGGGCAAAGGAATTATTGCCGCTTCATTGGCTAAATTACTTCAAGCCCGCGGGTATTCTGTTACCATTCAAAAATTAGATCCCTATATCAATGTGGATCCGGGAACTTTAAATCCTTATGAACACGGCGAATGCTATGTAACTGAAGATGGCGCAGAAACCGATTTGGATTTGGGTCATTACGAACGATTCTTAAATATTCCTACCTCGCAAGCAAATAATGTGACCACGGGTAGAATTTACCAACATGTTATTAATCAAGAGCGTGAAGGGGCATATTTAGGTAAAACGGTCCAGGTTATACCACATATCACCGATGAAATTAAGCGTAGAATAAAACTACTGGGTGATACTGGAAAATTTGATGTAATTATCACGGAAATTGGTGGTACTGTTGGCGATATTGAATCGCTGCCATACATAGAATCGGTGCGTCAATTACTATGGGAAATGAAGGAAGAGGATGCATTGGTAATTCACCTTACTTTATTGCCTTACTTGAGTTCAACCAAAGAACTTAAAACCAAACCAACCCAACACAGTGTTAAATTGCTTTTAGAAAGTGGTGTTCAGCCAGATATTTTGGTTTGTAGAACAGAACATGCCATTACAAAAGAAATGCGTAAGAAAATTGCATTATTCTGTAATGTAGATTCAAATTCAGTTATTGAAGCGCTAGATGTACCTACCATTTATGATGTGCCGCTAATGATGTTGAAAGAGAAATTAGACAAAACAGTTTTGTCTAAATTGAAACTTTCTGCTAAAAACGAACCTAATTTGGAAAGTTGGAAAGACTTTTTAACGCGTCATAAAAATCCAAAAAACGAAGTAAGAATAGGCGTAATTGGAAAATATGTTGAATTGCCAGATGCCTATAAATCTATTATTGAAGCCTTTATTCATGCTGGTGCAACCAACGAGGCACGTGTAAGAGTTCAATACATTCACAGTGAGTTATTGTCTGAAGAAAATGCGGCACAAAAATTAGCCGATTTGGACGGAATTCTTGTAGCTCCTGGCTTTGGTGAACGTGGTATCGAAGGAAAAATCAATGCAATTAAATTTGCCCGCGAAACGGGTGTTCCTTTCTTTGGTATTTGCCTTGGAATGCAAATGGCTGTGATTGAGTTTGCGAGAAATGTTTTGGGTTGGAAAGATGCGCATAGCACCGAAATGAATCCTAAAACCAAACATCCTGTTATAGACATGATGGCCGATCAAAAAAATATCACCAAAAAAGGTGGTACAATGCGCTTAGGATCTTATGTGTGTGAAGTAGTCAAAGGCTCAAAAGCATACCAAGCCTACGAAAAACCAAAAGTTAACGAACGTCACCGTCACCGTTTTGAATTTAATAACAAATACCTAAAAGATTTTGAAGCCAAAGGCTTGCAAATAACTGGAATAAATCCTGAAACCAAATTGGCAGAGATAGTTGAAATTAAAAACCATCCCTATTTTGTAGGTGTTCAATTTCACCCAGAATATAAAAGCACAGTTTTGAACCCGCATCCACTTTTTGTGAAATTTGTTAAAGCAGCGGTAACATATAGCCAAGCTTAATTATTATATTATTGTTAGCTCATAAGCGCTAATTGCTTAATTAGCGCTTATTTTGAGACTTTCGTCGCTTAATCCCTTGTGAGTAATAAATTATTCAAGCGAAATTGCTATTTTCGCCCCCGCTTTTAATTATTAAAATGGATAGAAATTCGATAATAGGCCTAGGCCTGATCTTTGTGATCCTTATTACGTTTGCATACGTAAATCAACCATCTCAAGCAGAACAAGATGCTGCCAAACAACGTCAAGATTCAATAAGCTTGGTTCGTGCACAAACAGATAGTGCCGCATTGGTATTGGCTCAAACCGCCCAAAAAGAGGAACTTCTTGCGCCTACCTCTATTGATAGTACCGCTAAAATTAATGCATTTGGCAATTTTGCTGCTTTTACGGAAGGTAAAGAAGCCTTTACAACTTTAGAAAATGAAGAATTAAAAGTTGAAGTTACCAATAAAGGTGGTCGTATTTTTAAGGTAGAACTTAAGAAATACAAACGTGCAGATGGCTCTCCCTTAATTTTAATTGATGGAGTAGACAACGATTTCTCTTATGGTTTCGCAACCCGCGACGCCAAAGCGATTGCTACCAAAGACCTTTATTTTACCCCTCAATTGGCTGCAGACGGAAAAAGCCTTTCCATGTTTGTGAAATTGTCCGATAACCAATACATCGAACATAAGATTGCACTTAATGCAAACAATAACCTGGTTGATTTTAAAATCAATTTGGTGGGAATGGATGCCATCATTGCTCCAAACAATAATTTCCTTGATTTAATTTGGAAGCAAAATGTGTTGCAACAAGAAAAAACACATGATGCAGAAGCTAAAACTTCAACAATTTATTACCGTTATCCCAATGAGGAACCTGAATATTTAGCCGAAACAAAGGATTTAAAAGAAGAAGTTAAAACCCCTGTTCAATGGATTTCTTTTAAACAGCAATATTTCAACGCTTCTTTAATAAGTACTCAAAACTTTGATAATGCTACGCTTGAAAGCAAATCTGACGAAAACAAAAAGTTTGTTAAATTCCTAAGTGCCAATATAGGCCTGTCATACGCTCACAATAACAACGAATCTTATGGTATGCAGTTTTATTTTGGTCCAAACCATTATAAAACTTTAAAAGCCCTAGATGTAAGTTTAGAGAAAGTGGTTCCAATGGGTTGGGGTATATTTGGTTGGGTAAATAAATTGCTTACCGTTAACGTATTCTATTTCTTAGGCCAATACCTGGGTAACTTTGGTATTGTTATTCTTTTGCTAACAGTAATTGTTAAAACAATCTTATTTCCTTTGGTATACCGCTCTTATTTGTCTTCGGCAAAAATGCGTGTGCTTAAACCGGAAATTGATGAAATTAAAGAAAAATATGGCAACGATTTAACCAAGGTTCAACAAGAAAACATGAAGATTTACCGCAAAGCAGGTGTAAATCCAATGGGAGGTTGTTTGCCAATGTTATTGCAAATGCCAATATTAATTGCCATGTTTCAATTCTTCCCAAGTGCATTTGAATTACGTCAAAAAGCATTCTTGTGGTCGAGCGATTTATCTAGTTATGATAGTATCCTTAATCTAGGCTTTAATGTGCCATTTTACGGTGATCACGTGAGTTTGTTTACCTTGTTAATGACTGTTTCTACCTTGGTGTATACCATGTATAATAATCAAATGACAGGTGTTACAGGTCAAATGAAAATTATTAGCTACCTAATGCCTGTAATGTTCTTAGGCTTCTTTAATAACTATGCAAGTGGTTTAACTTATTACTACTTCCTTTCAAATTTGTTTACCATTGGTCAGCAATTACTCATCCGCACTTTTGTTGATGACAGCGCCTTGCACAAACAAATTCAAGAGAATAAAAAGAAACCTGTTACCAAATCTAAGTTTCAAGCTAAATTGGAAGAGATGGCAAAAAAACGTGGCTTCGATCCAGATAAAATGGGTAAATAATATTTAAGTAATCTAGGTTCGGTTCGAACCAAAACAAAAAAACCAATCTATGGCTAGTAGATTGGTTTTTTTTATATCAAGTAAAATGATTTTAGATGAATGGTATATTACCAATATGCTGCCAAGGATTTATTGATTTTCGTTTATTTTCGCAAATCACAGATTTACAGCGATTAAAACATGCTGTAAAAATCTTTATACAATCTGCTGCAATTAAAGTGACTAATTTAGTGGAATTGATTCTCTGAATTTAGACAGTATTTTTAGACACTCAACAGCACTTTCCATGCCTCCATCAATTTTCCATCATTTAATAATTGATGGGCGAGTGAATGTAATTTGCTTTCTAGTTCTTCTTGCGCATATCCAGCTGCCAAAATACCAGCCAATTCTTTGTTCATATGGGCATGAATGGCAATGCTATCTGCATCTGGTAATTGTTCTATATTGGCCAGCATACCCAAGTTATTGCCACTTAAAATCTTGCTATTTTTTATACTTGCTGGTAATTGATCAAATCCAATTCCTAAATTCTTGGCTGGTTTTGGTACCTCAAACAAAGCGTTTCCATTGGCACGCACATACCAATCACTGCCTAATCTACCTACTAAATCTATTTTGTGTTGGTCTATTTTACCATCTGCCGTAAGCACATCTGGCGAAATATGCATGAGCAACATTTCTGCTATAATTAAATTTCCTGCGCCACCTTCTTTGCCCGTTTCAATAATGTCTACTACTTTACATTCAAATTGAACTGGACTTTCCATTACCCTAAATGGTTTAACCTTTTCCGATGCAATAGGAGTGAAGCCTGCTTTCACAAATTCGTCAACACCCTTCGGGTATTCACAACTGGCCAAACTCATTTGTTGCACCATGCTGTAATTTACAACATTAATAACAACCTCTTTGGTGGCCACCACGTTTTCCAAGGTATGTTTTATCGTATTATCTCTTACTCTTCTTGCAGGTGAAAAGATAAAGCGGGTTGGGTTCGACCCAAAAATATTGAAAAAACTAAATGGACTTAAATTGGCATTGCCATCTTTGTCAATGGTGCTGGCAAAGCAGATTGGACGAGGCGCAATGGCTGTTAGCAAGGCATTGTGAAATTCACCTAATGGCAAATCTTTTGGTCCTATCGTTTTCATTTTTTTCATTATTCTTGGCTTAAGCGAAACTAATTAAGAAATAGTTTTTCTTTCCTTTTTGAACCATTAAATATTTTCCTTTTAGCAAATGGGAAGCTGCAACAAGTAACTGAATATCCTCTATTTTTTGCTTGTTTAGGCTTAAACCTCCACCTTGTAACATTTTGCGGGCTTCACCTTTTGAAGGGAAAATAGTTGTTTTTTCTGCTAATAAATCAATGATGGCAATACCTTCATTCAATTCGTTTTTGTTCAATTCAAATTGGGGCACACCTTCAAAAATATCTAAAAAGGTTTCATCGTCTAATGCCTCAAAGGCGGCAGCTTCTGAATTTCCAAACAAGATAGCAGAAGCTTCCACAGCGGTAGTATATGCTTCTTCCGAATGAACTTTAATGGTTATTTCTTTGGCCAAAGCTTTTTGTAATACGCGTAAATGTGGGGCTTGAAGGTGTTCTTCTTCAATACTTTCAATAGCAGCTTGGCTTAATAATGTAAAAATCCTAATCCAAATTGCCGCATCTGCGTCACTTGCATTCAACCAAAATTGGTAAAATTTATAAGGTGAAGTGCGCTTCGGGTCGAGCCAAACCGCGCCGCTTTCTGTTTTACCAAACTTGGTACCATCTGATTTTTTAATCAGTTTGGTAGTTATAGCAAATGCTTCTCCTTGTGCTTTTCTTCTAATTAATTCAGTTCCTGTAACTATGTTTCCCCACTGATCGCTGCCACCCATTTGAATTTTACAATTGTACTCCTTCCAAAGGTGGTAAAAGTCAAAACCTTGCACCAATTGGTAAGTAAACTCTGTAAAGCTCATTCCTGTATCGCCTTCCAATCTCTTTTTTACAGAGTCTTTGGCCATCATGTAATTAACCGTAATATGTTTGCCAATGTCTCTAATGAAATTTAAAAAGCTCATGCCTTTAAACCAATCGTAATTGTTTACCATTACGGCACCATTACCCTGGTTTCCAAAATCTAAAAACTTGGCCAATTGTTTTTCAATACAAGCTACATTGTGAAATAGAATATCTTCTGATAATAAATTTCTTTCGGCCGATTTTCCGCTTGGATCACCTACCATACCTGTTGCTCCACCTACTAAAACATAGGGTTTATGCCCAGCTCTTTGAAAGTGAATCAAGGTCATTATTTGGGTTAAATGTCCAACATGTAAGCTGTCTGCAGTTGGGTCGAAACCAATATATCCCGAACTAATTTCTTTTGCTAATAGTTCTTCCGTACCTGGCATCATATCGTGCAGCATGCCACGCCATTTCATTTCTTCCACAAAATTTGTCATACTGCGAAAATAAGTTTTTGAAGGCTACAATGGTAAAAATATCCATTTTTCCTGAACCAGTTTCGGCAAAATGTTTTATTTTGTGGCTGATAAAAAGAAAATTGAATTACCTATCTCATTTTTATATACACCAATTGGGTGAAAATCCGCAATACACCAGTGGTTTAATTTTTCCAGATTTGGCGCGTGGGTTCGTTAAAAAACCAGGTATATTACCATTGCCTTCCTATTTGCATTTAGAAGATTTTGCCAAGGGTTGTCAGCAACATTATGCCGCCGATAAAATTTTTCATGCCTCAGACTTTTTTCATTGGGGAACGCATCAATGCACGCAAATAGTTAAATCCGCACAATTTGAGTCGGACGTGCAGCGGCGATGGTTTATTGGGCATATTTTATTTGAATTGTTGCTCGACAGAATTTTGGTTCGGCACAGGCCCAAAGTAGCAAGTGATTTTTACGAAAATTTGTTAAAATTAGACCATTTACATCTGGAAGAATTTATTTCTTTACACGAACACAAAGAGAAAGATAGGTTTTTGAGATTTTTTGAGCATTTTCGCATTGCCTCTTATATCAAGAATTATCCAGATAATAACTTATTTGCCTTTTCGTTAAGCAGGATAATAATGAAGGCTGGTTTGCCTCAGCTAACATTAATAGATAAATTGGTTTTACAGGAATGTGTTTTAGAACTGGAGAATTCTGCCTTTAAAAATGTGCAGGGCATCCTCCAAGAATTAAAAGAAGTGTTTAAATGAGAAACTATTTTTTTGCTTTATTGTCGTTTTGCTGTCTTCATAATATGCAGGCACAAACGCTCAAATACAGTAATGAATTTTTGAATATAGGAATTGGTGGTCGTGCCATGGCTATGGGTGGTTCCGTTATTGCAAGTACTTCAGATGCGAGTGCTGCCTATTGGAATCCTTCAGCCTTGGTTCAACTTAAAGATAACCTACAAATTGTTGCCATGCACAATGAGCAATTTGCAGGAATTGCCAAACATGATTATGGCTGTGTAGCCTTTAAATTAAGTGAAAATTCTGTGGGTGCAGTTAGTTTTGTTCGCTTTGGGGTAGATGGCATTCCAAATACACTTTACCTTATGCAAGATGGTCAGATAAATTATGCACTTATTAGAAGTTTTTCTGCGGTAGATTATGCCTTTGCAGGTTCATATGCCACCAAAACAAAAATTGAAGGGCTTGATTTGGGTGGAAATGTGAAAATTATTAGAAGGGTTGTAGGGGATTTTGGCGGTGCTTGGGGCTTTGGTTTAGATGCCGCTGCAAGCTATACCCACAATGATTGGAAATATGCATTTGTAGCGCGTGACTTTACCAGCACCTTTAATGCATGGACATATACCATGAGCGAGCAAGACAAAAAGCAATTGCTTGCCTCAGGGAATAGTATACCAAATGGAGGATTAGAAATAACCTTGCCTAGATTTACCTTAGGTGTTGCAAAAAAGTTTATGGTAAAAGAGAAGTATTCAATTTTGCCTGAGTTTAATTTAGATTTTACAACAGATGGTCAGAGAAATGTAGTGCTTAGCAATAAATACCTAAATATAGATCCGCGCATTGGCATTGAATTGGGCTATACTAATTTCTTGTTTCTCCGCGCTGGTTACAGCACCTTGCAACGCATTACAGATTTTAATGGAAAGAAAACCTTAAATGGCATGCCAAGTATTGGCGTTGGCATTCAATTGAAAAACTTAGCTATTGATTATGCCTTAGGAAATGCTTTTAACCAAGGATTAATTGGCATGAGTAATATTGTTAGCTTGCGTTTAGGAATTAATAGAAAAGGTTAATTTTCTTCTTCTAAATTCTCGGGATTTTGATGGTATAAATCCAATGCGCAAATCATGGCAATAAAGCCCCAAAACAATACGGCAATTTTATCCTGTTCACTATAACTATTTAAAAGGCCATGCGCCAAATACGTTACCAAGCCCAATAAAATACCAGCACTAAAAATTCTTATTTCAAAGGTTCGCCCATGGTATACCAAACGCAATCCTCTTTGAAAAACCACTAAAATGAGGGCAAGAAAAGTAGCCAAGCCAATCCACCCAGTTTCTGCTAATGGATTGAGGTACTCTGAATGTGCATGACCTTGGTCGCCAAAGGCAGTGGTGATAGGTGTTTTAAACGCTGGGTCTTGATAAGGTGCATAGGTAAAGGAATAAGCTCCAGGTCCAAACCCAAACCAAGGTTTTTCTTTTACCATGTTTATGGCAGCAGCCCATCTATTTACGCGCTCTAAGTTAGATACATCATTGCGCACATTAGAAACTGATTCTAAATGTTTTTCAAAACCTTCTGCTGAATTTTGTTTGTTTTGGTATAATTGGTAGAAAATATCGTCAAAGTTTACCATTACCAATGCTACCACAATACCTAAAACAGTGAGCATATGCCAGAGTCTCAATCTAAATACCATGGCAGCCCCAAATACGGTGGCTGCAGCCAAGCTAATCCACCCGGCTCTTGTGTAGCTAAGAATTAGTCCTGCTGTAAGTAATAATAAGAAAAATATACTCAGTAAAACCGTGGTAAAATTGAATTTTAATTTAAAGCCGAATAAAATCCACAACAATAGGAGAGGAATAAAAAAGGCTATTGCAGCAGCATAAATTCCATGCGCAATATAAAAGGGAGCCATTATTTCAAATGAGGTAACTTGTGAAAAATTATCCTCACTGTGTTTAATAATTGTGATAATAATTACAGCCCCTAATGGAATTATATAAGCCCATAAATAGTAGCGAATAAATTCAAATTTTCTAAAAAGCACTACTGTTAAAAAATAGAAAACAGTTATAAACCAAGAACGAGAGAGAAAGAATTTAAAACTCACAATTTTCTCCATGCTGGTGAAACTGGTAAAAAGTATCCAGCCAAGATTAATCAGGATTACAATGGTAATGGGGTGTTTTAAAACCCTAAAATCATATTCGCCATCAATTATAAACTTATAAATTACCAGCAAGAAAATTCCAATTATAAGTGGCTCATCTGGAATAGATAAACCCATTCCTAAAACTACATCTTCGTAATTAATGGAGAGTGGCACCAGGCCAACTAAAATTATAAGGAGTATATCCAATCTTAACAAGGCTAATAAGGAAATAATAGCCAAAGCAGGTAGGGCAGGAGTCCAATAAAACTCAAAGGCAATGCTGAGTGTATTGAGCACCATAAAGGTGATGCCCGAGCCAATCAGCCATTTTTTTTTCGCTTCGAGATTCAATGAATTAAGAAATTAAACCGTCGTTTTCGTTTTTAAACTTCTCAACAAAGAGAAGCACAATACAAGCTAAAACAAAAGAACCCAATACAGCTCCAAGCACTATTAAAGAACGAATAGGATAGGTTTTACGTTCTGCTGGAGAAGCGTTTTGTAGAATAAATACATTACTTAAATTGCCACCAACGTCAATTTTAGATTGGTCCAATTTCTTTTTCAATTCATTCATTTGTTCAACCTGCAATTCCAAAGTATTGTATAAAGATTGTGATTCTGCACCATACATGGCAAGGTTGTTTTGTTGCTGACGAATGTTTTCATTCATGCCATTTTTACCAATTAATTCGGTAATGGCTTTCGATTGTTCCTCTACGTTGTATACTCCCTTTGCACCTAATTCTTGCATGCGTGTTTTAATAGAGTTAATTTCTTCTTCTTTGCGCTTGTATTCGGTCTCAATAATATTTAAAGCCTGCAAAGCCAAACGTCTTTGAACTTCTGTTTTTACACTATCCAATATCATTACAATGCCATTGGCTACATTAGCCGCTACCATAGGGTCTTCATCCAATACATTAATTTCTATGGAGGCATAAGGTGTTTTCCTTACACTGATATTCTTATTGTATTTTTTGCCCAATTTGTAATTGCGCTCACTGTCGTCTGCAGCAATGCCAAAGTGTTCTGCTAGTTGAAATTGTGCAATAACCTTACCTTTTAAGTAATCCGATTCCAAAATCTGAACATATTGTTGTGCAGCAACCTGCTCACCAAATTCCAATGGGTCTTTTTGTTTAACCCTGCTATCTGTTAACAAGGCCGAAGAAATAGAGTTATTGGTGGAGGGGTAAAATACTGCCGTAGATAAAAACTTAGGTTTTATTACTAAGGGGCTAGAAATAATTGCGGCAAGGACGGCCGAAATTCCACAAATGATGATGAGTTTTTTTCTCCATTTAACTATAAAATGAAAAACATCAATCAATTCAAAGTAATACTGTTTCTTTTTCTTGTTCATAACTGTAGTTCCACAAAAATATAAAATTTAGGGCATTAATTGCTCTTTTCGGCCTGCTTACTTTTTAGTAATAATAAACCTTGCTCAATATCTAGAATCTTTAGACCTACCATACAAGCTAGCGTACCTACGCCAATAAGCGCTGCCGCTTGCCACCATGTCCAATTTAAATTTATAGATAGCCACATTAACAAGAGAATGACTACCATAGAAATAATAAATCGTGCAACAAACTTCTTTTCGAAGCTCAGTTTCAATAAAATAAGCGCCAAAACAAAATTGGTAATTCCTATAAATCCTTGCGTACTGATGGCCGCAATGGCTGCTCCCATTGCCTTTAGGCTGGGAATTAATGTGTAATTGAGTGCTAAATTAATTGCTAATGCTATACCTGCCAAGGTGTTTAGTACCTTAAAGTTGCCATTTGCAGTAAGAAGTGTTCCATAAATATACATGGTTGCCAAAGGGAAAAAACATAAAATTACCAAACCAAAAACAGATGCAGCGTATTCTGTACTTTGGTGGTTTAGTAAATGGATAATTGGATTTTGGTAACAATAGGCAATAAGACAAAATGAAAATGCGGGTAATAAAAGTAGTCCACTGCTAAATTGCACCAAAGGATTTAGGTTTTCTTTACTTGCAATCATTTTAGAAAACATCGGAAGTAAAAGCATGGCAACCAATGCAGCCATCATATTAGCCGCTTCAAGCAACCTATAAGCAGATGCGTAAATACCATTTTGAATATCGCCATCTGGAATTAATTGCCTAATCAATACAACATCTAATCTGGTGTAGAATGTCATGAGCAGTGATAGCAGGGCATAAGGCAGCATTTGTTTAACCACCTTTCTAAACAAACCCATATCTATTTTCCAAGTCAAATGGCTCAAATGAGGCTTAATAACACTAAACGAAATAATTACAGCAACACTATAGGCAAAGGTTTGTGCCAAAATGAAAGCCTGAATACTTATTTCAAAAAAGCCAAACCAAAGCATCAATCCGCATAAAAGAATCATAAGTGTGCGGTCTACAACACTTAATAAGGCATCGGTTCTAAATTTTTGTAAACCTCCCACAATGCTTCTAAAATAAGTGTAGAAATAGGAAAGAATTTGATTTAAACCCAATATCCATAATAGTTTTAGCCTGTCTAGGGGATAGCCAATGAGGCTCCCAATGCCAAGGGTTAATGCCAAATAAATAAAACTCGAGCTTAATTTAAAAGTGGTTAATGCCGCAAATTCTTCCTGCAACATCCCCGGGTTTTTAGCCACGTTGGAGGATGTGTAATTGTTTATTCCCAAATCCAATAGGGTAATAAACAACATGGAAAAGGCAAATAAATTGGTGTAAATGCCATATTGCTCATATCCCACTGCGTTTTGCATACCTCTGTCAATTCCAAGTATCCAAAAGGGTTTGATCAATAAATTGACCGACATTAATAGGATAAAATTGGAAATGAATGTTTTTTTCATCTTTTGCTAAAGTGCTTTAACGCTGTAAATTTATTGATTCGTATAAACTTTGTATCATTGTTTTTTATTTCCTTCGAATAAATTTGAAATCAGCTGTTTAATTTGCACATGCCTTTAATTAAATTTTCTCAAAAGCATCTTATTGAAGTTGGTTGCGATGAAGCCGGCAGAGGCCCATTAGCAGGTCCAGTTTTTGCAGCTGCGGTAATCTTAAATCCAAGAAAAAACATAAAGGGCTTAGACGATTCAAAAGCCTTAAGCGAAAAGGTTCGAACCAATTTAAGAAAAGAAATTGAAGACAAAGCCCTTGGATTTGCTGTAGCCTCCTTAGATAATATTGAAATAGATACCTACAATATTTTAAAATCTTCCTTTATGGCCATGCACCGAGCCATTGATCAATTAGAAATTGTGCCAGGCCTTTTGTTGATTGATGGAAATAGGTTCTTGCCCTATAAAAATATCCCCCATCAATGCGAAATTAAAGGTGATGGCAGATTCCAAGCCATTGCTGCGGCATCCATTTTAGCGAAGACATATAGAGACGAATACATGGCTAAAATTCACCAAGAATTTCCGATGTATCATTGGGATAAAAACCAAGGTTATCCAACAAAGGCACACCGTGCAGCCATCAAGGAATTCGGACCTTGCAAATACCACCGCATGAGTTTTCGCTTGTTAGAAGACCAATTGCATTTGTTTTAAGAAATGGATTAAAATGGATTTGTGTGTTTATCTCAACAATTATTTAATTCTAAAAATGTATTTTGCCGCGGTCTGAACCAAATTATGAATAGCTATTTTTCAAATAAAGTAATTGTAATAACCGGAGCCTCATCAGGAATTGGGCGAGAATTGGCTATTCAAATGGCCGCAAACGGCACGAAATTAATTTTGGCAGCTCGTCGCATAGAGGAATTGAGCCAAACTATCAATTATTGCATTCAAAAGGGGGCAAAGTGTGAAGGTATGTTTTTAGATGTTTCAGATGAAAATTCAATTCAAACATTTTCACAAAGCCTAAAACAAGAACTTGGCCATATTGATATTTTAATAAATAACGCGGGAATTAGTCAAAGAAGTCAAGCCGAAGAAACGAGTTTGGCCGTTGATAGAAGAATAATGGAGGTTAATTTCTTTGGTCAAGTAAGCCTTACAAAAAACTTGTGGCCCTTACTTTGTAATTCTACCCATGCAAATATTGTATTATTAAGTTCGGTAGTAGGAACCTTTGGTTTTCCGCAACGCAGCGCTTATTCTGCCTCAAAACATGCATTGGAAGGCTTTTTTGAGTCTTGGGCACTCGAAAACAAAAGAGAAAATATTCATTTTACAACAGTATCTCCAGGCAGAATAAAAACCAATATTTCTTTATCGGCCCTTAAGGCAGATGGAAGTGCACACCGGGTTATGGATGAAGGTCAACTGAAAGGAATTCCAGTTGAAGTATGTGTCCGCAAAATTGTAAATGGTATTCAAAAAAATAGAAGAAAAATTTATATTGTTCAAGGAGAAATGGTATTAATTACGCTAAGAAAAGTTATTCCTCCTTTGTACTTTTGGCTCGTTAAAAAACTTAAATTAGCATAAAAAATGGCTCTTATTTCTGGCATACAACAAGTAGGTATAGGTTGCGAAAACTCACCTCAAACATTCAAATGGCTTAGAAAAACATTTGGCATAAATGTTCAAATATTTGATGATGAAGCCCCAGCGCCTTTAATGACGCCTTATACAGGAGGTGTTGTTCAAAGTCGCAGAGCCATTTTAGCAATGAATATGAATGGGGGCGGCGGTGCAGAAATTTGGCAGTTTACAAGCAGAAAATCTGCCCCTGGGCCAGCAGTTCAATGGGGCGATTTGGGTATAAATGCCGTTAAAATTAAAACAACAAACGCGGTTCAAGCCTTTCCAATTATTAATGCCAATGCGCTTTGCACTGAGCCTCAAAACGACCCAAAAGGGGAGGCTGTATTTTTCCTAAATGATGAGGCAGGTAACAATTACCAATTGGTCAAAGATAATTCTTGGTTTAAGTCGGATAGCCAAATGATTGGTGGCTTTTGTGGTGCCTTAATTGGTGTGAGCAATATGGAGAAATCTGTAGCTTTTTACCAAAATGGATTGGGATTGTCTGAACTGGTTTACGATGTAACTGGTAAATTCAATGATTTAGGCGAAGCCTATAAAAATCAATCCTTTCGCAGGGTTTTATTGTCCTTTAAAAATCCGCAAACGGCTCCTTTTAGTAAGTTATTAGGAGATATTCAAATAGAATTAATTCAGGCATTGGATCGCAGCCCAATTAAAACTTTTGAAAATAGATTCTGGGGCGATTTAGGTTTTATTCATTTGTGTTTTGATGTACCAAATATGTTAGACCTAAAAAACAACTTGGAAATGCACAATTATGCCTTTACTGTAGATAGCGGCGATACTTTTGATATGGGAGAATCTGGAGGGCGATTTGCCTACGTTGAAGATCCAGATGGCACCCTCATTGAAATGGTAGAAACCCATAAAGTGCCAATTCTTAAAAAGTTTGGTTGGTATCTAAACTTGAAGAAAAGAGGTCAGCATAAACCTTTGCCAAATTGGATGGTTTCATTAATGGGACTCAATAAAATTAAAGATTAGTTGAGAAAGCAAGCAATTAAATAGCCTAATACAATTAAGTATACCGGCCATAAAAACATTACCAATCCAAAAGAAATTGAATCGAAAAATAATTTCTGTTTTACAATTTTTGGAGCAAGCCAAGTGCTCAATACATACAAGGGTGCAAATAACAAACTGTTTAAGATAAATTGGCGATCACTTATTTTAATAGTTGGTGTTTCTTGTCCTTTCAAATATTGGAGTGCCTCCATTGCATTCATTTTGTTTTTTACCGCAAATTGAAAGCGTTTTCTGAAACCTTCATAATCTGGCGTTCCTTCTATTAGCTGTGGGTTTACATAAGCCAATTTTTCAAATGCACTTGAAATTTTATCATTGAATTTCTTTACAAAACTTGCTTCTAAATCTTCTGTATGAAAGTCTTCTTTGTAAAAAGCTTGCCCAATATTGATTAAAATATTTTTGCCACCACCCTTAAAATGTTCATAGGTTAATCCTACCGGAACAATTACCATATCTCCGGCATCTTTGCTTGCCCAAGCTTTTTTGGCAACTCTGGCCGGACCTTTCTTTAAAGGACGCAAATCCCAATTATTGAAACTAATGCCTTCAGAAAAAATTAAAACAGTTTCTTTCTTTTCTAATATTTGATGACAAGCATCAAAGGTTTCCGAATTTTTATTAAGATTTTCTTTTCCTTCAGATAATCTATAAACAGGCAGCATGTTTAGTGATTTTAAAATAGGAAGCGCATATTTGTTATTAAAGGCATCGCCTCTAGCTAAGAAATAGGTGGGTCTATTTATTGCAGCACCAATTACAATAGCATCTAAAAAAGAATTTGGATGGTTAGCAACCAATAACAAAGGCTTGTCTTGCGGAATATTTTCGGCACCACTTACTAGAATATTATTGTAAAATAAATGACTTGTAAGTTGTGTGTTGAATTTGCAATAATTATAAAATATTCCCATGCTGCAATTTAAAAAGATTCTTGGTTCATCCAAATGTGATAAGCCTCATCGGCTTGAAGGTGCAGCATTTCTAATCCATTTTTAATTTTTGCACCATGCTTTTCTGACGCAACTAAAAAACTACTTGTGGCTGGTAAGTAAATTAAATCAAAGCAATAATGTGTCGAACCAATTTCGTCAAAAGGTATTGGAAGCAATTCCATTTCATGCGGAAACATTCCTACAGGCGTGCATTGAATGAGTAATAGATGCGCAGCAACTAACGCTGTTGTTAAATTAGAATAATTGATTTGGTATGGGGCTGTTAGTTTTTTTCTTGTTACCTGTGAAAATGAAATCCCAAGCTCATTTAAAGAGCTAATAACAGCCTTTGCGGCACCTCCATCACCAATCACCAAAGCTTTAAAGTTTCGGTTCGAACCGATAAAATTTAACAATGAACTTTGAAATCCAAAACGATCTGTGTTGTGACCAATACGCTTCCCATTGGCTAAAATTTCAATACAATTTACTGCATTACAATTGGCGGCAGAGCTTGCTAGTTCATTCAAATAGGGGATGATAGCTTCTTTATAGGGCTTGGTAATATTTAAACCAGCAAGGCCTTGAATCTTAAAAATTTTATTTACATCTTCAATTTTTGGGATGCTAAAATTTTCATAGGTGTAAGGCAAATTATTGGAAATAAATTTTTGGGTGAAATAATCTTTGGAAAAGGTGTTTCCTAAATTATTGCCAATTAAACCAAAAACTTTTTTCTGCATAAAATGTCTAATGAAATTTCAAATTAGCGCATTTGGGCAACTTTCAACTTTTGAACTTTATGAAATTCTTTGTTCATTTTTTGAATGCTCTTCAATATTTCTTCTCTTCCTCTTTTATCAAGGGCTGAGGTGATGAAAACAGTTGGTAATTCATCCCATGTTTCCAATAATTTTGCCTTAAAATTTTCGATATTAATTTCTGCTTGGGCTGCTTTTAATTTATCTAATTTGGTGAAAACCAAATGAAATGGAATTCCCACTTCTCCTAATTTATTAATAAAAGCTAAATCTTTTTCTTGCGGCTCTATTCTCGAATCAATGAGCGCAAACAAACAAACCAAAAAGTCTCTTTTTTCCAGGTAATTCCAGAGTGTTTTTTCCCAAGATGCCCTTAAATCCTTAGATCTTCTAGCATAGCCATAACCAGGTAAATCCACTAAATTCCATTCGTTGTTTACACAAAAGAAATTCATACTAATTGTTTTTCCTGGTGTTCCCGAAGTTCTAGCTAATTCTTTTCTTTGAACCAACATGTTTATCAGAGAAGATTTTCCAACATTGCTTCGACCTATAAATGCATATTCAGGAAAGTCTGTTTTTGGGCAATCTTTTAAGCTGTTAGAACTCGTTTTATATTCTGCTGAAGTTATATCCATTTTTCAAAAGTAATGTTTTTGTGTCGCTCTTAAACGCGCGTCACCATTTCGCTAATCAATTTAGTCATTTTTGGTTCGGCAATAGCTGCAGCATTTAATACATCTTGCAAGCTTATTTTTTTAACCATACCAGGTACGCCCAAATCTGTGATGACAGAAATTGCAAATACCTTCATTCCCATATGACGGGCAACAATATTTTCTGGAATGGTGCTCATGCCCACTGCGTCTGAACCAATAATGCGCAAATAATTATATTCTGCCTTGGTCTCTAATGTTGGGCCTTGAACGGCCGCGTATACTCCTTCTTGTAATTTAATGCCAAGTTCCAAACCAATTTCATGTGCTAAAGCAATTAGTTTAGGGTCGTATGCTTCACTCATGTCTGGAAATCTAGGTCCTAATGTATCTTCATTTTTACCTCTCAAAGGATGCTCAGGTAATAAATTGATATGGTCGTTTAATATCATTAAATCACTCACCTCATAGCTTGGATTTAAGCCACCGGAGGCATTTGAAATAAATAAATTTTCTATGCCTAATTGCTTCATCACCCTTACAGGAAAGGTAAGTTCTTGCATATTGTAACCTTCATAATAATGAAACCTTCCTTGCATAACAACTACAGGTACATTGTTTAATCTACCTATTAACAAACGTCCTTGATGACTTTCAACTGTACTGATTGGAAAGTTTGGAATACCACCGTAAGGTAGGCTGTATTCAATTTCCATATCATCTACCAAAGCACCTAAGCCAGTTCCTAAGATGATGCCAATTTTTGCTTGGTTGTAAAATGAATTAAGGTATGTATGTGTTTGGGCTATTTTCGCTAACATAGTGAATTACTTTTTGATTGAAATTGCTACTGTCCTCTGCAAAGAAAGCAACTTCAATTGGTATATAATAGAAGGGATATTTTTTTAATTTTTCTGCTTGAGGACCTTGAACCAATTTTTGAAAATCCTTTTCAGTGGATACAAATATTTTGTGATCGCTGTTTATTTCATCAAAAGTTTCAAGTAATCTCTCAATTTCAATTTCTGATAATTGGTGGTGGTCAGGAAATGATTTGGTAATTACATGTTGATGTTTTGATTCAATGTATTGGAAGAAAGGCAATGGGTTGGCAATTCCGGCAAATGCTATAACGGCAGTTGTTTCATTGTGAATTAATGGCTCAAAATAGGGAACCAATTCGCCGTATTTTAAATAGGAAAAATAGACACTTTGGTGGCCCAATGGTTTCAATTGAGCAATGATGCTTTTTCTTTCTTCCAGGCTAAGGTCTGTTTTACATTTAGTAACAACAATGCAATTGGCACGTTCTGCGGCACTGGCATATTCTCTTAAGTAACCGGCTGGTGCTAAATGGTCGTTAACGTACAATCTATTTTGTTCTGTTAATAATATATTTAATCCTGGCTTGATGGCCCTGTGTTGGTAGGCGTCATCTAATAAAATCACTTGTGTTTCTGGTGCATCAAATAATAAGTTTGGCACCCCTAAAACCCTATTCTCGGAGACAGCTACTTTAATTTCCCTAAATTTTTTGAAAATTTGATAGGGCTCATCACCCAAACTTATGGCTGTGGCTTGTTCATTTCCAAATAAGTACCCACGCGTTTTTCTTTTGTACCCTCTGCTCAATACAGCAACTTTATTATTTTCTTTTAAAAGTCGGATGAGGTATTCTATATGCGGTGTTTTGCCTGTTCCACCAAATGCTAAATTACCCACATTGATGATGGGTAAATCAAAACTTGTTACACCAAAAACACCATGTGTATACAAACTGTTTCTTAATCGCAGAACCAGCTGGTAGATAAATGATAAGGGTAATAGTAAGAGTTGAATTGGGTTCAAAATGCCATCAATTTTAGAAATGCAAGTTCCCCTTTTTGTGTCAATTTTTTAGAAAAATATCGTAAAGTGTACTCTAAACTGCTCATTTGACGTTTATTAGGAATTTATGCTGTGGATAGTTACCTTTGTAGAAAGAAATTAAAGATAGGCTCCCTGCGTATATTTGGGATTACTACTATCGAATACTCATGTTGAATAAGAAAATAATATATATAATTTTAGTTCTAACTACTGTGGTTACAGGCCTTGTTGCTCAGCCACTTGTAGGTGGTTTTGGTTCGGACCGAGACATGCTTGTAGCTAAAATTGACAGCAATACCGTTCATTGGAGAAATAAATTATACCCTGTTACAGATGCAGGTGAACTCAATATTTATGGATTTGATGAAGGTGATATTCCAGTGTACTCAGATTCTACCTACGCTTTCCGTTTGAGTCTTTTGGAAACAGAAATTCCACTTGAATACAACCAACAGGTTAGAGCTTACATAGATTTATACGCCAACCGCAAGCGTAAATTGGTAAGTAAAGTATTAAGCAGTTCTAAATTCTATTTTCCAATTTTCGAAGAGGTTTTCGACCGCGAAAATGTGCCAATGGAATTCAAATATTTGGCGGTAATTGAAAGTGCTTTAAACCAAAGAGCCATTTCTCCCGTTGGTGCAGCTGGTTTATGGCAGTTTATGGCGCCTACAGGAAGAATGTATGGTTTGCGCTCAGATTCTTATATCGACGATAGAAAAGATATCATTAAATCTACCGAGGCTGCTGTAAAGTATTTTAAAAACTCTTACCGCATTTATGGCGATTGGCTTTTAGTAATTGCAAGTTATAATTGTGGTCCAGGTAATGTATCTAAAGCCATCCGTAAATCTGGCGGGAAGCGCAATATTTGGGAGATAATGCCCTATTTGCCGCGTGAAACCCGTGGTTATGTACCTGCATTTATTGCTGCTGCTTATGTAATGAATTATGCCAGTGAGCATAATATTTACCCTGCAGCAGATGAAATGTATTTTCAATTAGATACTGTTATTGTAGATAACAGAATGTCTATTGAAAAGCTTGCCCTTGCATTAAATACAACTACTGAAGAAATTCGTCAATACAATCCCTCTCTTCGTCGTGGCGTAATTCCTTTTTCAAGTAATGGCGTAGTACTAACGCTTCCTTATCATATGGCTGTTAAGGTGGCAGCCTTGCGCAACGATACCAATTTGAGCAATCAGTTGAACCAGGACCTAATTGCGATGAACCGTGAGATTGAAAATGCACGTCCTGAGAAAATTGTTTACAAGGTTAAAAGTGGTGATTACCTGGCAAAGATTGCACGTAAATTTGATGTCAGCGTAGCTGATTTGAAACGTTGGAACAAAGGTGTAATTAAGCGGAATAAGGTTTCTAAAGGGCAGAAACTAAAGATATATTCTAATAGAGTTTAAACTGCTTTTATGCAGTGATAAACCATGCGGGTGCCATTGGATAGGGTACTAAAGAATAAATAATCTTTGCCACCTTCTTTTATTTTATAAGCCTTTCTAATTTCTTCCACAGATAACACAAAATTCCTTTTGGTAATATTGGCTTTAACCAATTTTTCATTCTTTAGGTATTGCTGAAACAAACTTTTTGAAAACTCAAAAGCCTTTACAATTTCAAAACTTCTACCCATAAATTCGGGTGGTATATGGTTCCCAATATAAAAGGCACTATTGATGGCCAGTTGTTCTAGTTCGCATGCCTGTGCATAGTTTCTGCTATGTTGGGCCTTAATAATGGTAACATGAGGCTCAAAGAAATATTTAGCGGATTTAAGCTCACTGCTAATTGATAGCGTTAACTCCTTTTTGGAAGAGAATATTTGGTGCGGTTCATTTTCGCGAAGGAGCACACTCTCATAAATAATTGTTGTGGAACCTTTTTTATTTAATAGTACCAAAACCTCCTTCACCTCTTTTTTATCGCCTACCACCATTATTTTTTCTATGTGTTGTAAGTTTTCTTGGAGGTAATGAATATCTGCCATAGGGGAAAGCTTCAATAGAATTTGATTGCTGCGTTTAAAGCAGGCATCCTGTATGGCTAAAAAATTAGGGTCGTCATGGTCTAAAAAATAGCTTTTTCCTTGTGCTGGCCTTCTATCTGCATCTAAGTATATCAGGTCGAAATGATCTAAATTGCTATTTAGATATGATTCTGCGGTAATGTTTATTCTTTCTATATTATTGCAATGGAGTCGCCTAAAGTTTTCTCTAACAATTTCGTTTAGTTTTTCATCTGGATCCAAAGAAACAACTTTGTCAAAATTTCGTGAAAATGCCCAGTCGTCAACACCTAAACCACCAGATAAATCTAATAATTTCGCTCCTGAAATTAATTTAGATTTGTATAAAGCAGACGCTTCCCCACTGGCTTGTTCATAACTTTTTGAGGTGAACCAACAATGGTTTTTAACAAAATGAGGAAGTTTGTGCAAAGCCTTGGGATATAATTTGATTTGTTCAGCTAATAGCCAATTCAAATCATTTGTATTACCTTTGTGGGCCAATAAAAATCGGCTGGCATCCATTTGTTTGTTTTGGGTCAAAAAACTTTCCAAATCAAATGATTGCAATAGTTGGACAAATTGGTTCGTTGTATTCAATAGTTAATAATTTTAGTATGAAAAAGATAATTTATGCCATTGCCATTTTTGCTCTATTGAGTTTAAGTGCTTGTAAAGGAAGCTGCCCCAAGTTTTCTATTCCAGTTCCTGCTATTGCTATTAGTTTCTAATTGTAATTAATTTCAATATCCTGTATCAAATCGGGATGAAGGCTCTTGGCCACTGGGCAATTTACCCCTGCCTCCGTGAGTGCCTCTTTCTGCCTATCGCTTAATCCAAGCGTAGGTACATTTACCTTTATCTCAATTTTTACAACTCTTCTTGGCAGTGTTCCCATGTGTTTGCTAATAGTTATATAGGTACCATCAATATTCACATTGTGTTTATTTGCTTCAATCCCCATAATGGTTAGCATGCATACACCCAATGAGGTTGCCAATAAATCGGTAGGCGAAAATGCCTCCCCTTTGCCATGATTATCAATAGGGGCGTCTGTAACAATTATACTTTCTGATTGTAAATGTTTAGCTTTACACCTTAATTCGCCTTGGTAAACTACTTCTGAAGTTGCCATGTTTTTTTTATAGATTTGAAACAAAGTTAATCATTTGAAAAAGTTCAGGAATTTCTTTTTTCTGTTTTGTTTGTTAGCTATAGCAAATCAGCTACTTGCGCAAAATGCACCCATTACAGAACCACAATTGATGTATACCCAAAGTAACTTATTTGGGGTAAATAGAAATTCTTTTGCCTCCACAGGAATTTATTACCGCTATGGTTGGCACAAAACAGGTAAACAACAAAACCATTTAGAATTCGATTTTTCTAGAATTCGTCACCCTAAGGAGGTGCGCCGTCAAGGTTATACGCAAAGCCAAAGCCAATATTCTTTCGGGCGCATGAATGTGGCGTTTTTTCTTCGAACGAGTTTGGGTCAAACCATTGTTATTACAGATAGACCCTATAAAAATTCTGTTGGCGTTAATTTTGTTTATAGCCTTGGAGCTACCGCTGCATTTCTAAAACCTGTTTATATTGAAGTATTATATCAATATGATAATAACCCAAGCGAAGGCTATTATGTAAGTGAAAAATACGACCCAGAGAAACATACAGACGTTTATCGTATTTATGGAAATTCTAGTTTTTTTAAAGGATTTGGAGAAACCCAGCTTAAACTTGGCGCCTTTGGCAGAGCAGCTTTTCAGGTAGAATGGGGGCAATATGCAGATGAAATGAGATGTTTAGAGGCTGGTGTTACGGTTGATGCATTTATGCAAGGTGTTCCTATTATGGCACATACCAATTACGACCAGCTATTTTATGGGTTTTATATTGCGTACGATTTTGGAAATAGAAATTAAGAGATGATTGAATTACCAGTATTAGGAGAAGAGAAGGTGAAAAAGCCAAGTTGGCTTAAAGTAAAATTGCCTACAGGTGAAAGCTATAGAAATGTTCGTCGTTTAGTTGATGAACATAAATTACATACGATTTGTGAAAGTGGTAATTGCCCTAATATGGGCGAGTGTTGGGGTGAAGGAACAGCAACCTTTATGATTTTAGGTAATACCTGTACGCGCAGCTGTTCGTTTTGCGCAGTAGCCACAGGAAGAGCTCACAACTATGATTTAGATGAACCGCGCAGGGTGGCAGATGCTATTCGTTTAATGAAAGTTAAGCATGCTGTTATCACTTCTGTAAACAGAGATGAATTGCCAGATAAAGGCGCCAAGGTATGGGCCGATACAATTCGTATGGTAAAACAGGAAAGTCCTGGAACTACTATGGAAGTGTTAATTCCAGATTTTCTTTCACATTGGGATTTACTTTATCAAGTATTAGATGAAAAACCAGAAGTGGTTTCTCATAATATGGAAACCGTAAAGCGCTTGTACCGTAAGGTTCGACCACAAGCGAAATACGAGCGAAGTTTAGAGCAAATTAAATTAACCAAAGCACGTGGTAGAAGAACCAAAAGTGGCGTAATGTTGGGCTTAGGCGAAACAGAAGAGGAAGTACTTGAAGTAATGCAAGACTTGGTGGCTCATAATTGTGATGTATTAACACTAGGTCAATATTTACAACCTACAAAAATGCATGTAAACGTAGAGGCTTTTATTACACCTGAACAATTTGCTTATTACAAAGAAGCTGGTTTGGCTATGGGCTTTAATTATGTAGAATCAGGTGCATTGGTTCGCTCATCTTACCACGCAGAACGTCATATTTAGATTTGATAAAATAAAAAAAGCCGCCAATGATTTTCATTGGCGGCTTTTTTATGAGTTATTGGTATTATTTACCTCTGAATTTTTGTTTGATATCTGCTAAGATAGGAGCCAATTGTTCTGCATTTCTATAGCCAGCCATCACTTCTAATTTCTTGCCTTTAGGGTAAATGAAAATGGTTGTAGGATAGCCGTTAATTTGATAGTTGCTAATAACACCCGCTAATTGCTCACCAGTATAATTTTTACCCTCATAGGTATAAGTTACACCTTGAATTTCTGGGTTGAATTTTATGGCAACAAAATCTGCATTTACCGAATTAATGATACTCTCTTTTGAATAAGCATCTTTGTCCATACGCTTGCACCAACCACACCAATCGGTATATACATCCACCAACATGATCTTGTTTTTCTTTTTAGCCATTTCATAGCCTTTGTTGAAATCAAGCCACTTAATTTCTTCGGCAGATTTAAATGAGATTGCTGCAAAAATGAGCAATAGAAAGCCAATTTTTTTGATAGTCATTTTATGAATTAGGGTTTATTAGAGAATCTCCTTACAGAGATACCTTTTGTCAAACTAACGGAAATCAATTGATAATATTTTGTCAATTTTTTTCTGCCATGTTAATTACCTTGTCGTTGTTATAAGCACCATCTTTCAATTTCTCTCTAATTTCTTTGAAAGCTTTGATGGTTACTTCCGCTTGCTCAACCGTATGAACGGCAGTTGGAATTAAACGCAATAAAATCATTCCTTTGGGAATAACTGGGTAAACAACCACTGAACAGAAAATATGGTAGTTCTCTCTTAAGTCATGCACCACTGCTGTAGATTCAGCAACAGTACCGTGCATAATTACAGGACATACAGGAGAGTTGGTTCGACCCAAATCAAAACCTTCTGCTTTTAAGCCAGTTTGCAAAGCGGTAACCACTTTCCATAAATTCTCTCTAAATTCTGGGTGATTGCGAATTAAATCCAATCTTTTTAATGCGCCAATTACTATTGGCATTGGCACCGATTTAGCATAAATCTGTGAACGTAAATTGTAACGCAAGAATTTAACTACTTCTTTGTTGGCCGCAATAAATCCGCCAATTAAAGCCATTGATTTAGCAAATGTTCCAAAATAAATATCAATTCCATCTTGACAATTTTGCTCTTCACCTGTGCCTGCGCCCGTTTTACCCATGGTTCCAAAACCATGTGCATCATCTACAAATAAACGGAAGTTGTATGTTGATTTTAAAGCTACAATATCTTTCAAATTACCCTGCGCACCTGTCATACCAAATACACCTTCTGTAATAACTAAAATGGCACCTCCAGATTCTTGTGTTAAACGCGTTGCGCGTTGCAATTGCTTTTCTAAGCTCTGCATGTCGTTGTGTTCGAACACAAAGCGCTTGCCCATGTGAAGTCTAACACCATCAACAATACAAGCATGACTTTCGGCATCGTATACAATTACATCATGTCTATCAACCAAGGCGTCAATGGCACTTACCATTCCTTGGTATCCATAGTTTAATAAAACGGCATCTTCTTTTGATTCAAAAGCAGCCAATTCTCTGTCTAATTGTTCATGGTAAACGGAGTTTCCGCTCATCATACGTGCACCCATTGGGTAACCTAAACCAAATTTAGCAGCTGCTTCCGCATCTGTTTGGCGAACTTCAGGGTGATTGGCTAAACCTAAATAATTGTTTAGACTCCAATTAAGCATCCTTTGGCCACGGAAATCCATTTCTGGACCAATTTCGCCTTCTAATTTGGGGAACATGTAATAGCCGTATGCATCATCAGCATATTGGCCTAATGGGCCCGCTTTCTTCTGTAGTTTTTCAAAAAGATCCATTTGTCTGTTTGCTTTAATTGCGGGCAAAAGTAACCAAAACGTTAAGTGATTCCAAATGTGAATTTATGACTCTTATTCGCTTTTTTTGTGGAGAACATGGTTATAGTGACTAAATTTAAAGTAAGAAATGAAAAACAAGCAGGATTTGAATAATATAATAGAAGAATTGCACCAAAGCTTTTTGCTACTCATGGATAAGGGCAGAAAGGAATTTGCCATCATTTCTTATCCCAGCATTTTGAAAATATATGGCGTTAAAAATCCAGATTTAAGGTTGATTTTAAAGGAACTTAGAGTGATTTGTAAAGATTTTACTGCAGCCAAAAAAATGGAATTGGCAAAGCTTCTGATTAATGAAGGCTATATGGAAACGGTACAATTGGCTTATGAATTTATTGGTATAGAAAAGAAAGCATTGGAACTATTTACTGAAGCAGATTTTAATGATTTTACAAAAGGAATGGACAATTGGGTTTGTGTGGATACTTTTGGCGTGCATGTTTTTGGAATTGCATGGCGAAACCAGCAAATAAGCACAAATTTTATTCATCAACTTGCAAAACATCCTAACTTTTGGATGCGCAGGTTGGCATTAGTTGCCACCATTCCACTCAATATGAAATCTCGCGGTGGGAAGGGCGATATTGAAAAAACTTTAGCGGTTTGCGAATTATTGGTAAATGACCGGCATGATATGGTAGTAAAAGCTTTGTCCTGGTCCCTTCGAATGCTTTCTAGTATTGGTAAGAATGAAGTTGAAAATTTTATGGTAAAACATCAAGCGGTTTTGCATGCACGCGTAAAACGTGAGTTAAATACCAAACTAACAACAGGAAAAAAGAATTAATTAGAACTTCATAAACAATTGAATTTTTCCTTCACTTTGAAAAGGACCTTTGGTTTGATCTAAGCCACTTCCTAATTCTAATTTTTCTGGTAAATAGGTTTGTGCAATTTTAATTTGAAGTTGTGTCTTTTTGCCGATCCTATATCCCGCAATTAAATAGGTACGAAAGCCATTTCCATTTAATTGTGTTTGCGCGTAATTATAAATTACATCCCCTTCTTGCATGTAAATTCGGGCGCAAAAATCTTCAATCTGAAAGAGACAAAATCGTGCATGTAGACTTATTTTTTCTCCTTTAGGATGGTAGTTTAAATCATGAAAAATTAATTGCCCTGCATATTTTATACCATCGGGTTTTTGTGCAATAATTTTCTCTGCTCTAAATTGGTAGGTCCAGGCTTTATTGATGCTGTAATTTGCCTGAAACCTAAATTGGCTTCGTATTTCCGCTGCCATGGTTTTTGTTCTACTCATTTCTGAAGGCAAGTTTTTTTCTGTTTCTTGTTGGCGAAATCTCATTTCAATTTGAAAGGTTTTTGATTGTTGCCAAGTATAATGCACAAAATAATCATTGCTTAAATTAGCATATGCTGATTGGTAGCTGGGGCCATTTGTTCTAAACACATCGGAATAAAAATCAATTTGGTGGTATTTCTTTGGGCGGTAACTAAAAGCCAAATAGGTTCCGTTTTCATCTCCAATGCCGCTGTTTGCGCTCCATACATTGCCATAATTATTTTTAAAACTCTTGCTGTAATTTCTGTAAATGAGCATGGCGTCTAACTTGCTGTTTAAAGGAATTAATGAATTGGCAATAATACCCTGTGCCCCATTTTCCATGTAAGAAAACTCCGCACCTAGTAAAATATTTTTTAAATAATAATTGCCTGATAGTCCAAAATGGCTATTTAAAAAGGGATTTTGCCAGTTTTTCAAATCACTGTTTAAGCTGTAATTGGCTATATTTTCTTGTTTATTGTAACTGGCTCCAAGCTGTAATTTCTTTTTTTGATAATTGATTTGCAGCCCTAAAAATGTTTTAAGAATACTGTTCTTTTTGGCTAATTCAAGTTGCGTTCTGTGCAAGCCATTGGCAATGATGCTGCCAATTTTATCCTCTAGCAACAAGCTGTCATATTCTACCAATGCGCTTTGCGGAAGGATGCTAAGCATTAGATTAAAATTGAAATTATTTTTCATTAGGCCAATTGCAATTCCTCTAAAAAAGCCGCTTTCATTTAAAGAACGGTATGCCCGTATGCCCTCGTTTAAATATTGGTTTTGAAATACAAGTGATGATTTTCCATTAAACATTGAACTTCCAATAGACAATCCTTTTCCAAAATTTGCTTGGTAATCGCCAATTGCAAGGGTTTGAAGCAGCCCTTTTCCTTTGTAAACCAAGTGGAATCCCTGAAAATCGCCAATGGTTCCCCATTTCTCGCCGGCATCTTTTTCAAAACTGCAACCAAAATATAATTTGTTGGCTAAGGCAAATCGGTAGCGCATTGCAAGGCGTTGGTTCGAACCGACAAATTGTTGAGGAGCGTTAAAGCCTCTGCTACGCTGAAAGTTTTTATCTGTTCCTACTAAGAGTTCATTGTTGCCATGTGCAAGTATTTCTCTTAAAGAATAATAGTCAATGGCATTTCTATTCTCAATAGAAATAAAATAACTCAACAATTGGGCTGTTTTTTCATCAAAACCATCAATTGCTTGTAATTCGTATTTATCTAAAAAAGGGCCGTATGTATTAATATGTTTTAGCATGTTTGCCTTTTGAATAGGACTTAAAAAAATGAATTTATTTAAATCGAAAATGCTTGCTTTGTTTAGTTTAATTGGGTTTTCTATCCATTCCTGCATAGTCATTTCCAAATCACTTTGGTCTATGGACATGCTTTGGTTTTCGCATAAATTTATCACCTGCTCTTTGATCCATTTTTTTGGAATTTCTGTGTTTTGACCAAATAACAAATGCGAAATTGCAATAAATTGTAAGAGGAATAAAAAGCGCATTATTTTTTATGGCTAATAAGTGAAAATTGAAATTCAACAAAAGGGCTTATACCTAAAATGGTATGGATACTTGTACCAATTATACCGCGGGTTTTTGCGCTTTGGTAACTCATTGCAAAACTATATTGTTGGGCGTTTTTGTTCCAACCAAGGTAGAGGTCAAAGTTTGGTTCGAACCGAATACTCATTCCCAATTTTAATTGACCTTGTCTGCCAATTATTTGTTCTTGTTCTCCTAAAAAACTTAGTTTATTGTTTACTTGGTAGGCCGAACCAAAACGCATAACAGTAATGGGCGCTGTTTCCATTTTTAAATGATAGCGAGAAGCATTTAGGTTAAGAATGCTAGATGAAAATGTCCAGTTTTTCTTTAAACGCAACAGCAAACCCATAGCACCCATTAAATTATGTAATGGCTGCAATTGATATTGGTAACTGAGTTGGTAATGCAATGCCGCACCTAAAAAAAGATTTTCACTTAGTTTTTTTGCCAAAGCAAATGATACAAGTTGTTGTTTGAAATAGGTGTTCCCAGACTGTAATAAACAGAAACCTTGTGCGAGCTTTTCATTTTTTCTTTGATAGCTTAAACCGGAAACGCCTAAATCCTTTTGCAGATAAGGGATTTCTTGAAATAGCGAAATGCTGTTTTCTTTCCCATCCGCCAATAACGCGGGGTTGTTGATGGTTTCAAAACCATTTGAATGTAAGCTACCAATTCCGCCCAATGCCAAGGGCTTTGCGCCATAGCATCGGCCAATTAATTGAGCTTGAGATGTATCTTGACAAAGCAAGAGTGTGATAAGGGCTAAAATGTGGGGTTTCATGACTAAAATTTGAGCCTAATTTCGCATTTATTCTTAACCTGCTGATTACTAAACACAAGGATTTTTATTTTTACTTGCTTAAAATGGCTGTCAATCCCTATTTTTGCAACCTTCAAAAGAAAATACAACTTATAGGAAAAACTTATGACGCAATTGATTTATCTAGTTCCTGCCCTAGGGGTAGTTGGCCTCATTGTAATGGCCATTAAAAGTGCTTGGGTTTCTAAGCAAGATGCTGGTGATGCTAAAATGCAAGAACTAGCTGGTTACATAGCCGATGGAGCTATGGCCTTCTTAAAAGCTGAATGGAAAGTATTGGGCATCTTTGTAACATTTGCTGCTGCATTATTGGCTTATTCAGGAACCATTCATGAAATTAATGGAAAACCCATCCACTCTAGTTGGGTTATTTCTATCGCATTTATCATTGGTGCAGTATTCTCTGCAACCGCTGGTTATATTGGAATGAAAGTGGCTACCAAAGCAAACGTAAGAACTACGCAAGCTGCTCGTACCAGTTTAAAACAAGCTTTAAAAGTTTCGTTTACGGGCGGTACTGTAATGGGCTTAGGTGTTGCTGGTTTGGCAGTATTGGGTTTAGGAGGCTTGTTTATTGCCTTCTTAACTTATTTCGCTGATTTAGGTTCAGATACTGTAAAAACTTCCATAGAGGTATTAACCGGTTTCTCTTTAGGAGCTGAGTCAATTGCTTTATTTGCACGTGTGGGTGGTGGTATTTATACCAAAGCTGCCGATGTTGGCGCAGATTTAGTAGGTAAAGTTGAAGCAGGAATTCCTGAAGATGATGTGCGTAATCCTGCAACTATTGCAGATAACGTGGGAGATAACGTGGGCGACGTTGCTGGTATGGGTGCCGATTTGTTTGGTTCATACGTTGCAACTATTCTTGCTACCATGGTATTGGGACAAGAAATTGTAGTGACTGATAATTTTGGTGGTTTATCTCCAATCTTATTACCAATGATCATTTGTGGTCTTGGTATATTATTTTCTATCGTGGGTACTTGGTTCGTTACAATTAAAGATGATAAATCTAGTGTACAAAATGCATTGAACCTTGGTAACTGGTCGTCTATGTTGTTAACTGTGGCTGCTTCTTATTTTATAGTAAATTGGATGTTGCCTGAAAATTTAAGCCTGCGTGGATATGAGTTTACAAAAATGAGTGTATTCTATGCCATTTTAGTTGGTACTGTGGTAGGTGCTATTATGAGTATTGTTACAGAATATTATACTGCAATGGGTAAAGCACCTGTAATGTCTATTATTCAACAATCTTCTACTGGTCATGCTACTAATATTATTGGTGGTTTATCTGTTGGTATGAAATCTACAGTAATTCCAGTATTAACTTTAGCTGCTGGTATTATGTTATCTTACCATTTTGCAGGTTTGTATGGTGTGGCAATTGCCGCTGCTGGTATGATGGCAACAACTGCTATGCAATTAGCAATTGATGCATTTGGACCCATTGCAGATAATGCAGGTGGTATTGCCGAAATGAGTCAATTACCTCCTGAAGTTCGCGAGCGTACAGATAATTTGGATGCTGTTGGTAATACTACCGCTGCAACTGGTAAAGGATTTGCCATTGCATCTGCAGCATTAACGTCATTGGCATTATTTGCTGCCTTCGTTGGAATTGCAGGTATTGATGCAATTGATATTTACAAAGCACCAGTTTTGGCTGGTTTATTTGTAGGTGGAATGATTCCATTTATTTTCTCAGCATTGTGTATTCAAGCGGTAGGTAAAGCTGCAATGGATATGGTACAAGAAGTTCGTCGTCAGTTCCGCGAAATTCCTGGTATTATGGAATACAAAGCAAAACCTGAATACGAAAAATGTGTTGCTATTTCAACTAAGGCATCTATTCGCGAAATGATGTTGCCAGGTGCAATTGCCTTAATTACACCAATAATTGTTGGATTTACATTTGGTCCTGAAGTTTTAGGAGGTTTATTAGCTGGTGTAACTGTAAGTGGTGTATTGATGGGTATTTTCCAATCAAACGCTGGTGGTGCTTGGGATAATGCTAAAAAATCATTTGAAAAAGGTGTAATGATTAACGGCGAAATGTTTTACAAAAAATCTGAGCCACATAAAGCTTCTGTAACTGGAGATACCGTAGGTGATCCATTTAAAGATACTTCTGGTCCTTCAATGAATATCTTAATTAAATTGATGTCTATCGTTTCATTGGTAATTGCTCCTTACATCGCTGTAGAAGGTGGTATGACTAAAGGTCAATACAAAATGGACGGTGCTCAAATGGAACAATGTGATGCCATGGCCTCTGCTCATTGTGGAATGAAAATGGGTAACTGCGATTTAGGTCGTTGTATGACCATGACCAAAGAAGAATGTGCTGCTTATTGCGATAGCAATGATTGTTCAGCTGAGCAAAAAGAAATGTGCTTAAGCATGTACGGTGCAGATGGCAAGTTTGATGAAGCCAAATGCAAAGAAATGTGCAAAGGTAAAATGGGTTGTTCTATGGAGTCAAAAACATGCAGCAAACACAATGCAAATGCAGCAGGTGCTTGCATGGATAATTGTAAAAAAGGATGTGAGTCTGCAGAAGCTTGTACCAAAAGCTGTGGTGCTGAATGTGTGAAATCGCATGAGGATGCTGCTCCAAAAGGAAAATGTTGCGCAGAAGGTGAAGCTAAAAAAGAATGTAAGCACTAATAGCTTTCAATTATATTAAAAAAAAGTCTCGCCAATGGCGAGACTTTTTTTTTGCTCCTTATTCTAAATCGTATTGTTTGATTTTTCTGTAAAGGGTTCGTTCAGAAATCCCTAACTCTTGCGCAGCTTTCTTACGTTTGCCATTGTGTTTCTTTAGGCTCTTTCTAATTAATTCTATTTCTTTGTCCTCTAAGCTCAGTGATTCTGGCTCTGATTGGGATTCCGTAATGTCAATAATTTGAGG
>CAIYNF010000023.1 GCA_903927505.1 uncultured Bacteroidota bacterium | reverse complement strand
TTGTAAAATAAAAAATAACTCTCTGCCTTCCCTTGGTTTTATTGAGTTGTAGCACTTTTCAAGCTGTTTAATGGCAAACAAGGGTTCAAAATATTGGCGGTATTCTTCTTCACTTCCCCCAAATGGTGGTCCGGCTTCTGTTAATGGAAAATTAAAAAGGAGGCCCATTAATTTGGCACCTGGTTTTAATATTTGATGCATGTGTGCTGCATATGGAGGGCGCATGCTTGGTGGCAAGGCGCAGAAAAAAGTTTGTTCTATAATTAAATCATAGGTTTGGGTATGGGTAAAAAAATTGCCACAAATAAGCTTAACACAACCCGTTTCTAAGAGGGCTGGGTTGTTTGTCTTAAAATTGTCTATTGGACTTTGGGCAATATCTATAATGGTTATATTGGTAAAGCCCATTGCGCAAAGTGCAGCAGCTTCATGCCCATTGCCGCATCCTGGAATTAAAATTGCCAGGTCTTTTTTGTCTAATTGTTGGCAATAATGTATGAGTGCAGTACTGGCCGAACCCATATCCCATTGCGCTTCACCTTGTTGGTAGCGGGTTTCCCAGTAATCTTTGTCTAATGTTGGCATGCTGTTAATAGTTTTTAGTTTAGGTGCTTATATTTGCGTAAAAATAATCAGATATATGAAGTTTTTTATAGATACAGCCAATTTGGCTCAAATTAAAGAAGCCAACGACCTTGGTATTTTAGATGGTGTAACCACCAATCCATCTTTGATGGCCAAAGAAGGCATTAAAGGCGAAGAAGCAGTTTTGAAACATTACGTAGACATTTGCAATATTGTAGATGGCGATGTAAGTGCAGAAGTAATTAGTACAGATTATGCTGGTATGATTGCTGAAGGCGAGAAATTAGCTGCTTTGCACAAAAACATTGTGGTAAAAATCCCAATGATTAAAGACGGTATCAAAGCCATTAAGTATTTTACCTCAAAAGGAATTAAAACCAATTGTACACTTATCTTTAGTGCAGGTCAAGCAATCTTGGCAGCTAAAGCTGGTGCAACTTATATCTCTCCATTTGTGGGTCGTTTAGACGATATTTCTTTTGATGGCATGGAATTGATTGCACAAATTGCACATATCTACCAGGTACAAGGTTATGAGTCGCAAATATTAGCGGCATCTATCCGTAACCCAATTCATATTATAAAATCTGCAGAAGTTGGCGCACATGTAATTACCAGTCCGCTTTCTAGCATTTTAGCTTTGTTAAAACATCCTTTAACAGATTCTGGTTTGGCGCAGTTCTTAGCAGATCATGCTAAGTCTAATAACTAAATAAGAATTAAATAATTTTGAAACGCCCAATAGCAAAAAACTATTGGGCGTTTTTTTATTTGCCCAATTCTATAAGGTTTACCATTAACCTGTAGGCACCTGGAACGCCAGCAGGCAATTCTCTGAAGAAAACCAAGCCAGTATACACAAAGTAGCCTTCGCCATATTTGCAGATGGCTAATGCGCCTTTATTAGGCTTCTCGCCCGGATCGTTCATGCTTATAGGTAATTCATAATGCGCATCTGTTTCACCTGCGTGGTAAATACTGCGTTCTTGAATCCAATCTTCAAAATCTGCTTGGGTAATTTTATTGGGTTTGTTAAAAACAGGATGATTGGGCAATTCAATAGTTACCACAGCTTTTTCATCTGTAATTCTATCTCTGGTAATTTTAAAAGGGTAGGGGCCAATATCTCCTTTAAACGGACCCGCAAAACTATTGGTATTGTATTGCACAATTAAATTGCCTCCTTTTTTTACATAATCCATTAATTTGCTTTTGGCCGCGCTTAAATATTCATTGGTATTGTAGGCACGCACGCCAGTAATAATGGCTTCGTATTGTTGCAAGTTTTCTGAAGCTAATTTTTCATTGGTGAGCAAAGTAACTTGGTAACCCAATTGTGCGAGGCAAGGCTCCACATCATCTCCAGCACCTGATATATAGGCAATTTTTTTGAGTTGGTGTTTTACAGCCACCTTTACCAATTTAAGCTTCGCTTCAGGAAATAATACTTGGGTTGGAATATGGTCGTATTTAATTTCTTGCAGGCCACAGCTATAATTTGGATAAACGCTGTAGTCGTTTCTTTCGTTGGTGAGTTCTACTATTTCATTCTCTTTTTCTTCTGCAGGTTTTGGCTGGTCTATTAACTTAAAGCTGGCATTGCCAATACTGGTTTGTGCAGGACCTTTCACCAAAAAGATAATTTCTTTTTCATCGCCTTTTTTGTCTAATTCAATATAGGTGGAGGCCATGGTATACCATTCTTTTTTGTTGTCGCCCTTTACAGAAATTGTCCAATCCCATGTGGTGCTACCAAGCAATAATCCTTTCACTTTATCTCTCCCAGCTTTTACGCTTACTTTAATTTCTTTTGCATTGCTATCTGCCACAATAAGTGAGCTTGTGGTAATATTGATAAAGGCCGGATCGGTAATGATTAATGGCCTGTAGCGTTCGCCTTTTTCAGGATCTGTATACTTGTATTGCAACTCCTCTGTCCAGGTAATATTTTTGCCTTGTATGTTTAAATCAAATGAAACTTTATAGCCACTTTGCAAAGCATAACCCAATCCTATTTGTTCTTTTTCGATCCAAAATTTATTGTCGCTAATGCTGTTTTTTAACCAATACATTTTAGTGTTTTCGGTTTCCTTACAAATGGTTTTACTCAAAGAAGTGGTAAAGGGGATATTGTAATTTAAGACAGTAGGGGCAATATTAAAATTCAAATTTTGTTGCGCACATGCATTGCCTTGGCCATAGGCAAAGAGCTTAATGTTTTCTAAAATAAGGGGAGTATTGGATCGGTTCAATCCCGTTATTTTAATTTTTAATGAGTCGCCAATAGCTGCGTAGGCGCTACCTTCAGCAAGGGCTTCTAAATAAATGCCATTCAGCAATAGACATGTTTTGAGTAATTTGCCATACCAATAATTTTCTTGGATGCGTTCTGCCGCAGGGAATAATTCCATAGCAGCAAGCAGTTGCGTATTGCATTTTATGTGCTCGCCTTTTTTGTAATTTTCTAGGGCAAGTGCAATACATTTTGCAATTTGTTTACCATTGGTTTTATTGTTCCAAGTAAAATCTAAACGATCAAAAATGCTTTGCAAATTGGCGGTATCACCTTTAAGTGGTTTAAAATATTCAAACATTTCACCTCTTTGTTTTGCACTGCCAAAACCCTGACTGCGGTGCATGCTGCGACTCTCTGCAGCAATTTCACCATAGTTTTTTCCTAATAAGGTATTGTAGCCACCCACATCCATTTTAAGGTTGCCGCTCATATCTGCATTGGGGTTCCAAAATTTGGATGCATTGTTATAAAATAAACGTTTGGCTTGCCATACAGCAACACGGTTCAGTTGTTCTGGAAACTTGGTTGGATCGGCCGCAGCTTCAAAAGCTTCTTCTGCTAATATGGCCGAGGCGGTGTGGTGCCCATGGCCTCCGCTGCCATCTGTTGCAAATCGGGTAATAATAATATCTGGTCTAAATTTTCTGATAACGTAAACTACATCCGAAAGAATTTCTTGGTGTGTCCATTTTTCAAAAGTTTCTTTGGGTGTTTTGCTGTAGCCAAAATCGTAAGCACGCGAAAAAAATTGTTCTGCGCCGTCTGTTCTTCTGGCGGCTAATAATTCTTGAGTACGTATTACACCCAATTCGGTGCCTTGTTCCGAACCAATTAAATTCTGACCGCCATCGCCGCGTGTAAGGCTGAGGTAGGCAGTTCGCAGGCATTTTTCATTGGCCAAATAGGAGAGCAGGCGTGTGTTTTCATCATCTGGATGCGCAGCTATATACAATACAGAACCAGTGGCTTGTAACTTGTTAAATTGCAGTAAAATCTCCGATTGAGAATACCCATTTAAATTTTGGGCATTTAGAAAAGAAAAGGATAAAACTCCTGTAAGGAATAAGAATATTTTTTTTGCCTGAACCATATCCCTCAAAAATAAACTTTTGTGGGTTTAATTCTTGTGGCTGCTAATAATTTATGGTAAAAATAGCAGTATTAATTTTTTGGTTTAGCAATAGCAATATAAAATAAGGTAAGGATAGCAATAAATAAAATTACCAAATTGGGTTCTTGAACACTTTTGATCAATTCGTCTGAGGATCTGTAAACAGTGGGTGTAAGCACCATAAATCCCGTAATTGAAAAGATGGAGGCTATCATTATTAAAGCACTCCTGAGGTACTTGTTTACAATAATACCAATGGCGCTAATTGAAATTAAGCTTGCCACAAGCAATACAAATATTTTTGCCCCTTTGGGAAGAGGAACAAAAATGGCCATAAATTCATAGGCGTAAAAATGAAATAAACCAATGGCCAAAAATAGCAAGCCAAAAATGATACGTGGTACTTGTTTTAAAATGTTTTTCATAGCTTAATTTAAAATATTTAGTGCCTGTAGTTGCTAACAAACTTTTGGTAGCATTGCTCTTTGCCATTGTCTGAGGCAATACTTAACAGTTCTTCTATGTAGGCATTTTGCTTTTCTTTGTTCGCAGCAAAATTTGCATCTAAGCTATGAAGCTCGTCGCGCAGAATATTGTAGAAGGCAATTTTTTGCCCCATGCCTTTTAAATACTTTTTAGCAAGCCTACATTTTTCCAATGATTGCGGTGTTCCTTTAGGAAGGGTAAAAATTTCTTCCTGGTATAATTCTTTTAAATAGAGATCAACAAAGCGAATATAGGCAGGACAAATAAGCGCCTTGGGGTCGTCTGTATTTATGTCTTTTAGAAAGTCGAAGTAGTTAGTATCTATGGGTACTTCTTCCATACGCGTTCTTTTCTTCCAAAGGAAATATACTTTGTCGTTTGCCCAATTAAAATTGGTTTCTTTTTCAAAGAAATATTGGAAGGTAGTATCTATGTTTTGGTCTTTGAAATAGTTCTCAAAGAATTTTACCTGTTCGTTTTTTCTGTTATTGATGTAGAGGGCATAATCTGGCGCCAACATAAAATTACTGATTACAAAATAGGTTCGTTTAACATTAGGTTCGCGGTAGAATGTGTCGTTAAAGGTTTGTAAGAATTTATTGTAGGTCCCAATTTTTTCGTAAGATTTAAGTGCTATAGGCATTTCCGATCCAATAAAGTCTAAATTAATTTCATCGCCGTCTTGAATAAAATATTGTTTAGCAAAAACTAAATCTTTAGAACCCAAATCAAAAAAGCAGGGTGCGGAAATATTATTCAATTCAAATTTAAATGCACCTTTCTCGTCAAGGGTGCATGAATCTACCATTTGCTTTTCACAAAAATACAGGCTCATGGAGTCTGTATTTAAATAGAGGTAAACGGTTTTACCTCTAATAAGAGAAGGGTTGATACTTCCCGAGATAATAGCCTTTTGGGAAGGATTCTTATGAGTAAAATTGCATGAACTGGAAATGATAAAAAACAAAAAAAACAAAACGAACCAGGCATATTTATTTCTCATATAGAATCCTTCCTAAGGCAATTTATTTATAATGAGCGAATGTAGTTTATTACTTTCCACCTTTCGCTGTCGCTCAATTTTTCTTTGTAAGAAGGCATTGGTTTTCTTCCTTCAGTAGTTTTCCAAAATAATTCGCCATCTGTCATTTTAGCAATTTCTGGTCCAGTAAAATCACCACAAGAAATGTCAATTTTCTCTGCTTTAGATCCATCGCCTTTTCCTTTTGCACCATGGCAAGATTTGCAATGTTGTGCATATAAATCTTTACCTTCTTTAATTGAACCTGCATCAGATTTAATAGGGTTTGCTTTTTTAACTGCTGCATCTGTTGCAGGCCAAGGTTTACCGGCGGGTTTTTGTGCATAAGCAGCATTGCTCATGAATAGGCAAGCTCCAACGAATAGGCTACCTGCAAGGATTTTTTTTAGGTTTTTCATAGTTTTGAAATTAAGTTTTTTGTTTTTTAATTAGCTTTTAGTTTTTTTAATTTAAATACGCGCAGTACTACATAGATAAGCGTTCCCCAGATTCCGCTGATAAGGGCAATGGATGCAATAATGAAATAGATAGGAGCTCTGTCTCTACCAGCAGATATGGATCTTTCTCTTTTAGTTAAAAAAGATAAATCTGGTTTTACACCAATAGTTGTTTCTGCATTGGCTTCAAAACTGCCATAGTTATCATCATCTTCTACTTTTGCTATTACATTTAATAAACCATTTTCATTTAATGGAATATTGTTTGGGAATTCAAAACTTGCAAAACCATTTTCGTCGCTTGTTACTTCGTCTTTTATAGGCAATAGTCCAAAAAGTCTTTCTATATAAAGCTTCACAGCCACTTCAGCTAAAGGTTTGTCTTCAGAAGTTACCAGTACTTTGCATAAGGTATTTGCAGAATCTACCTTTTCAAAACTGATGCGCATGTTTGCTGTTTTCTCTTGGGCATTTGATTTTAAACCAAAGCTTAAGGCGAGCAACAAGCCAATAATAAATTTATACTTTTTCATGTCTCAGGTTATTTATAGTTAATAATCTCATCTTTGCCTTCTAATTTGCCTTCTGCTACTTCCCACACCGAAATAATTGGGAAGAACCTAGAGAATATTGTTACAATAAGTAACATGGCCGCAAAGGTTGCTGCAACAATTGTCATTTCAATTAAACTTGGTGTATAATGTTTCCATGAAGCAGGTACATCTTGTATTGGTAAATAGGGATGTGCCAAGCCAGGAATTACAATTAAGTAACGTTTGAACCAAGCGGCAATTACTACACCAAATGCAATAATGGTAAGTGGCAATGGTTTTCTCACTGCCGGTATAAGCGGTAGGGTAGCTGGAATAACCATGCCAAATAAAACTACCGACCAGTAAAACAATGCTTCTTCACCAACAAACAAATTAATTAAATGGTTGGCATGTAAGCCACTCATTTTGTAGGCTGGAACCAAGTATTCATTAATGTTAAAATAGATGTAAATAAACGACATCATTACCAATGCTCTTCCTAATTTATCAAAGTGCATAGGCGTGAGGTAGTTTTCTAATTTGTAGGTTTTTCTTATTACAGAAATGGCAACAATCATACCCGCAACACCTAGTAAAAATGCACCTGATACAAAGTAGGCTCCAAAGTTAGTACTGTCCCATTCCGATCTTAATGTAGTAGCAAATAACCATGCGGTAACAGTATGAATGGAAACACCCAAAGGAATAACCAATACAGTTAGAATTTTAACACTTTTCTTCAAACTTTTCCACTGTGCAGGAGTTCCTTCCCAACCAAATGAAAGGATATCATACATTTTCATTTGCCATTTTGGTTTACCTGTTAAATGGTTTTTACAAGTAGACATAGATGGAATCATGGGAATAAAAAGCAAGATGATACTGGTAGTTACATAAGTTAGAATTACAATAATATCCCATACAATGGGCGATTGAATTCTACCATGTAACAACAGATAATGCAAACGGTCTGGTCTACCCATTGCCGCAACAATACTAACACCGGCAAGCATAATAGCTGCTACTGCAATTACTTCTGCAATTCTAGAAAGAGGTCTGTACCATTCAAAATGCGTTAGCTTTAATACCGCCGACATTAACACACCTATTAAACTCAAGGCTACAAAAAATACAAAGTTGGAAATGTATACTCCCCACATGGTATAATCGCGCAAGGAAACAGTTACATATTTGCTTTTTGTTTCTTGGATGTAATAAGCATATACACCTGCCAAACAAACAGCAATTAGAAACCCGATCCATATTTTACCCCATTTCCCAATGTGTTGAACAGGTCTTAAAAGATCGCCTTTCATTACCATGTACTCCTCTTGTGTAAAGGTTTCGTACGTGGTTTTTTCTTCGTTAATTATTTTTTCACTCATTATCGTATTCCTTTACACTTTTATTCTACTTGGTTATGAACTTCTGTTGCTTCTTCAAATGGGAAGTTTCTTTCAACAGGAGGTAAATAATAAACCCTAGGCTTGGTTCCCAATTCTTCAAATTGGCGGTAGCCAGCTCTTTTTTTCAATAGCTCACTTAACCTAAAAGTTTCTTCTCCATTGGTTACTGCATCTTCTAATTCATCGCCAAAGAATATGGTTCCGTTAGGACATTCAGAAACACAACTTGGAAGGATTCCTTTTGCAGAACTTTCTGGACAGAAATCGCATTTTGAAACGGTTCCTTCGGTACTTGATTTGGTAGCGCAACATTTGTCTTTGTCTGCATTGTGTTTTTCGCTAAACTCTTTCTGTTCTGGTCTTCCAAAATTGAAAGTTCTAGCAGAATAAGGACAAGCAGCCATACAGAATTTACAGCCAATGCACCTGTCGCTATCAATTCCTACAATACCATCGCTGCGTTTAAAGGTTGCATCTACAGGGCAAACTTTTGTGCAAGGAGGATTATCACATTGGTAACATGTTTGTGGGAACCAATAAGGAGCTCCTAAATCAGAGTCCTGCATTTTCTTTACCTTTATGTATTCTATGGGTGGTAACATGCCGTGCATACTTTGACATCCTTCTACACATTTTCTGGCATTGGCACAACGTGCCAAGTCAATTACCATGATAAACTTTTTGCCTGGTATACCCTCTCTTACATTAAACTGCGCAAGTTTTGCTTCAGATGGATGGGCCACCATGCTGCTATCTACTTCAACTACTCTGCCATCTGTGGTAAGAACTTTTACTTTTTCTCCAGTTTCTTCAATATCACCAGCAAAAATTTTATTCTTCAAGCCAAAACCCGCAATGGTTGCAGTTCCGGCAAGTAGTCCTAACTTGAGAAAGTTTCTCCTGTTAGATTCTTCTTTTTCCTCTTTCATAAAATTAGTTTTATGGTTTACTTATTCTCCAAATCCAAATTGGCGGGTAATATTGAAGCCAATTAAATATCCAGGAGTTCCTAAATTTTTGAAGTCGTTTAAGTTTGTATACTTTGCTTCTTGACTTAATATGCCATTGGTATTACAAACAAATATTTGGAATTGGTGGTAACCAGTAGAGAACTCAACACCTAATCCTAAATTTGGCAATGGACGGTATTTAGCGTTGATATCACTCACGTTCAATGGATGGTCATATTCTACCATAAACGACCCTTGTGGACTAAATTTATAGCGTGCTACTGCCGAAAATCCATACATGTCGTGGTGCTTATAAAGCGACGCAGAATCTACCATATTGTAATGCACATAATTAAAACCAGCTTGAATAGATAAATGGCTATTAAATTTTCTAGCTACCATTATTTCGTTGTAATACGACAAGCGGTTTGCTTTTTTGAAAGTGCTTTCTTGGTTCATTAAAGTGGTAGATTTTCCACCCTTAATAGCCATGTTGCCAAAGTAGGTAAGGGAAATAGGCATACCACTGGTTTTTTGTCTAAGGATGGCATATTTCCAACTGAAATCGTACAGTTGTTTGTTTTTAGTTGCTGCTCCACCAATCGATAAATCTTTGGTTAATCCATAACCAATGTATAACCTGATATTTGATGGGGCATAAATACCATAGATATCGCTTGGCTTATCAATTAGCCCAAATCTATGTTGAATGGCCATTTCCATAAATCCTTTGTCATGTGTTTGAACCGTTTGGTTGTTAATGAGCAAATTATTTTCAAATGTTGCCTTAACTACTTCTGGCGCAAGAACCGCTGTTGCGTCATCTTGTGCAAACAATGCCATTGGTGCAGCAAATGCTATGCTAAGCGCCATTATTTTAATTACTATATTTTTCATTGTTCTGTTTTTTTAATTAGTTGTTTTTTGACCCTTGTTTGATCCAAAGTGCAATGGCACTTATTTTACTTGCAGAAAGTTTGCCATTGGGAGGCATTGGTTTTGTGGTAGCAATTACCCTTTTATAGAGCTTGCTGTTTTCTGGAATGGTATCAGGGGTATCTGCGTCTACATAGCCCAACATGGTAAGTTGATCATAGGCCTTGTCTCCAGTTAAAATGGGAGCTGTTCCACCTGCTATATGACAGCCAGAGCCAAGGCAATTGCTTGTTAATATGGGGTTGATACTTGCACTAAAACTAACAGGTACACTTAAATCTATTGGTGCTGAATTGTCAACTGTGCTGAGGTAATCTTTTTCGCATGAAACCCACAAAATACTGCCTAAAAACAGGCTCATTATTTTATATTTTGTTTTCATAATTATTTAAATATCAAAGTTTCTTTTGCCGAACCAATATGGTTAATGCCATCTTCATCCATGAGTGCAATACCAAATATGTACGACTTGTTTGTGCCTAAATCAAATTGCACATCATCTGTATGTGTTGTTTTTAATTTGCGTTTGATGAGCACTTGGTATTTTTGGTGTTTGTTGGTGCTATTGAACAATGCATTTGAAATTTGTATTGGAGTAACATTTGACACGATGGTAATATCTGCAGCACTTGTGCCAGCTGCAGGAGCAGTTAAATAATAGCCAGGCGAACCAGATAATCCTCTTAAAAAGGTAACGATATCATCTTTTTGTTGCTCATTTAATACACCCCAATACCCGCTCATATCAGATACATTGTCCATGGCATCTTTATAGGCAGATCTCGATTTTTTATTTTCGCCAATTGAATTTATACCTTGGGCTTCGCCACCACTTCCATTGTAACCATGGCATGATTCGCAATTTGATGCATAAAGAGTTGCGCCATTGGTGGCATCTCCAATCATTGGTGTTTTATTTAATAAGAAAAAAGACGGGTCAAGCAAAGTTGATGCGCCACTTGGTAAGGTAAGTGTTTGTGGTGTTCCATCCCATTCGTAGGCTGGTCCAGATCTGTGTGTATTTCCAGAAGAGTTTCTAGTAGCCATACTGCCTCCAAGGTCAAAGGTGCATGCTGTTGAAGTTGCATTCATATCATGCATATACCCCAATGGAGATGAAGTAGCTAAACTCCAATTCCAAATGTCTACGCTCCCTGTGCTTGGTGTCATGCTTGTAGTATTTCCTGTTCCATGACAACTGGCTTGGCATCCAACATTTGCAAATGTTCCATTGGCACTGCTCGCTGAATTTATTTCGAAGGCCAAAGCCATCTTATCACTATTTCTTTGTGAGGTCCATCCTGTAGTAGATTCTCCTGGTTTTAAAGGATCGGCATTGCCGTTAAATAACCAAGAAAATTGTGAGGGGTTTACGGTTGAATCATACCATTCGGCTAAAATGTATAAATAGTCAGCATCGTATGCTGCTTTTAAAGTTAGTTTAGGATTTCCCCCTTTGCTAAAATTAGTTAATCCATTGAAAGTTTTGGTTAGGTTCATTGCACCATCGCCATAGCTTAGGTGTGTGCTTACATCTTTTGCATTTACTTCTAAGTAATTGGCAGTTTTCCAATAAGCGGCGTTAATGGTGCTTGGCGCTGTTGCGGCAAAATAGGCTTCTAAATTGCTGGTAGCTTGGGCTGTTTTAGGTGGTGCTTTAGGCGGTAGTGTGTAGGAGTAATCTTTTTCACAGGCACCTATAAAAAGCAAAAGCAAACCTAACAGCGAAATATTAATTTTAATTGTGTGAGTCATCTTCTTTTTTTAAAGGTTGTTTCTAAAACCGAAATTGGGATCTTCTTCAAATCCCATAAAATTGAAAAAGAGAGTGGTTTTAATTCCACTCTCTTTTTATTGTAATTATTTACAAGTAAAGTCTAAGGTAACGGGGTTAACTGAGTTCTTAACGTTTACTGTAAATCCTTGGGTGGTATACAAGTAGTTGTTTTTGTCTCTGTATTCAGCAGCGATATAATAATCGCCAACCGCTAGACCTTTAACACTAAAATTACCAGCAGAATCTGCTTGCCAAAATTGAGTAAATTGTTTGGTGGCTAAATCTGAAGAAACCTTTATTGTAGCATAAGGTGCTGCAACTGCTGTAGTTGAAATTGCTAAGTCTAAATACTTAACGGTTCCTTTAATAAGCGCTTGTCCGTTGGTTGAAGATACTGGAATTTCAACTGTTTTTGTTTCTTCCTTGGTGCATGAAGCAAACATGAATGCACTTATGGTTAAAGAAGCTAAAATATATTTGATCGTTTTCATATGTGTTCTATTATTAATTTTTGTTTTATTAAGCTTGTTTATTGTTGACTATTGGTGAGGTTTTGAGAATACCATATTTGCATTTACATACATTAAATCTGCAACTGATCCCGACCAAGTACCATAAGTTTTGTTTGTATTGAATGCTAAATCTGAATTGGCTTTTTCTGCAGTGGTTGGTTTTTTCAAATACAATTTGGTTGCAGTTTTATCCATAAAGTCAGATCTGTTAAAGCTAAATGAAGCACTAAATCCGCATCTTAAAGTACCTGCAGGGCCGCCGTTGGTTAAGAAATCAAAGCTGCCATTATAAGTAACATAAACTGGAATTACTTTGCTTATTGGATCGCCATCTGCTTTACCTGCAGTATTATGTAAGTAATGGTTGAAAGTGAAGTTACAATTAACTACATAACCATTTCCTTGTTGTTTCCATGAGCCAGGGATTGCTTCTAACCAAGCGGTATCTACCGTTGGATCTACAACTTGTCTGGTTGAATCCATCCATTGTGTACCCATATAGTTTTGTCCGCATTGGATATAACCATCTCTGCCAGGTTCGCTGGTGCAGAATGTTGAAGTCAATACATAGAATTTCAAATAGTTTTTAGACAAATCAGATCCGTTAAATCTGAAATAGCATGGAGGGCTTTGGGTATTTGGTCCAGCTGACCAAAACTGAGTGCTAGGGAATTTTTCGTTAAAGTTTAAGTTTTTCAAAGCAACACCTTTAGAAGGGGGGCAATGAAGGCCACCTAATTTATTAGGCATTACTGGGAAATCTGGCACAAAGTGAAATTCGCCAAAACGGCCGGTTAGCCAAGTGTCGGAGAAATCGAAGTAACGAGATTTCCAATTTACATTACTATGTGATTTTTCATTATTAAATGAAGTGTCTAGTACAAAGTTCACTGGAACGGCTATTTCAGAGTTAGGAACAATCACACTTTCAATAAGCGGATCTTGTACATACTTGGTCTCTACTTTCGTTTCTTTTTTACAACTTTGCCAAAATGCTGAGATGCCTATTGCTAAGACTCCAAGTAAAATTGTTTTGCTGTGTTTCATAATTGTTGATTTCATGATATTGGTTTTTTTTGGTTGATAAAATTGTTTCGGTAAATGCTACTTGTTGTTTTCGCCTTTACCATTCGTTTCTTTTTGTAATTGGTTTGTTTGAATTCGAGGACAAAAATGCACACGTTTTTAAATTGTAAAAATGAGGTTCGTCATTAGTTCGACTGATTGAATTCAGATTAAAATTTGATATTTATCAGTTTTGATATTTGCTTAATAAAAAAAAACTATGGAGGGATTTAGGTCCTTATATACCCTGATAAATAAGGGAGGATGACTCTTTCTGAAAAATTGCATATGCCGAGCTAAATAAAAGTCAGAAATAAACACGACATAAGTCATGAATTTTGAAAAAGACTCAATTTAGTTTTGTAACAAATGAGTTAACATGACTTTGCATTCCATTTTTAGGAACATAATTATTCTTTCTAATTTGATATTGTTTTTTTCCTTTTCGGATAAAGAGAATCGAAAGGAGATAAAGCAAGAAAAAATTTGGCAAGCACCAACTTGGGCTGATACCTTAATAAATCCACTTTCTAATTCAGTAGAAAATCTAAATAATGGAAAAGTAATTTACCATGCTCATTGTGTGATTTGTCATGGAGAAAACGGCAGAGGAGATGGTGAGTCTGGCTTTGGATTGGAAACACCGCCTCGTGATTTTATGGAGCCTGCAATTGTTAATCAAAGTGATGGCTCCATCTTTTGGAAAATAAGTTTTGGTAAAGGTGCTATGCCTGAATTTACCTCAAAATTGGCCAAAACAAAAAGATGGGAGCTGCTATTATATGTGCGCGAATTGCAGAGAAAATATGCCGCAAAAAAAGACAAACGCAAATTCAAATAATCAATTCATTAAACTATAGAATATGAAATATTACAAGTGTATTTTCTCGATGCTTTTATTTTTAGGGTTTTTTAGTTCCTCAGTTTCTGCGCAAGAAGAAACCAAGAAAACTGCTGATGTGCCTGGGCTTTCAGGCATAACCAAAAATGTAATTATTGGGTATGCCTATTCAGATTTTATCATTTCTCCTAAGAGTGATGTGAAATCTAATTTTACCCGTGTTGGATACAGTCCAACCATGATTTGGAAATTGGG
>CAIYNF010000022.1 GCA_903927505.1 uncultured Bacteroidota bacterium | reverse complement strand
AGAAGTTGCCAAAGGTAAAATGATGGCACTGCCTGAAGATGCGCCAAGAAGTGAAAGAGGTGATATTATGCGCAAGGCAATGGAAGATGCCGACCAAGAGATTATGGAAATTTTGGATAGCGAACAGCAAGCCATTTTTAAAGCAGAGAAGACTAAAATGTTGGAAGAACGCAAGAAACAAATGAAGAATTGGTAAACTCCAATAGATAAAATAATAAGCTGCTGAATTTGAAATAAAATTTAGCAGCTTTTTTTATGAAACAAAATAGGCAAAGAAGTAAATTCTTATATTGCACACATGAATTCTGATTTGGCACAAAAGAGAATCGCTGAATTAAGCGCTGAACTCAAACAACACAATTACAATTACTATATTCTTTCGCAACCCAGTATCAGCGATTATGAATTTGATATACTTTTAAAAGAGTTAGAACATTTAGAAAAAGATTTTCCAGCCTTCGCTAAAAGTGATTCGCCCACCCAACAAATAGGTGGTGATATTACTAAAAACTTTCAACAGGTAAAACATAAATACCCTATGTTGAGTTTGGGAAATACTTACTCCAAAGAGGAACTTCAAGAATTTGACACAAGGATTAAAAATGCAATTGGACATGCCGTTGAATATGTATGTGAATTAAAATTTGATGGATTGGCTATCAGCATCAGTTACGAAAACGGGAAATTGGTTCGAGCCGTAACCCGCGGAGATGGCGTGCAAGGTGATGATGTTACAGAAAATGTAAAAACCATTAGAAGTATTCCGCAAGAATTAAAAGGCAATTTCCCTCCTTCTTTTGACATTAGGGGTGAAATTTTTATGCATAAAAAAACCTTTGAACGCCTCAACAATGAACTGAAAACAGAATTACTTGAACAAGGTGTAGATGAAGATAAAATTGCAGAACGCCTTTATAAAAACCCGAGAAACTTTGCATCGGGCAGCTTAAAAATGCAAGATCCAAAAGAAGTTGCCAAGCGCTCCTTAGATGCCTTTTTATATTTTGTATACAGTGATGAAAAACTCTGCGAAACACATGCCGAATCGCTCAAACTTGCCGAATCTTGGGGCTTTAAGGTGAGTGATCAGTTTAGAATATGCAATAACATTGAAGTGGTAATGAACTTTGTAAATACCTACGACAAAGAACGACAGAACCTTAGTTATGAAATAGATGGTGTTGTAATAAAAGTGAACAATTATAGCTTTCAAAAAGAATTGGGATTTACGGCAAAAGTTCCACGTTGGGCAATATCTTATAAATACAAAGCAGAAACGGCCATTAGTCAATTAAGAGAAGTTACCTATCAGGTTGGACGAACAGGCGCCATTACACCTGTGGCCAATTTAGTACCCGTGCAATTGGCGGGAACTACTGTAAAAAGGGCCAGTTTATACAATGCCGATGAAATAGAACGTTTGGATTTGCATGCCTTTGATACTGTTTTTGTAGAAAAGGGTGGAGAAATTATTCCGAAAATTACCGGCGTAGATACCAGCAAAAGAGACCTCTTTGCGCAAAAAATAATGTATCCAAGCATTTGTCCAGAATGCCAAACACCCTTGGTAAGAAAGGAAGGAGAAGCCATTCATTATTGTCCAAACGACAGTCATTGCCCAACCCAACTCATAGGTAGAATGGAACATTTTATTAGTCGCAGAGCCATGAATATTGAGGGTTTGGGAGGTGAAACCGTGGCTGGTTTATTTAAGAAAGGTTTTATCCGATCCTATGCCGATTTGTATGAACTCAAATATGAACAATTAAACGGCTTAGAGTTTGAATCGGAAGATGAGGCAGGTAATAAGAAGAAAAGATCTATTAAAGAAAAATCTGCTGAAAATATTATCAATGGGATTGCAGCATCAAAAGCCATTCCATTTGAGCGCGTATTGTTTGCTTTGGGCATAAGAATGATTGGAGAAACGGTAGCAAAAAAATTGGCGCAACAATTCGAAAACATAGATAATTTAATGCAGGCCAATGGTGAAAAAATTGCCAGCTTATATGAAATTGGTGAGAAAATAGCCGAAAACCTCACCCGCTTTTTTGCAGACGAAGACAATGTTGCCTTGGTGAAACGCTTAAAGGCATCAGGCTTACAAATGGAATTGGCATATAACCCAAATGAAATTAGAAGCGATAAATTAGCAGGTAAAAAATTCTTGGTATCAGGTTCGTTTAGTATCAGCAGAGATGAACTTAAAAAGCTCATAGAACACAATGGTGGACAGAATATTGGCAGCATTTCCAAGAGCTTAGATTTCTTAATTGCGGGCGATAAAATGGGGCCAGAGAAATTGAAAAAGGCTACTGATTTAAATATTAAAATGATCAGTGAAGAGGAGTTCATGCAACTCATTCAAGAGAGCATAATTTCATAAAACTTTATATTCTCTTAATACTAGGCTCGAAAAGCCTAGTATTTATGCACAAGATACGCCCATTGCTTCCTATTTAGGTGCTTTTTTATTTTCTTTTCAGTTCAATTTAATCTCATGAAAATCGCTAAAAAATTAGCCGTAGTTTTTACGGTGCTGCTAATTGCATTTTGCCAGCAAAAAACATTCGCCCAAAATTATGTGCAACTCATCAATTCCCAAAAAATATTGGATGATGGTGTGGCATTGTATGAAGAGGAAAAATATGAGGACGCTATTAAACTTTACGAAAAAGTTCCACATGGCGATACCAATTATTTTGCAGTTCAATATGAAATAAGTCTCTCCTACTACAAACTAAAAAAATATGATGTTGTAATAGACATGTCGAAACGCCTTATTGCAGAAGGAACAACGCAAATTGCACAATACAATATTTGGGGTTCGGCACTAGATGATTTAAAAAGAAAAGACGAAGCCATTGCCGTATATGATGCCGCATTAAAAAAATACCCTTTTAGCACTTCCTTGATGCTAAACAAAGGTATTGTATACGAAACCTCAGAAGACCATAAGAAGGCTTTTGAAATTTACCAACAAGTATTAGCCATTTCTCCATTGTATGCCTCTGCGCACTTGCGTTTGGCCTCATTGGCAGAAAAAGAAGGTAGACAAACCCAGGCAATAATGGCCTTTGCCATTTTTATGATGTTGGAGCCAGATAGCAGACGAACACAAAATGTTTTAGATGAATTTAACCGCTTGTGTAACCAAAGTTCAAATTTAATTGGCAGTGTTAAAAACACCGCTTTAGACAATGAATTTGAAGACATTGATTTCTTAGTGGCGAACCAAGTTGCGCTAAATGATAAATACAAAGTACCTGGTAAAATGAAATACCCTTTGAACCGTCAGCTTTATTTGGTGATGGAAAAATTAGCAGGTAAAAAAGATTATAGCGCAGGATTTTACTCCAAATACTATTTGGCTTTTTACAACGACTTCTTAAAAAACCAGTCGTTTGAAGACTTTTCTCTCTTGATGTTGGCTTCGAGTGAAAACGAAAAAATTGCCAAAGAGGTAAAAAAGAAAATTGAAAACTTAAAAAAATGCAGGGATATTACCTTAACAAAATTCAAGAAAATGCATCCTTCGTATGAAGGAAATTTACCTGGTATTACAGCGAAATTAGATTTTCATTATTACAAAAACTACAACCCAGAAGCGCTGGGTAATTTCAATAGCCAACAAAAAAGTGTGGGCAAATGGATCTTTTTTGATACCGAAGGATTTATTGATGTTACTGGAGAATTTGACAACAATGGAGAGAAAAATGGCATCTGGAATTATTTTAACGACAAAGGCGATACCCTTAAAAGCATAAGTTACAAGGCAGGTATTGTTGATGGTATTTATAAAATTTATTTAGGTGGTCGTCCAAAAGAAATGGGCAATTATGTGGCAGGTTTGGTGAGTGGAACCGTTTATGAATATTACCCAGATGGCGCTATTAAATCAAAAGACAATTATGAGGCGGGCGACAGACAAGGTAAAGGAATTCAGTATTTTGAAAATGGCAATGTAAGCTACGAATATTCTTTTGAAAAAGGCGAACCAAGTGGCTCTATTAAAGAATACTATAACCATGGTGCCTTAAAGGAAGAATCTAACTACAAGGCAGGTAAACTAGAAGGCGCATTGCGCGAATATTATGAAAACAAGCAATTGAAGAAAGAATGTGTTTTTGTAAATAATTTATTGGAAGGTCCCTACAAAACCTATTATGTAAACGGCAAATTAGAAAGAGAAGGAATTGCTACCAAAGGCAACATGTCGGGCAAATGGATAGATTACTATTCAGATGGAAAAATAAGCAGCATTAGCTACTTAGATGAATCTGGTAAAATTAATGGAGAAGAAGAATCTTTTGACCACCAAGGAAGAAAATTCAGAGTAGATTACTACCAAAAAGGTGATTGGAAAAGAGAACAAGCATATGGAAGAGATGGTAAATTATTTTATGATGTAAAAATCTTGAAATCGGGCAGCAATGTTATTAATTATAATTACCAATTAGACAAGAAATCTGAAGGTATGTTAATTGATGGCGAGCGCGATGGCACTTGGAAATTCTATTATTCAAATGGGGATGTATCATCTACCGAATTGTATAAAAAAGGCAAGTTAGAAGGTGTTTCAAAGAACTTTTCTGAAAACGGAAAAGAGTCTGGAAAATATACCTATGCGGCTGGAGAAAGAAACGGCTTAGAAGTTTTGTTCCATGAAAATGGCAAAATTAAATCGGAAGGAAATTATATAGAAGGTAACAAATGGGGTGTATGGAATGAATACGAACCAAGCGGTATTATTTCTAATAGTTATTTCTATCACAATGATCAAAAATCTGATTGGGCTTATGAATACCTTTCAAATGGTAAAGTTTATAAGAAATTTAAATATTTAAAGGGAACCCTAATTGAAATTCACCATTGCGATACCAATGGCATTACCATTGACAGCGCTTTGATACCAACAGGTACAGCTCATTTGGTTTTAAAAGGTTTATCGGGCAAAAAAGAATACGATGGCTATATGGTAAATGGCTTGAATCATGGAAAAGTGAACCATTATTTCTTCAATAACAAGGTTTCTATTGCTGGAGAATATTACATGGGCTACCAACATGGCGATTGGATTTATTATTTCCCGAATGGCAAAGTAAGACAAAAAGTAACTTTAGTATATGGCGACCGCGAAGGCGTTTGGGAATACTACAATTATTTTGGCGAAGCCACCAGAAAATTTGATTACAAAAACAGCAAGAACCATGGTAAAAACTATTGGTATTACGACAATGGCAAAGTAGAATCTGAAAGTGAATACTACGAAGAAGACCGTCATGGAGCCTCTAAATATTATGCCCCAAATGGAGAGTTAAGAGAAGTAAGATTTTATGAATATGGCAAGTTAATTGGCTACTCTTATATGGGTAAAAATGGCAAATTGGTGGATACCATTTATACCAAAACAGGTGATATTTCTTTGAAAGCATACTATGCCAATGGAAATGTTTCAACTACTTATGATATAAAGGCTGGCACTTACAATGGTCCTTATAAAATTTATTACCCAGATGGAAAAATACAAGAAGAAAGAATGTATGATACCGGTAATGAAATTGCCATAACTAAAAAATATTTCCCTGACGGAAAAGTTAAACGCGCTGATGGTTATTTGAATGGCATTTTCCATGGTGATGTAATTGAATACAATGCCAATGGCACCATGCGCATGCACGAGCATTATGCAAATGGCAATTTGGACGGCCTGTGTGAGTATTTTGATGCCACAGGAAAGCGCACCAATGCCTATATGTATATGAACGACGAAATGATTGCTGTTATCCAATAAAAGCTCAATGACGCATATCCAACGAATTTTATTAACAGGCCTTTTCTCTATACTATTCGCTGGGTATGCGTTTGGACAAGCTTTGGAAGATTATACCAAATACAAATTACTGTATCCAAAAGAAGAAGTTGTTTGTACCGTCTTTGAAAATGAAATAAACCTTAAATTAAAAGACAATCAGGCTACCGTTCAATACAAAACCAATGAAGAGTTTTTCTTTTTGGGTGATAACAACAGTAGCATGTCTAACAGGTCTATTCACTTTTCTAGTTTCTATAAATTAATAGACTATGCTGCCTATAGCACCTATGTGGTAGGAAATAAATACAAGAAAATT
>CAIYNF010000021.1 GCA_903927505.1 uncultured Bacteroidota bacterium | reverse complement strand
TTTTTAAGCCATTTAATCCTGAAGATTTTAAGGAGCGTTTGGGCTACGCGCTTTTTAATGTTGGAAAGAAGAATTAATAATATTGCAAAAAAAAAGCCCGCTTTGGCGGGCTTTTTTTTATTACATATTTCTTCTATACTGCCCACCTACCTCAAATAGCGCGGCTGTTATTTGTCCCAATGAACAATATTTAACCGTTTCCATCATCTCCTCAAAAATGTTTTGGTTATGAATGGCGCAATATTGCAAGCGTTTCATTGAAGCTTCTCCTTTTTCCTTGTTGCCCATCTTAAGTTGCTCCAACATGGTAATTTGGAATTCTTTTTCCTCTGGTGTTGAACGGATAACTTCCTTAGGCAGCATGGTTGGAGAACCTTTAGAAGATAAGAAAGTATTCACACCAATGATAGGAAACTCACCCGTATGTTTCAATGTTTCATAGTACAAACTTTCTTCCTGTATTTTAGTTCTTTGGTACATGGTTTCCATGGCACCTAATACACCGCCTCTTTCTGTTATTTTATCAAATTCGGTTAATACTGCTTCCTCAACCAATTCGGTTAATTCTTCAATAATAAATGAACCTTGTAATGGGTTTTCGTTTTTAGTTAATCCCAATTCTCTATTAATAATTAACTGAATAGCCATGGCTCTTCTTACAGATTCTTCAGTAGGGGTGGTTATGGCTTCATCGTAAGCATTTGTATGCAATGAATTACAATTATCGTAAATAGCATAAAGCGCTTGCAAGGTTGTACGAATATCATTGAAATCAATTTCTTGGGCGTGTAAGCTTCTGCCACTGGTTTGAATATGGTATTTCAACATCTGGCTTCTTTCATTGCCTCCATATTTTAATTTCATGGCTTTTGCCCATATTCTGCGGGCTACTCTGCCAATCACAGAATATTCTGGATCTATTCCATTAGAAAAGAAGAAGCTAAGATTTGGCGCAAAATCATTGATGTCCATTCCTCTGCTTAAATAATATTCTACAAAGGTAAATCCATTAGACAATGTTAATGCCAATTGGGTAATTGGGTTCGCACCTGCTTCTGCAATATGGTAGCCGCTTATAGAAACTGAATAGAAATTTCTTACCCCTTCGTTAATGAAATACTGTTGTACATCTCCCATTACGCGTAAGCTAAATTCTGTAGAGAAAATACAGGTGTTTTGTGCTTGGTCTTCTTTTAAAATATCTGCTTGAACAGTTCCTCTTACTTGCTTTAAGGTATCTGCTTTAATTTTGGCATATACTTCTGCATCTAAAACCATATCTCCTGTTACGCCTAATAACATTAATCCGAGGCCATCGTTGCCTTCTGGCATGGTTTCATTGTAAATAGGGCGCTTAATGCCGCGTTCTTTAAAAATGGCTTCCATCTTTTGTTCCACCTCTTTTTCTAAACCGTTTTTCTTGATATACAATTCACATTGTTGGTCAATGGCAGCATTCATAAAAAAGGCGCAGATAATAGCCGCAGGGCCATTAATGGTCATGGAAACCGAAGTTTTTGGATCGGCCAAATTGAAGCCAGAATACAATTTTTTGGCTGCATCTAAACTCCATACGCTCACGCCTGAATTACCAATTTTTCCGTAAATATCTGGTCTGTAATCAGGGTCGTTTCCATATAAAGTTACAGAGTCGAAAGCTGTACTTAAGCGTGCAGCTGGCATACCCAAGCTTACATAGTGAAAACGTTTATTGGTTCTTTCTGGGCCGCCCTCGCCGGCAAACATTCTGGTAGGATCTTCACCTTCTCTTTTAAAGGGATAAATACCCGAGGTATAGGGAAATTCTCCTGGAAAATTTTCATTTAAAGCCCAACGCAAAATATCGCCCCATGCTTTAAATTTAGGCACAGCAACTTTTGGAATTTGTGTGTGCGAAAGTGATTCTGAATGGGTCTTAATTTTAATTTCTTTATCGCGAACCTTGAAAATATAATACTCGTTTTTGTACAAGTTTATTTTCTCTTCCCAAGTGTCTAAAATGATTTTATTTCTTGGGTCAAGGTCTAAAGCAACTTGTTCGTACATTTCCTCTAGCCCTTTCACCATGCGGTCTTTATCGTTGTAGGCCGATTCCTGCATGGTTTGAATTGAAGACTTTAAACCAAATAATTTATCTGCAATGGCAGCCTGTTTAGCAACCCATTTATCATAATTACGGTTGTTCTCAGAAATTTCAGAAAGGTAGCGTGTGCGTGAAGGTGGAATGATGTAAATCTTCTCACTCATTTCTTCGCTAATGGTGTAGGTTGAAACCAAGCTAGTGCCTGTTTTTTCAACTATTTTATCCATTACCGTTTTGTACAAACGGTTCATGCCAGGATCGTTAAACTGCGAAGCAATGGTGCCAAAAACTGGCATTTCTTCTGGGTTTTTGTCAAACAATTGGTGGTTGCGTTGGTATTGTTTTTTTACATCACGCAAGGCATCCAAAGCACCTTTTTTATCAAACTTGTTAATAGCAATAATGTCGGCAAAATCCAACATATCAATTTTCTCTAATTGGGTAGCAGCGCCGTATTCTGGCGTCATTACATACAAGGATGCATTGCTGTGTTCTATAATTTCGGTATCACTTTGGCCGATCCCAGAAGTTTCTAAAATAATTAAATCGAAATTTGCAGCTTTAATAATATCTACAGCTTCCTTCACGTATTTAGATAAAGCCAAATTGCTTTGGCGAGTTGCCAAAGAACGCATGTAAACCCTTGGGTTTCTAATAGAATTCATGCGTATGCGATCGCCTAAAAGTGCACCTCCGGTTTTTCTTTTACTTGGATCAACAGAGATTATGGCAATGGTTTTTTCTGGAAAGTCTATTAAAAAACGGCGCACCAATTCATCTACCAGAGATGATTTTCCTGCACCACCAGTTCCTGTAATTCCTAGAACTGGCGTATGAGAAAGTTCCCAATTAATTTGTTTTTCTATGCTATGAAATTCGTCTGGAAAGTTTTCTGCCGCAGAAATTAAACGGGCAATTGATTTGAAATTTTTATCTTTTAATTGCGCTACTTCGTCTGTTAAATGATTGCCCGTTGGATAATCACATTTTTGAAGCATATCATTGATCATTCCTTGCAAACCCATAGAACGACCATCATCTGGATGGTATAACCTAGTAATGCCATAAGCTTGCAATTCTGCAATTTCCTCAGGTAAAATGGTTCCACCACCACCACCAAAAATGCAAATATGGCCGCAACCTTTTTCTACCAATAAATCACGCATGTATTTAAAATACTCAACATGTCCACCTTGGTAGCTAGTCATGGCAATTGCATTGGCGTCTTCTTGTATGGCAGTATTTACAACTTCTTCTGCACTTCTATCATGACCTAAATGTATAACCTCCGCGCCACTGGCTTGAATAATTCTGCGCATGATATTAATGGCAGCATCATGGCCATCAAATAAACTGGCGGCAGTTACAATACGAATTTTGTTCTTAGGTATATACTTTTCAATGTTTTCCATAAAAATTGGCGGTCATTTAATTGGCAAAAATAGGCTTTTAGCCCACAAAAAGAAGGGCTTTCTTAA